>JAQZCZ010000062.1 GCA_028751095.1 Euryarchaeota archaeon Ods01 | reverse complement strand
CGCTTAGCTTACCACGCCTCCCAACGAAAAAACGAACAGGAGGCTGGAGAGAGAAAAATGGCAGACAACGATATACAACAGACAGCAGAGCAGATAGCCGAGCGTTTCTCAGACCACGCCGATGTGTCGGTTGACGACGTAAAGGAGAGGCTCGAAAACCTCGTGAACGAGTACAAGGTACCGATGGAGGAGGCGCGCCGTAGCGTCACGAGCCACTTCGCCAAGGAGACGGGCGTCTCCCGCGACCAGCTTGGAAGCGGCGGCTCCGAAAAGGCGTCTGTCGGCGAGATAGACAAGCCCGAGGAATGGATGACGCTTGAGGTCAAGGTCGTCGAACTCTGGGAGCCGTCGAGCGACTCGATTGCACAGACGGGTCTCGTCGGCGACGAGACGGGGACGGTCAAGTTCACGTCGTGGGCGAAGAGCGACGTACCGACGCTTGAGGAGGACGCGACCTACCGCCTCGAAAACGTCGTCACCGACGAGTTTCAGGGACGTATGAGCATAAAGCTCAACTCCTCGACCGATGTCGAGGAGATAGACGCAGATATCGAGGTCGGCGACCAAGAAACCGAGGTTGAGGGCGCGCTCGTCGCCGTCCAGTCCGGTAGCGGTCTCATCAAGCGGTGCCCGAAGGAGGACTGCACGCGCGTCCTCCAGAACGGACGTTGCTCCGAACACGGGGAGGTCGAGGGCGAGTTCGATATGCGTATCAAGGGTGTACTCGACGACGGAAACGAGACGTACGACGTTCTCCTCGACCGTGAGGCGACCGAGCGCGTCACCGGAATCGAGATGGAGGAGGCGAAACAGGAGGCGATGGACGCGCTCGATACGAGCGTCGTCACCGACCGTATAAAGTCGCTTCTGGTCGGACGGTACTTCCGCGTCGAAGGACCGCAGATAGGACGGTACGTCCTCGCCGACGAGGTTGAGGAGGTTGACGAGACGCCCGATGCAGACGCCCTTCTCATGAAAGCGAGGTCGGTAGCATGAGCGCGAACGCCGACGTACGCCGTGAGGTGGCGAAACGTGTCTTCGCGGGCGAGTTCCGTGACGCAGGACATACGTTCAAGGAGAGCGACGAGGAGCGCGCGCCGACCTACCTCCTCCTTCCGACGGGCGAGAAGGCGAACCGCGTCTTCGTCGTCGGCACTCTGACCGAGAAGGAGGATATCGGTAGCGACTCCGAGTACTGGAAGGCACGCGTCGTTGACCCGACGGGTACCTTCCTCGTCTACGCCGGACAGTACCAGCCCGAGGCTGTCGACGTAATCCGCGACGTCGAACCGCCCGAGTACGTCGCCGTAGTCGGAAAGGCCGACACGTACGAACCCGACGACTCGGACGACGTTATCACCTCCGTCCGTCCCGAGTCGGTGACCGTCGTCGACGCCGACACCCGCGACCGGTGGATTGCGGAGACGGCGGAGCGGACGCTGGAGCGTATCGAAGACGGCGAACTCGGAGAACAGGCAAGCGATATCTACGGCGACCGTGACTACAAGACCGTCGTCACGGAAGCGTTAGAAAATCTCGAATAGACTAACTTCTATCCTTCGTCGTTGCTAGGGCGCGTCCGTTCGGTGCCCTTTCCTCGCTCACGCTGACCACGTCCGCGCTGTCCTGCGGAGGTCTTGGCGCGTTCGGCGCGTCCCTTGCCTGCGTCGGCTATCCAGCCGAGGTCGTCGTCGTTCTGTATCGCAGGATGGTCGGGGTCGAGGAGGATTACCTCGAACCATTTGTAACTGCCGTCAGCGCCGACCCAGTACGAGTTAAGGACCTCAAGGTTCGGGTATCTCTTCGACGTGCGTTCCTCCGCGATACGCTGGAGGCTCTTGTCGCGCGTGATACGTGTCGTACCCATTCTCTTCGACCGACGCCCCTTGTTCGGACGGGGCTTACGCGCGCTACCCTTACGGACACGCGAACGGACGACTACGACGCCCTGCTTCGCCTTGTATCCGAGAGAACGCGCCCTGTCGAGACGCGTCGGATGTTCGACGCGTTCAACCGCACCCTCGTCACGCCAGCGCTGGAGGCGTCGCCACTGTACTTCCTCTATCTCCCCTTCGTCGAGGTTCTTCCATTCGTCCCGTATATGTGTGTAGAACGATTTTGCCATGTCTATCACCACGGCGCTACGGCGGTTCAGTCTCACGACCACATACCGGCGTGTCGAAACACGCGCTACCGTGTGCGCTCGTACTCCGTCGTTTGCCGCGCCCGCTTAAACGGCTTACGTTTTAGAGAAGACGTACCGTCCCTTCGCGCGTTCTCATCGCCTCGCCCTCCATGCATAGCTTATCGACTATCTCGAACGCCTTGTCGCGCCCAACGCCGCGTTCCTCCGCAAACTCCGCGATGTCGTCGTCGGTCGGCTCGTCGAGAAACTCCACGGCGTCCTTGACGATACGTTTCTGAGGCTTCGACTCGCCCGCGGTCGCGTCGCGCGTGACCTCGCCCGCCTCCTCGACCGCTTCGGTATCGACGCCGCGTTCTTCGAGAAGCTCGTCCTCGCCAAAACGTTCGCCGACGTTTTCGGAGACGATACCGCCCTCTACTATATCATCGGCGATATCGTCGAATCCCTCGCGGCGTGCGAGCGCCATCGAACGCGCCTCCTTCGCCTCTTCGAGGTCTTCGGAACGGAAGATTTTGCGCGCCTTGTCAAGGTCAATCTGTTTCTGGCACCGGTTACAGACTGTCGTCTCGTTGCTCTCGACGGCTATCTTGACGCTCTCGCAGTTCGAACATCCTACGACGACGTACACGCCGGAAGTAGGCGTCCCTCCGTATAATCTTTTTCGACGGTGTTTTTGTCCGAGGAGTTCCAACACGGACCAATGAAGCTCTACGGAATAATCGGAAATCCCGTCGAACATTCGCTTTCGCCTCCTATGCATGCCGCGGCGTACGAGGCTACCGGCGTTGACGCGACCTACTCGAAGTACCGCGTCGAGGAAGGCGACGTAGCCGACGCCGTCCGCGGGGCGTCGGCGCTGGGCATCGACGGTCTGAACGTCACGGTGCCCCACAAACAGGCGGTAGCGGCGCTCGACGACGTGGTCCTCGACGGTACCGCGGAACGCGTCGGCGCTGTCAATACGCTCGACTTCGGCGAGAGCGACGAGGTTCGGGGATACAACACCGACGCTTCGGGCGCTTTGCGTGCACTCGAACGCGAGACGACTGTCGAAGGAAAACGTGTCGCCTTGGTCGGTGCCGGAGGCGCGGCGCGCGCAGTCGCCTTCGCACTCGCCGAAGAGGGTGCGACGGTAGCTATCGCCAACAGGACGGAGAGCAAGGCAGAGGCGCTCGCCGACGAGGTGAACGAGGTCGGGGCGGCTGGAGGCTACGGACTCGACGTTCTTGAGAAAGTCGTTCCCGACGCCGACATCGTCGTCAACGCAACGACGGTCGGCATGGAGGAGGACGTTTCGCCCGTCCCGGCGGACACCCTACGCGAACACCACGTCGTCTTCGACGCCGTCTACACGCCGTTGGAGACGCGTCTGTTACGCGATGCCGCAGAGGCGGGTGCGACGACTGTAGACGGCGCTTGGATGCTCGTCTACCAAGGCGCGGAGGCGTTCGAGATATGGACGGGACAGGACGCCCCTGTCGAGGAGATGAACGAGGCGCTGAGGGCGGAGCTATGACCGACGAACTCGAACTGTTCGCCGAACGGACCTACCGTCTCATCGTCCGTCTAGACGACGTGACCGTTGACGCCGTCGAAAACGCCGTCGAGGACGTATTCGACGCCGAGTTCGAGGACGTGAACGTCGCTGAGTTCGCGGCAGGAGCAACCCACGCTGAGTTTGAGGGAACGCACGAAGGGAACGAGGTCACGGGAACCGTCTCCGAGGACGTGAACGGCGAGACTGTTCTGACGTTACAGGATATCGTCTACGTCGACGCCGCCGCCGATTATCTCGACGCTCTTGACGACCTCCTGCGTGACGAGGCGTTGACCGCCGCGGCGGAACGTCTTCGCGGACATGACGCCAACGAAAATCCGCTGGAGAAGGTTCTATGATGGAGCGTTACGCCGGTATCGTTGACGATTACGACGCCTTCGTTGAGGCGTGCGAACGTCCCCTCCCCAAGACGGCACGCGTAAACCGCGTCAAGTCGTCGTTCGACGAGTCGCGCGACGCCCTCGAAGACGCGGGATTCGGCGTCGAACCCCTCGGCTGGTTCGGGGACGGCTTCCGAGTCGAAGAACCCGACGGCGCGAAGATAGGCAACACGGTTCCGCATTATCTCGGGCAAATTGCGGTGCAGGAAGAGGTCAGCATGATACCGCCCGTCGTCCTCGGTAACACCCTCCCGCTCGGCGATGCGCTCGTACTCGACGCGTGCGCCGCTCCCGGAAGCAAGACGACGCAGGTCGCGCAGGACGCCGCGGCGGTCGTGGCAAACGACGACAACTTCGGACGTATCGCCGCCCTGCGTAACAACACCGACCGTCTCGGTCTGACTAACGTCGCTGTCACGAGCTACGACGGACGGCGTTTTCCGGACGCGCTCGACTTCGACGCCGCCCTCGTTGACGTTCCCTGTACGTCTGAGGCGACGGTACGCAAGAATCCCGAGTACCGCAAACCCGACGCCGTGACCGACGACGAGCGCGCCTCGATTGTCGCCGTCCAGAAAGGAATACTGTCGCGTACGCTCGACGTAGTAAACGACGGCGGGCGCGTCGTCTACTCGACGTGTACCTTTGCGCCCGAGGAGAATGAGGCTGTCGTCGACCACGTCGTCCGAAAGGGGAAGGCGCGTGTCCGTTCGTTCGATATCGGTCTGGAGTCGTCGTCGGGCGTCGTTGAGTGGCAGGGCGAGGAGTACGACGCCGAGGTCGAGAAGACGCGGCGTTTCTACCCGCACCGGAACGACACGGGCGGCTTCTACGTCGCGCTACTTGAACCGACTACCGGCTAGTCCTTGACATCTATCGTCTGCATATCTTCGGCTATCTGGACCTCGCCGCCGTAATTTTCGCCCGCTTTCTCCACCATTTCCTCCTCATGACCGCGCGTATGCGGGTAGAGATGCGTGAGATAGACACGGTTGACGAAGCAGTCTTCAAGTACCGGCGCGAGCGTCGAAGGACGCGTGTGGTTGCTAACGTCCATCTCGTCGGGGAAGGCGCACTCGTGTATCAGAACGTCGCATCCGCTGGCGAACTCCGCCATACCCTCGACCGCCTCGGTGTCGCCCGAGTAGACGAAGGAGTCGTTCATCCTGTACGCCGCCGACGGAACGCTGTGTTCCGTAGGAAAGGTGTCGAACTTATGTCCGCCGACCTCGAACGACTCTCCTGGCTCGAACTCGGTCACGCCGATGGTCATCTTTTCGCGCATATAGTCGTAGGCGTCCATGAGATGGCTCAGCGTCTCGCTCGTCCCCGTCGGTCCGTAGACATGTATCGCCTCGCGCCCGAGTAGCCAGTCAGCCTTGACGAGAGCCATCAGGTCGTTGACGTGGTCAAGATGGGTATGCGTGAGGAAGACGTTGGTGACGGCGTCTACCGGAACACGTGACTTGTTGAGGTTGTGAAGGACACCGCTCCCGCAGTCGAAGAGGAAGCCTTCGTCTTCGACGATAAGTCCGCTGTGGACGCGTTCGGATGGTATCGCGCTTCCTGTGCCGAGAAATGTCAGCTTCATGTACCTACGTCGGCGACCGACTGACTTAAATCTGCGCCGTCTGTCACGGACGCCCGAACTCGGTGCCGTCGTTGAGCGACTCGACGAAGCCGGCGAACAGGTCGCGCGCCGCCTCTAGGTCGTTGAGGTCGACGAGTTCGGATGTCGTGTGCATGTTCCTGTTGGGCACACCGACGGATACGGTCGGTATTCCGCCGCGTGCGGTGTAGAACGCGTCGGCGTCGGTCGCGCCGCGTGACATTATCGCCTCGTCCTGTACGTCGATACCGCGCTTGTCGGCGATTTCGCGTAGACGTTCGAGTACAACGGGATGGTTCTCCTTTCCGTGTTTGAGCGTCGGTCCCTCGCCCAGCGCTACCTCGCCGTGTTTCGTCTCGCTTACGTCGGGTACGTCGGTGGCGAAGGTGACATCGACGACGAGGACGGCGTCGGGTTCGAGAGAATAGCCTGCCATCTTAGCGCCGCGTAAGCCGAGTTCCTCCTGCACCGTTGCGGTCGCGTGTAGGGTAACGTCGAGTTCGTCGCGGTCAACGGCTCGGAACGTCTCCGCCGCAATCCACGCGCCGATACGGTTGTCGAGTCCGCGTCCTGCGACCGTATCGCCAAGGAGACTTTCGAAGCCCGCCTCGTACGTCGCCGTCGCTCCGACGTGTACGCCCGCATCGCGCGCCTCCTCGCCGTCCTCAGCGCCGACATCGACGTATATCTCGCCCATCTCGGGAATCTTCTCTTTCTCCTCGTCCTCCTGTAGATGGACGGGCTTGCGTGCGACGACGCCCGAAACGTCTCCGTCGTCTCCGTGTATACTGACGCGCTGTCCCTGCGCTACCCCAGGGTCGATTCCGCCGACCTTCTTGAGGTAGACGTAGCCGTCTTCGGTGACATGGTTGACCATCAGGGCGATTTCATCGACGTGTCCCGTGACGACGACCGAGGTCTCGGCGTCTTGGTTGACCGTCGCAGTCGTGTTTCCGTAGGGGTCCGTCTTCACGTCATCGGCGACTTCTTCGACGCGTCCGCGCCAGTTTTCGAGGTTATCGTCCTCGTATCCCGACGGTGACGGTGTCTCTACGAGAGTGCGCAGAAATTCGAGCGGTTCGTCTTCCATACGCCGCGTTCGCGTGCCGCACGGATAACTCTGTACGACTCAGTTCGTCTGTCCTACAAGGATGACGGGTAGGTCGGAATGTCTGGCGACCTTGTCGGCTACGCTTCCGAGAAGCACGCGCGATAGTCCTGCTTCGCCCTGCCGCCCCAGTATTATCCCGTCCATTCCCTCGTCTCGGGCGTACTCAGTTATCTTCTTCGAGGGCTTTCCTGTCCTGATTTCGGTGGATATACTCCTGCCTTCCTCGGCGGCTACCTTCTCCGCCTCTTCGAGGGCTTCCTCAGCCTCCTTCTGTCTGTCTTCCTGAAACATGTTCCACCACGAAGCCTTGGTTGACCTGTCGCCGCCCTTTCCGACGGGGTCGATTACGTAGAGCGCCGTAACCTCGGCGTCGGGATGGTTTCGGACGGCGAACTCCACCGCTTCAAGGGAGTGTTCGGAGCCGTCGAAAGCCACGAGTATCCGTTCCATGTCCGCCGTACGAACCGGTGCCGTATATCTGTTCCCTACAGGATACCCGCGAAGACCGCCGCCCCGAACGTCAGGAACGCAAGGGTACCGGCGAGGACCGGCGCGACTATCCACGTCACGACTATCCTGCGCGACGTGTCGAGGTTGTACATATCGAGGTCGTCCCGACGTATACGCTGGCGGTCCTTCTCGGAGAGTTCGCCGACTGCGACGCTCTTACGCACCGGCACGCGTCTGGTGGCACGTCCCCAGCCGAGTCCGATTACCGAAGTCGTCGCCACGATTGCGAGGCTTGCGGGTATGCCCGCCCAGCTAAGGAGAGTGATGATAGTCGCCGATATAACCTCGACGATAAGCGCAGTTTCGAGCGACATATCGGTTATCTTGTTGCCGATAGTGTCCATGGTGCGTGGACCTATGAGGAACGCACCCACGCCGATAGCGGCTCCGGCGAGAACGACGGCGGGCGTCATGGCTACGGCGTCGCTTCCCACGAGCGGCGCGACGGCGTTAGCGACATTCGACGCGCCGGCGCTGAACGCCATGTAACAGCCGACGCCGATTACGAGAACCTTGGCGAACAGGCTCTTCTCGCCTTCGTCGCCGAAGTTGAGCCAGCCGACGAGGTCGTCGTAGAAGTACCTGCCTACCACGACGCATATCCAGAAGGCGATTATTGCCGAGAGTATCCACCACGTAAGTATGATGCCGAACGTCCCCCAGTTGAGAACGCCGAGCGCGACGCCCATTCCGGCGATAGCGACGACCGCTATCTGGCTCGTACTCGCCGAGATACGGAGGTAGTTACTGAGTACGAGACCGATTCCGGTGAACAGCAGGACGGCTATCGACGCCGTGAGGGTGAAGTGTTCGGGAGGGACAAGACCGCGTCCCATCGTGTCGACGACGTTAGGACCTATCGTTATGCCGCCGGCGAAAGCGAACAGAGCCATCAGTCCGGCTCCCTGACGCATCGACAGCAGGTCGCTACCGACCGCGGGACCGAAACAGACGCCGGTAGACGAGCCGCCGATGTTGACGGCGACGAAGACCGCGGTGAGAAGTCCAACCGAGAGAAGGGCGAGGGCTTCCATCAGTCTTCTTCGTCCTCAACCTTCTCCTCAACCTTCTCCTCTACGATGTCTTCGACCTCTTCCTCGACGGTTTCCTCTGCTTTCCTTTCGGCTTTCTCTTCGACGACCTCCTCTGCCTTCTCCTCAACCTTCTCCTCAACGGCTTCTTCGGTTTTCTCGTCGACCTTCTTCTCCAGCGTCTCCTCCGCCTTCTCCTCGATACGTTTCTCGGCTTCCTCCTCGACCTTCTCTTCGACGCGTTTCTGAGCCTCTTTCTCTATCTTCTCCTTGACCTGCTCCTCGACCTTCTCTTCCATCGCCGCCTCGACGGTGTCCTCGGTAGCCGACTCGACGGCTCTTTCGACCGTCTCCTCGACGGTCTCCTCCGCTTTCCTTTCGGCTTTCTCTTCGACGACCTCTTCTGCCTTCTCCTCAACCTTCTCCTCAACGGCTTCTTCGGTTTTCTCGTCGACCTTCTTCTCCAGCGTCTCCTCTGCCTTCTCCTCTATCTGCTTCTCCGTCTCCTCCTCGACAGCTTCCTCGGCTTTCTCCTTGACGGTCTCCTCGGCTTCTTCCTGTATCTTCTCGTCGACCCTCTCTTCCGCCTTCTCTTGGACGCTCTCCTCAACCTCTTCCTCGACACGTTCCCTGACTTGCTCCGCCTTCTCCTCCATACGCGACTCGATTGCTTCCTCGAACTGTCTGTCGACGGCTCTCTCCTCGGCGTCGCTCACGTTCTGCTCGACCGCCTTGTCGAACTTGGCTTCGACCTCTTCGACGCGTTTCTCAACCTGCTTGCCGACCTCGTCGCTAACTTCCTTGACCTGCTCTTCGACCTGTTCCTCGACCTGCTTCTCGACGGTTTCCTCCGCCTTCTCCTCTATCTGCTTCTCCGTCTCCTCCTCGACGTACTGCTGTATAATCGTGTCACGGAACTCCATCTTCCCCCATACGTTGATTCCGTACCCGAGGACGAGACCACCGAGAAAGGCGGCTACGCGTGTGTCCGGGCGAAGGACGAGTACGAGAAGTCCTACGAAGAAGATAACGCCGTACGTCGCGTCTATGTAGAACTGTCTAGGGCGTTCAAAGTTCACGTCTGGTACACCGTAGTATTCGACCTACTTTTTGCCTGTGGTACGGAAGGAAGGGTAGCCATGGGTAAAGTTAAGTTCCAAGATATAACCTTGTTACGGTCGGAGTAGAACCGGCTTCCGGACCGATAGCAGTAAGCTCTATCCCTGTCGGAGCGACTAGAAGACGAGCCGATAGTCACCATTCTTAATCCTCATTCTTTTACATAGTGAATAACTCGCAAATTATATACCTGTCCGCACTAAGTATGTGTATAAGATGACAGAACAAATCAAATCGAGGAACCACGACAACGAAAAGTACCTCGAAATGTACGTCAACGAGGACGGTAGCTTCCGTGACGATGAGGGCGCAGGCGCAGAGACCGAGGTCAAGACGGCAGACTAACGGAAGACACCCCGAAGAAACGAGCCGCGCCGCGTAAGCGTCAGTTGAGGTTATCGGAGTCGGACAGGTTGCCGGCTCTGTCCACGTCTATCTTTACAGCTGAACCTTCGCCGTCAACGTTGAATATCATACGCCATTTGCCGAACTCCGTGTAGTCTATCACGCCCGATAGCTCGTACTCTCCGTCTGAAACACCCTTGTGTTCCTCCAGAATCTCTTCCGCTTTCGATACCGCGTCTTCCTCGGATATATCGGTCACATCTATGCTTCGTGTGCCGGCGTTAAATCGCTTGTGAGGTAGTGACCACGTCCGGAAAGTCTTCCGGCGTATCCTTCCAGTAGGCGTCACCGACATATCCGAAGAACAGATGGCGCGGAACGTCGGGTTTACGCAGTGTTTCAGCTCCGGTTAGTACGTTTCGACCTCAGCCCCCCGGAATACCTT
>JAQZCZ010000076.1 GCA_028751095.1 Euryarchaeota archaeon Ods01 | reverse complement strand
TCGTGGGTGACGCCAGCCTGAGGGCACGCGGAAGCGCCGAGACGTGGCTACCTTACCAGAACACGGTCGCCGGCGCGAGCCTCCTCGGCGTCTCTGTCGGTGTCTTAGGTGGCTACCTCGCCTACGCGACCGGCAGTGCCTTTCTCGGCTTCGGTATTAGCGCGGCGACACTCGCGCTCATGTGTGCCGGTACCGAACGCATTCCCGTGACGCACCATATCACGCTACCAGCGAGTACCGCCGTTATCGCTCTCACGGGTGCGTCAGCGGGCGTCGTTCCAGTAAGGGAGGTGCAGGCGGTCGGTCTTGCTGAGGCACTCGCCGTCGGCGGCGGGTTCGGCGTACTCGGTGCTGTTCTAGGCGAGTTCGCCCAACGGCTCACGTACGCGGGCGCGGAGACGCATCTCGACCCGCCAGCGGCGAGCATCGTACTCACGACGTTCGTCATCGTAGTACTAGCGGCGGTCGGAGTCCTCCCGAGCACGGCATGGGTTCCCACGCCGGTTTAGGCTCCGTCTCCGTCCACGATACCGTACTCGCCCCACCGCTCCTCGACGCGCTCCTGCACCTCGTCGTCCATCTCTATTTCGTCGGGCCATTCGCGCTCGAATCCCTCGCCCTCCCATGGGCGCGTCGCGTCTATCCCCATCTTTCCGCCGTGCGCCTTCCTCGGCGCGGCGTGCTCGAGATGGTCGAGGGGGGCGCGTTCGATTATCTCGACGTCGCGCGCCGCGTCCATACGTGACGTGACCGCCCAGAGTACCTCGGAGCGGTCGTGTACGTCCACGTCCTCGTCCACCACGACGACCGTCTTGGTGAGCGACAGCATCCCCTGAGACATCATTCCCATCATCACCTTCCGCGCGTGCCCCGGATACTGCTTGTCGATGCTGACGACGAGGAGATTATGGAAGACGCCGTCAACGGGGAGGTTCATATCGACCACCTCGTCGAACTGCGTCCGTATTAGGGGCAGGAAGATTCGCTCCGTAGCCTTACCGAGGTACGCGTCCTCCTGCGGCGGCTTTCCGACGATAGTCGTGTGGTATATCGGCTCTTCGCGCCGCGTGATACAGTCAACTTCGAAGACGGGGAACTCCTCGACCGGCGTGTAGTATCCCGTATGGTCGCCGAACGGTCCTTCGGGGCGTTTCTCAGGGAGGACGCGTCCCTCCAAGACGATTTCGGCGTTCGCGGGGACGCGCAAATCGACAGTTTCCGCCTCGACCAGAGGCACGCCCTCGTCGCGCAGGAAGCCCGCGAGGAGAAACTCGTCTATGTCGAACGGCAGGGGCGCTGTTCCCGAGTAGACGGTCGCGGGGTCCGCCCCGATTGCGACCGCAACTTCCATGCCTTCCTCGTCGCCGTCGCGGTACTGCTTCGCGCCGTGTTTATGCATCTGCCAGTGCATCCCCGTATGCGTCTCGTCGAAGACCTGCATACGGTAGACGCCGACGTTACGTTTCCCCTCGGGACCTTCGCTAATCACGAGAGGAAGGGTGATGAACCTACCTCCGTCCTGAGGCCAGCATTTCAGGACCGGATAGTCGGTAAGGTCGGGGTCGTGGTCTACGACCTCCTTACACGCCGCCTTACGCGCCTTCGTCTTCTTCGGCGGGTAGTTACGGAACTCGCGGAGCATATCGATACCTTCCTTGACCTCGCCCCAGTTCTTTATCGCGCCGACCACCCCGCCCATGTCGGGCGGTCGGAAGCTAAGGATTTCCTCTATGCGCTCGGCGATATCGTCGAGTTCGTCAACTTCGAGCGCCATACGCATACGTTCGCGCGAACCCATCGCGTTGATGAGTACGGGGTAGTCGCTTCCCTCGACGTTCTCGAAAAGGAGCGCCTTGTTCTTGTCGCGTTCGCGCCGCGAGACGCGGTCCGTAATCTCGGCTATTTCGAGGACAGGGTCTACCTCCTTCTCAATACGTGCGAGTTCGTCTTCCTCCTCCAGCCGGTCGATGAAGTCGCGGAGGTCGGCGTAAGCCATACGAAAAATGGGCGCGCGTGCGGGTTAACTCTTTAGCTCCCGTCTGTTCTTCCGTACGTCCGCCCCTCGTCATCCTCGTCGAAGTCCCCCTCATGCCGTGTCGCGTAGTACTTGGGACCGACGACGCCGCGCTTCTTCTTGAACGACCGGTGGAGGAGGTAGAGAACGAGTACGGCGAATCCGGCGAGGTACGGCGCGTACCCCGTCTCGCCGTGTGCGAGAACCGCCGCGGCGACGATGGAGGCGCTTCCTACGAGCGCGTACGACAGCCTCTTACCGAGCTTCTCGACGTGTTTACGCGAGTCCTCTAGGTCTACGACGACCTCGATATCGTCGCGTTCTATCTTGTCGAGGCTTGTCTCGAACTTGCTCGGCGTCCGTGCCATCGACCGTACCGTCTCCTTCATGTCCTCCCATGCCTGAACGGCGCGTCCGCGTGCCTCCTTCTGGACGAATCCCTCCTCTATGAAGAACTCGCGTGCCACGTCGAGGAAGTCGAAGTCGGGGTCGAGTTCGAGACAGACGCCCTCGACGATGGTCGAGACTCGGAGTCCGAGCGCGATATACGACGGTATACGCAGCGGGTACTCGTAGACAGTCTCCTCTATCTCGTCGAGTAGCTGCTGTATACGCATCTCGTCGACATCGCCGCCCGACAGGTCTTCGATAGCGATTTCGATTACCTCGACCATCAGTTCGCGGTCAACGTCACGGTCGAGCGTCCCCATCTCTATCATCGCGTCGATGACTTTCTCTGCGTCCTTGTCGGTCGCGGCGAGGTAGAAGTCGACGAAGGTGTCTTGTAGGGACGGCGACAGCCTGCCGCTCATGCCGAAGTCGTAGATTATTATACGTCCGTCGGCGTCCACGGCGAGGTTTCCGGGATGAGGGTCGCCCTGAAAGACGCCGTCGACCAGCGTCATCTGGAGGTATATCTTTTCGAGGTTACGGGCTATCTGTTCCGTGTCGTGTCCTATACGGCGGAGCTTGTCGACCTTGTTTATCTTGACGCCGCCGAGGTACTCCATCGTAAGTACGCGCCGCGAGCAGGCGTCGCCGTATGTGTCGGGCATACGGACACGGTCATCGCCCTCGAAGTTGCCACGTATCTCGTCGAGCATCCGTTTCTCGCGTCCGTAGTCCATCTCCTGTTTGATACGGCGCTCGAAGTCGCCGGCGAGTCCCTCCATTGAGTCGGCGTGTGCCTCCTCGCCGACAGCACGGGCGAGGCGCTGGACAATCGGGAGAAGGAAGTTTATGACGCGGAGGTCGGCGTTCACAAGCTCCTCGACACCGGGACGGCGAACCTTGACGGCGACCTTCTCTCCGCGGAAGTACGCGACGTGGACCTGACCGAGCGACGCTCCCGACAGGGCGTCGCGCTCGAAAGTATCGAAGACCTCGTCCGGATGTCCGATATCTTCCTCTATTATCCTCTCGGCTTCCTCGTACGGCGCGGGCGGAACGTCGTCCTGTAGCTCGATTAGCTCGTCTATGTACTCCTGCGGAACGATGTCGGGACGCGTCGAAAGAACCTGACCGAACTTGATGTAGGTCGGACCGAGGGCAAGAAGCGTGTCGGTCAGGCGGCGCGCCCTCCGGCGTTTCCTCTCGGGAGTCATCTCCCTGCTTGCGCCGAACAAGAGCCACCGGTTCCTGTCCCTAGCGTAGACTAATGCGAGGGGCAGAAACTTGAGGAACGCCTTAATCAGCCGCCAGTAAGCCCTTGCCATCTGGGCTAACCGCTACTCTACGTCTATGTCGCTCGTTTCCTTCTTGGGAAGCGTGACGCGGAGAAGGCCGTTTTCGTAGGTCGCTTCCGACTCCTCGT
This sequence comes from Euryarchaeota archaeon Ods01, assembly GCA_028751095.1. Lineage (GTDB taxonomy): Archaea > Halobacteriota > Halobacteria > Halobacteriales > Halorutilaceae > Halorutilus. Next base: position 3,655 of record JAQZCZ010000076.1, on the reverse strand, counting down.
AGTCGACTTCGACGTGTATCGGGACCTTGCCGCTCACGAAGTCGGACCGCGCTTCGGCGACGTACGTGAATCCTTGCTTCAGCGGCTTCTCGCGGCGTGCCTCGACACGGAGAACGCCGCCCTCAGCGCCTACCGACGCGCCGTCGTCGTAGGTCAGGTCAAGGCTATGCTTCTCGCACCCGGGGAGGTCAACGAGTACCAGCACCTCGTCGTCGCTTTCGAGAACGTCGGCAAACAACGGGATACGCTCGCCAACTACACGCATTAGTTCTGCGCCTTCTTCTTCCAGACGACGGAGAACCTCGTTAGTATCAATCATGGAATCAGAATGGAATTTCATCTATAAAGTTCTTTATGTTGCGGTCTGAGGGTCGGAAATCCGAATGCGTCTTTCTTAGAGACCATCGGCGACGCTCCGTGAGACCTCGCGCGCCTTCTCGGCTACGTCCTCCGGTATCTCGCCTTTCTCGACCGACCCGGCGAGTTCGTCCTCGTCAACGATACGGGTTTCGTCGCCTTCCTTGACGACATCTATATGGAGGTCGATGTAACGTACGGCTTCGGGAAAGATTTCGACCGGCGTGCAGATATTGACGTAGGTGCCCTTCTTTTCGCCGTCGCTCGACTTGTAGACGGTCGCGTACGCCCAGCCGTCTTCCTCGAAACGGGTGCGTGCAATATCCCCTTCCTCGCGCTCAACGTCGAGGGCGTCGTACGTTCCTGAACCGCTCATCCCTCTCTCGACGACAACCTCGCCCTCCTCCGCCGAGACGACCTCGCCGCGTCCGAGAGAGATGAAACGTCCGTCGGGCTTTCCGTGTGAGATTTCGACCCGGTCGCCCTCCTCGGGACCGAACTTACGACGGATTACGTCGAGGGGAACGTCGTCGGTCGGGTCGGCGCTGTCCACGAGCGCCTCTGCGAGGTCTACGCCCGCGCTCGCCGCGCCGCTCGTCGCCTTGAGGCGGTGGTGTCCCGCGACTGTCGTCGTCTCCTCGGCGCGGACCTCGTCGTACGCCGCGCGTCCGTCGCTTCCTAACCAGAGCCACCTCGCGTCTGTCTCTTCCGCGCCTTCCTCTGCGCGTTCGGCGGCGTCCCCGAGCGCCTCGGCGAGTTCCCCCATCTCGGCGTCGAGGGCGTCGCGCGAGTAGACAACGCCCCATCCTGACGGGGGTTCTGCGCCGACAGTCGCGGCGGTCCGTGATAACTGCGTCGCGTCCTCCGCCGTTCCGCCCTCGACGCGGGAACCCGATGCGCCACGGACGAGGGTCACGAGTTCGTTTCCGACGCGTTCGCCCGCGGCGACGACCGGACTTCCGTTGCTCCACGGCGCGGCTTCCTCAACGACCGTGACACGTAACTCGTCGCCGTCGTCGATACGGTCGTCTGTCTTCGAGTACGGCAGGAAGCCACGTCCGTCATCGAAACGGACGAAAGCGCCCGAACCCGTCGTCTCCTCTACTGTCGCGTCGCGCACCGCTCCGACGGGGACGGCGTCGAAGACGAACGAGTCGCGTCCTGCGGCGAGCGTCTCGGCGACCTCTCTCGCGCCGTCACCGACGACGTAGACGCCGAGGTAGTCGTCGGAGTTACGTACCTCGACCTCCGCGGGACCGTCTCCGAACGAGGCGTCGAAACGCTCACGTATAGGCTCCGACGGTTCGACGACCTCATGTCCGGCGTCGAGAAGAAGACGGGTCGCCGCCGTCGTGTAGACTCCACGTACACGTACCTTTGCCATACATCTCTTTCGCGCCGGTCGGACAAATAACGTCCGAAGACGTATGGTCTTCCGTCGCCAAGAAACGGGCGTGTACGACATAGAACGTTACCTGCGGATACGGAGCGCGTACTCACCCTCCTTCCTCCCTGACGGCTCCCTGTTGTTCCGTAACGACGCTACCGGTGTCGCTCAGACGTGGCGCGTTGACGAACCGCTCGGCTGGCAGTCACAGGTCACCTTCCACGACGAATCCGTCTCGTTCGCCTCCGCCTCACCCGAACGGAACGAGTTAATCTACGGAATGGACGAGGGCGGCAACGAACGAACCCAGCTCTACCGTGTCGATGCGACGGGCGAAAATGTCGTCAATCTCACAGACGAACCCGACGCCAAACACCGCTGGGGCGGCTGGTCACACGACGGCGAACGGTTTGCCTTCGCGTCGAACCGCCGCGACGAACGTGTCTTTGACCTCTACGTCCAAGGACGTGACGACGACGAACCGCGCCGTGTCTGCGAAACCGACGGCTGGTACAGCGTAGTCGGCTGGTCGCCCGACGACGAACGTCTCGCCGTCCGGCAGGCGCGTTCGAACTTCGACCACGACCTGTACGTCGTCGATGTTGACGGCGGCGAACTCGAACGCGTCACGTCACCTGACGACGACGGAACGCGGTATTCGAGCGTCAACTGGTCGCCCGACGGCGACTCATTCTATCTCGTGACCGACGAGGACGGCGCGGACACCCTCTTCCTCGCGCGCCTCGACGTTTCGACGGGCGAGGTGGAGAAGGTCGTTGATGGCGGGGACTGGAACGTCGGCGGCGTCTCGGTTGACGACGAGACGGGACGCGTCGTCTACGGCAGGAACGTCGAGGGGTTCACCGACTTACGCGCCGCCGAAATTGAGGACGGCGGACTCGTTGAGTTACCAACGCCAGACCTGCCCGACGGCGTAATCGGCGGCACGTCCTTCGGTCCCGACGGCGACCGCTTTGCCGTCACCGTCACGGGAAGGTCGCGGAACGCCAACGTCTACGTCGTCGAATTCGAGACGGGTGACGCGCGGCGATGGACCGACGCCGCGACTGCGGGGATTCCACGCGAAACCTTCGTCGAACCGACAACCGTCCGTTACGAGAGCTTCGACGGTCTGAGCGTGCCCGCCCTGTTCTCGACGCCTGAAAGCGCCGACCCGCCGTATCCCGTCGTCGTCGATATACACGGCGGTCCTGAGAGCCAGCGCCGTCCGTCGTTCTCCGCCCTCCGTCAGTACCTCCTCGCACACGGATACGCTCTTCTGGAGCCTAACATACGCGGTTCGACGGGCTACGGGCGCGAGTACACGCATCTCGACGATGTCCGTAAACGTATGGACTCGGTCCGCGACATAGGCGCGGCGCTCGACTGGCTCGGAGAGCGCGACGACGTCGACGAGGACTGCGTCGCGGCGTACGGCGGCTCCTACGGCGGATTCGTCGTCCTCGCCGCCCTCGCCGAGTATCCCGACCGATGGGCGGCGGGTATCGATGTTGTCGGAATCGCCAACTTCGTTACGTTCCTCGAAAACACGGGCGAATGGCGACGCGAACTACGAGAGGCGGAGTACGGCTCTCTCGAAGACGACCGCGACTTCCTTGAGGAAATCAGCCCCGTCAACAACGCCCACCGGATACGTGCGCCCCTTCTCGTCATGCACGGCGCGAACGACCCACGCGTACCCGTCGAGGAGGCGGAGCAGATAGCCGAGAAGGTCGAGGAAAACGCGCCCGTCGATACGTTGATTTTCGAGGACGAGGGGCACGGCTTCTCGAAGCTCGAAAACCGTATTGAGGCGTACACGCGTCTCGTCGAGTTCCTTGACAAACACGTCTGAGCTATGGTAGAACGCGACGACGGGACCGAAAGGCGCGGAGTCTCGAAGGAGACGAC
>JAQZCZ010000110.1 GCA_028751095.1 Euryarchaeota archaeon Ods01 | reverse complement strand
GGTGTATGATATTCCCCGCGCGTCCGAGGAAGCCCGTCCGGCGCTCGCTTACCTCAAAGACACCGTCGAGTCCTCCGCGAACCTCGACGCCGTTGACCTCGTCAACGTTGTTGAACAGCGCCTCCTCCGCGCCGAGGACTGCGTTCGCAAGGTCGCTCGTCAGGTAGACGAAGGCGTCGTATTCGTCGGGCGTGGTATCGCCGTCGAGACCGCCGAGTTGGTCGAGTTCCTCGACGAGTTCTTCGGCGTTCATACCGGGACGGTCGGGGCGTTTGTCGTACGCGTTCTCGAAGAAGTAGGGCGAGTAGCCGACGCAGAACAGCAGACCTTCGTTGAGTACCGTCCCGATTCCCTGTGAGTCTACGCCCCAGTCATAGGCGCTTTCGAGGGTACGGAAGGCTTTTTCAACCCGGGCGCGTTCGTCGTCGGTCGGGGTATCGCCAACGTAATCAAGAAAGAGGAGTGAATGGTGCATCGGCAGAACGGTGTTACCGTGCGCGTCTAGAACGAGATGGGGGCCGAACTCGTGCTGCCTGTCGGGGTACGGCGACTCTACGTCATCGAAGAAGTCGGTGGCCCCCGACGCTGGCGTGCGTTCACGTTCGAGACACGCCGCGAGGGCACTCGTGCCGCCTATGGCGACGGCGGAGCGGAGGAAATCGCGCCTTTCGATAACTTCGTCGTCAAGTTCGTCCCCTGAGTGAGACCCGGAACCAGAATAGGGACACGGCATATACACAAATCAGTTACGCGCCAAAATAAGGCTGTCGAAAAATACGGATGGTTAGTTATCCGACTTCCTAAGATACAGTACAAAAGCCAGACTTAGCAAAGCCAGGAGGACCGTGAATCCGGGCATCCCCTCGCCTTCGTCCCACGCCATCTCGGCTTCCCTGTCGGGTGTCGTATCCTCTTCTCCCTCCTCCTCAGCGACCTGTTGCTCGTCTTCATCCTCTATCATCGATTCGAGTCTGTCAACGCGTTCACGGAGTTCTTCGTTCTCGTCACGTAGTTCGTCGAACTCCTCGGGTGTCTCGTCTACCTCGGGGTCGCCCACGCGTACGTTTCCGATGTATTCGCCGTCAATCTGTATATCGTAGATACCTTCCTCGTCGAAGGTATGGCTGAAGGCGACATCAACCGTCTCGCCCCTGAGTAGACCGAGCTGCTTGGTTTCGATTACGCGTCCGTTGGCGGTCATGACGACTTCCGTATCAGAGACGACGCCCGAGGTCATCTCGACGGTTCCGACGAACTCGACGGTTTCGCCTACATCAACTTCGGCGGTGGCAGCCTGTACATCAAACGAGAAACGGGCTTCGCTGACGCCGCCGCCTCCTAGACCGCCACCGAATCCGCCACCTCCACCACTAGGGCCAGATGGCTCCGTCTCCGTCGTTTCGGAGGTGCGGAATATGGCGAAGGTGCTGAAGTCTCCTTCCGAGGGTGACGCGGTCACGGTACCGTCCTCAACCTCGCTACCGTCAACCTCGGACCAGCTACTTCCGTCGAACTTCCAGAGACCGACGTCGGTCGGGTCGTCGATACCCGAGTCCGGCTCTATCTCTATATCAACGGCCGGTTCCTCGCCCGTCTCGGTTATCTCGACGTAGCTACCGAAGTCCTCCTCGACCTCAACGCCCGACGGCTCGGTTTCGAGCGCGGTCGAGTCGAGCGAGACGTTTCTAGCGTTCTCAACGGTAACGGTCTCGTTTTCGAGAGGTACGCCGTTTAACTCGACGCCGGTAACGTCACGAACGGCGGCGTCGGGGCTACCGAACAAGCCTACTTCCTCTACGGTCACGTCGTCGGCATCCACCTCAGCCGCCTCAGTGACCGCGAGGAGGCTGACGGAGTCGCCGGAAGCGGGGCGCAGGGTTATACCGTCGGTGGAGATGATGACGGACTCCTCGTAGATGCCGGCGGCAATCTCTATCTCGTCGCCCTCGTTAGCGTTATCGACCGCCTCCTGCACCGTGTCGTGGCTGGTACCGGCATCGACGTTCTCGACGGGTTCGGCTAGTTCACCGAAGACGCCGAAGGTCGTGAAGCCATCCACGTTCGCTGTCACGACGTTTTCTTCGGTATCGACCTCTGACTCCACCTCTACCCACTCACCGGCGTCAAGACGCCAGAGAGACAGGCTATCCTCGTCTATTTCGTCGATATCGGCGTCGGTGTACGATACCTCGATATCGAGGAAGGCATTCTCGTCGTTCGACTCGGCTTCAAAGTACCTACCGATTCCCTCCTGTCCCGTCGGCGGGTCAGCGGGCGAAGACACCGCGTCAACGTTGGCGGCTTCGGCTTCGAACGATACCGTCGTGTTCGGCGCGGTCGAGTCGCCCAGGTCGATATCGGCGAAGTCGTTGCC
>JAQZCZ010000004.1 GCA_028751095.1 Euryarchaeota archaeon Ods01 | reverse complement strand
TTCGTCGGCGCGCGACTCCCACGAACCCGTTCCGCGCGGTACGCGAATCAGGTTCATCTTCGCCACGTCTATCGCCTTCCGTATGCCTGCACCGACTTGGTCCTCCTTCGCCTCGGCGTATCCGACGTAGCCGTCGCCGTTCCCGACGATGACTGCGCAACGGAACTTGACGCGGCGTCCCGAGTCTGTCATCCGCTGGACCATGTTGATGTCGATGACCTCGTCCTCCATATCGGGGAGAAGGGTATCGACTATCTCAGGCTCCTTGAGCGGGAGACCCGAGTCGAGAGCCTCTTCCATAGAGGTTATTTCGCCCTCTTGGACACGTCTACCGAGACGCGTCTTGGGCGTCCATTCGTCGTCGTACTCTGACTCACTCATGTTCTTCCTCCACGTTTTCGAGTACCTCGTCGAAATGCTCGGGGAGTTCGGAAGCGTCGATAGGCTGTGCCTCGTACTCGACGCCTTCGGCGATATGCTCGCCACGGACGCGTTCCCAGTCGGGGAGTACGTCCTCTCCGTGCGGAATATCCATTCCTGCGTCGACGGCACCGAGAAGAACCGCGAAGACGCGGTTCGACGGCGTGACGCGGTTGAGTCCTACGTCGAGGACTGCGTCCTCGTACCCTTCGGCGACCGCACGCTCTCCCGCGAGCCTTCCCGCGAGGTATGCGGCGGGGAGGTTGCCCGTCGGCGCTTCCCAGCCGTATTCGGATAGTTCGCTCGTGTGCGCGCTGGCGACCGTATGGTCACCTTCGTCGCGCGCCACGACGACCTGTGCCTGTGTATGCTTGTTCGACTTCCGTGCGACGAAACGGGGCTTCCCGCTCTTGAGGAGGCGGAGGCGCTGCTGGTAGTCGGTGCGCCCCTCGCGTCTCCGTCGCATCGGAACCTTGTATGTAGCTCCTGTTGCCATGTTTACTCCTCCATCTCTTCGACGTAGTTACGGAGGTAACGGACGCTGTCGAACTCGCCACCCTTCGCCTGCGCGTAAAGGTCGCGGTAGGTCGACGCATCTATCTCGTCCTCCTCCTTCATACGTCGGAGTTCCTTACGGAGCGCCCGTATGCCCGACTTCCATTCGTCCTTAGGGTCACTACGTGCGCCCTTCTTGCCCTTACGCTTACCCTGACCCTTCTGGTGTCCGTAAGCGCGTTTCTCGTCACGTTCACGGGCGCGTCCACGCGAGACGCCTTTCTTGCGTTTCTCGCGTATCAGCCCCTGTTCGACGAGTTCGCGGACATCCTCTCGCGTAATCGCTTCGGCGATTTCGCCCTGCGAATCGGGGTCGAACCAGACGCGGTTCTCTCCGCAGTCGAGTATCTTGGCGGCGAGACGCCGCTGGCTCTTGAGGTCTGTCATTGCTCTTCCTCCACGTGTGTCGGGTTGAGGACACGCACCTCGTCTTCGAGTGCGCGCTCCTCGATACGTTCGCGTTTGCGTCCGCCGACGCTACCGCCGATACGGACAGCCTGCGTGTCGGGGTCAACGTCGTCAAGGTCCTCGGGACGGTGTACGAGAACCTCCTCGAAGCCGCTCGGATGGAGTCCGCGCGCCTCGGCAGGCTTGCCGTAGCCGATACCGACCTCGGCACCCTTGCCTTTGATGTTCTTCCTGCGCTTGCTGTTCTGTCCGCGTAGCTTACGCCACGAGTCGGCGGAGACACGTTTCTTCTTGTGGTGGTCCTGACGCTTGAACGACGGGTTGTTCTGCGCCTTACGTTTCTTGAGGGCGCTCTTGGTCTCGTCGTCAAGGTCGGGCGTCTTGTCGGACAGGGACGCCGCAGAGACAACCTCAGTGACTTTTTCGTCTTCTTCCTCCTCCTCTTCCTCGACGAACTCCTCTTCGTCCTCGTCAACCTCTAAGCCGCCCACGTCAGCCTTGATACGTGCGGCGAGAGCCTTTCCGACGCCTTCTACGTCGGCTATATCCTCCTGCGAGGCACGTCGGAGGTCGTCTACGGTCTCGTAGCCTGCGTCACGTAGCTCCTCAGCCTTCGACTCGCCTACGCCGTCAACATCTGTGAGTTGTTCTGGCATACTTTACACCTCCGGCTTCGCTGTTATGTAGATGCCGTCCTGGAAAACACGGACATCCTTGTCGTTCTCGTAAGTCAGCTGTTCTATGTTCGCCGCCGTCTGTCCGACATGGTCCTTGTTGGGACCGCGTACGACGAGTTCCTCTTCGCTCACGTCGACCTCGGTGTCGCCCACAATTTCGGTTTCGCGTGGGTACTTCTCGCCGAGGAAGTTGCGCACCTCTACGGTGTCGCCCTTGACCTCGACCTGCATCGGGAAGTGGGAGTACAGTACCTTCATCTCGTACTCGAAGCCTTCGGTTACGCCGCGGAACGCGTTACGCGTCTGGCTCTCGAAGGTTCCGAGGGTTGCGCGTTGCTTCCTGCGGTCTTCCTTGGCTTCGAAGACGACCGCGCCGTCTTCGAGCGTCACGGAGACGCCAGGGTACGTGAACGTGTACTCTACAGTACCGTTTGGACCGTCGAACGTGAAGTCGTCGAGTTCCTTCGTGACCTCGACTTCGTCCGGTATTTCGATTTCCTTTCTCATGCTTTTCACCTCAGTAGACGTATGCGAGCACCTGCCCGCCGACGCCCTCTTCGCGCGCCTCGTAATGGGTCATCACGCCGTGGCTCGTCGTCACTATGAGTGCGCCGAAGCCACGTCCCGGAAGGTAACGTTTCTCCCATTTCTCGAACTCATCTGCGCCCGCGGAGTAGCGCGGCTTTACGGTGCCACAGTCGTTAATCTGTCCGGCAAGCTGTACGTCGAACTTGCCAGCCTTGCCGTTCTCGACGAACTCGAAGCTGTCGATATAGCCCTCGTCGTGTAGCACGCCGAGGACGTTGCCGACGGTGTTCGAGGCAGGCTCAACCGTGCAGTCGAGCTTGCCGAGCTTGTCGGCGTTCTTGACAGCCGAAAGCGCGTCGGAGAGCGGGTCTGTCATTGTCATTCTTGTCACCTCAGTTGTACTTCTTTGCACCCATGTCTCGCGCGACCTCGCGGAAGCACTGCCTGCACAGGTTGATTTCGTAACGCGTTACCAACCCTTCCTTACGTCCGCAGCGGCGGCACTCCAGCGAGTTCCCCGTCTGGGTCTCTTCTTCGGGTTCTTGTGTTTCTGCTTCGCTCATTCTATCTCAACCTCGAAGGCTTCCTGTACGAACGTTACCGCGTCGTCAACGTCGAGACGGTGGTCGTCGGGAACCTCGCGGGGTCTGACGCCGCGGCGCTCAACGCGCTTACCTTTGCGGGCGAGAGCGACCGTAACGTCCATGCCGAAGATTCCGACCTCGGGGTCGTACTCCTGACCCTCAAAGTCGGTATGTTCCTCGACTCCGAACGAGAAGTTGCCGAACTCATCGAAAGACGAGCGCGGAACGCTACCGACTATCGAGAGTGCTTCGGACAGAAACTCCTCGGCACGGTCGCCGCGGAGAGTCACCATACATCCGATAGGGTCGCCGCGACGTATCCCGAACTCGGGGTTGCTCTGCTTCGCCTGCGTCCGGACGGTCTGCTGTCCGGTGATATCCTCGATTATCTCCTCGGCGTTCTGGAGTTCGCGTCCGCCCTCGCCCACGTTCATATGGACGACGACCTTCTCGACGACGGGCTGACGCATCTCGTGTATCTCGTCAAGGCTCATGCTTCATCCTCCTGTTCCTCTAGGTCGCTCACGTCCTCTCCGATGACGAAGACGTACTGTTCGATGGTCTCGAAGGTCGAACCGTCGGGAAGTTCGGCGACGACGGTATTGTCGCTCGAACCTTCGTTGACGTTGTACTCGACGAGTTCGCCGACCTCGCCCGAGTGGCGTCCGTCGACAGCGGTAACGGCGCTACCTTCCTCGAACGCGAACCGTTCGAGTACCTCGCCGTCTTCGAGGTCAACGACGACCGAGTCGTTGGTCGAGTAGTCGTCGTCCTCGACGACGACGTTGCCTCCGGTGTGGAGGTTAAGCTGGACCTCTCCGCCCGAGATATGTGTCACGTCGTCGATACGCGCGAGCTTGTTGTCCGCCGCCTCCTCCTCGACGGAGACGAGCGACAGGCGTCCGCCTTCTCCAGGGAAGACACGGTAGTACTCGTCGCGCGACGGGAAGGCGACGATATCGAACGTACCGACCGGAAGACGGTGGTCGCTGACTGCGTCGCCGTTTACGAGAACGTCGTCGTTGTCGAGAGCGTAACGTAGCTCCTTGGCGTTCTCGACGTATCCGAGAACGTCACGGACGAAGACTACGAGGGGCACGGCTTCGCCGCCGTGCGGACCTGCGTGGGACGCGACCGTGTACACCTGATTCTTACGCTCGACGGGCCAAGAGTCGGGCGCAGATAGACGTTTCTGGTGCGTCATTCTCCGCTCACCTCTTCGAGACGTTCTTCGCGGACGGGGTCGTCGAGGTTAAGGTCGATGACGCGGAGGTTCGAAGCGTCCACGGGACGTGGAACCTCTTCTCCGTCAGTCTTCTCGACGGTAACGTTCTCGACGTAGACCTTGGTCTCGTCGAGGTCGACGCGTACGACCTCCTCTTCCTCGCCCGCGTAGTCGCCGCGCATAACCTCGACCGTGTCGCCCTCAGAGACGCGTACAGAACGCGTGTTGTACTCCTGTCTGAGGTCCTCGGCGAGGGTTGCGCGGACGAACCTGTTCCGCTGATGTAGCGGAGCCTCGTCGCGTTCTTTCCGTTGCTTCCTCGGCTGTGTGCTGTTTTCGGTCATGCTATTATCTTGGCTGTACTCGCTACGGGTCCGAACCTGTCCGCGACTTCGCGGGCTATCGGACCGCGTATCTCCGTACCGCGCGGCTCCTGGTTGTCGTCGATTATCACCGCGGCGTTGTCTTCGAACATGACGCGGGTTCCGTCGGGGCGTCGGAAAGGCTTCTTCTGCCGAACGACGACGGCGTCGAGAACCTGCCGACGCATGTCGGGGTCGCCCTTCTTGACGCTCACAACGACCACGTCGCCGATACCCGCCTTGGGCTGGCGGCGGCGCGTGCCGCGGTAGTTCTTCACGCTGATTATCTGAAGTTCACGCGCGCCCGTATTGTCTGCACAGACGAGGCGCGAACCCTTGCTGAGCGACTTCGTTACGTCTGCCTTTATCGCCTTCATTCTCCGTCCTCCAGTACTTCGATTACAACGAAATGCTTCGTCTTGCTCAGCGGTCTACACTCGGCGATACGCACGGTGTCGCCCTCCTCCGCGTCGATGCACGGAGGGTTATGGGCGGGTGTGCGCGAACGCCGTCTCATGTACCTGTCGTACTTGGGAACCTTAACGTCGTGTTCACGTTCGATGACGACCGTCTTGTCCATCTTGTCGCTGGCAACACGTCCTTCAAGGACGGTGCCACGCGGCGACAACGTGCCGCAGAACGGACAGTTGTCGTCGTCACACTCGGTTTCGGGTTCCGGTACGTCGTATCCTATCTCTGGCATCTTAGACACCTCTTACGCGTTCCGCGGGTCGCGCGTCTATCGCTTCGCCATCGACACGTACGGTCGCGTCGGGCAGTTCGAACTCGAACGTCGTGTACCCCTTCGGTACGGTCTTCTCGCCGCCGTCTTCGACGACGAGCGTACGCGCCGTCTCCTCCACGACGCGCCCCTCAGTACCGACGAGGGACGGGTCGGCGGATTCGCCGACGCGTACGCGAAGACCGACGAGTTCGTGACGCGCGATGTTCCGCGGAGTTATCATTCGTTCTCTTCCTCCATCTCGCGTTCGCGCTGTATCGTCTTGATACGCGCAATCGTCTTCTTCATCTCTCCTATACGTCCGGGGTTGTCCGGCGCTCCACCAGCAGCCTGTATCGAGGTCTGCGTCAGAAGCTCCGACTGGAGGTTCTCAAGCTCGTTCTGAATCTCCTCGTCGCTCATCTCGCGTATCTCCTCAGCGCGGAGTATTGCCATTAGCTGTCACCTCCTTCAAGCCCGTACTCTTCGGCGAGGGCGTCGATAAGCTCCTCCGTCTTGAGGTTCGCCTTAACGCCCGCCTCCTTAGCAAGCTTCTGAAGCTCGCGGTAGGACTTCTCCTGTAGCTCATCGACCGAGGACGGGACGTCTTCCGCCTCTTCGTCGTCCGTCTCTTCGGTTTCCTCCTCGGCTTCCTCGGGTTCGTCCTCCGGCTCCTCGGCTTCCTCAGGTCCTTCTTCCGCCTCTTCGTCGGCTTCCGGCTCTTCTTCAGCTTCCTCTTCGGCTTCCTCGACGAGTTCGTCAAGTCCTTCCTCGGTGTCGGCTTCCTCGACCTCAACCTCGGTCGTCTCGGCTTCGGGGACGAGTCCCTCTACCTCAACGCCTTCCTCGACTTCGAACTTGTCGGGAAGCTCGGCTCCAGGCGGTATGATACGGACCTGTATGCCGATAGCGCCGAGCTTCATTATCGCCGTACCATATCCGGTTTCGACGACTGACTCGGCGGGTTCGCCGCAGTGCTTGACGTAGCCTTCCTTGAACTTGACGACGCGCGACCGTGCGCCCGTCACCTTTCCGCTGAAGACTATTTCGGCACCCATCGCACCCGACTCCATGATACGGCTTAGTGTCGTCCTCCCGGCGTCACGGAAGTACCAGCCGCGTTCGAGGGCGTTGGCGAGCTTGTCGGCGACGATACGGGCGTTGAGGTCCGGCTCCTCGACCTCCTGAACGTCGACCTGGAGGTCTTCGATATCGAACTCACGTTCGAGGTCATCGGTTAGCTGGCGGATGTTCTTACCGCCCTTACCGATGACCATACCGGGCTTCTCAGCCTTGAGCGTAATCTCAGTGCCCATCGGCGTACGGGCAAGCTCCATACCGCCGTATCCTGCGCGTTCAAGCTCCTCTGCGAGGAACTCGTCTATCTGCGACCGACGCATCCCCTTCTCGACGAAGTCACGTTCTATCGCCATCAGTTATCGCCTCCTTCTTCGGTTTCCTCGGCTTCCTCGTCGTCGGCGTCTGCCCCATCTTCATCGGACTGTTCGTCGGCTTCCTGCCCGTCTTCCTCGGTCTCCTGCTCTTGGTCGTCTGGTTCCTCTTCCGTTTCGTCAGCCTCCTCCTCGGCTTCCGTCTCCTCTATCTCGGAGTCGTCGACCTCGGTTTCTTCGGCTTCGTCAGCCTCCTCAACGTCTTGTTCCTCGTCTTCGGCTTCGGGGTCGTAGTCCTCCTGAAGGATAACGACCTCAACGTCGATAAGGTCGGAGTTCCACTGGGTGGCGCGACCCATCGCGCGTGGCTTCATGCCGCGCGACTCGCCGACCTTGTGGGCGGCGATATGTTCGACTACCATCTCGTCGGGGTCATAGCCTTGGTTGTTGGCGTTCGACTCGGCGTTGTACAGTACGTCACCGAGGGCGTCCGCCGCCTTCTCTGGGTAGTTACCCGCGTCCCATCCGTCGATACCGCTCTCGTGACCGACGCCGGTGTTATGACGCTTACGTGGGAGAGGCGTCTCGCCCTCCGCGATGGAACGGAGCGTTGTCTGCGCCTCGTTCAGGGGCATTCCCTTGATATGTCTACAAAGCTCGACGGCGTCCTTCCGGCTTATCGGGAGTTCGCGTCCCATCGCCTTGGCGGACCTTTCCTCGTCGACTTCGACTGAGTAGCTGATACCCATGGTTATTTGAGCGGCACGAACTTCGAGGAACGGGTCGCGCCTATGCCCGCCTGTCCGTGTTCTACGTCTTTGCGCGTTAGTTCGAACTCGCCGAGGTAGTGCCCTATCATCTCCGCCTCAACGTCGACGCGTTCGAACTCCTGACCGTTGTGGAGCATGAACGTCGTGCCGACCATCTCGGGAATTATGGGCATATCGCGCAGATGCGTACGTATCTCGTCGTCACCGTCACGGACGCGGTCGAGGAGCTTCTGATGCTCCTCCGACAGACCGCGTTCGAGGGTTCGTCGGATACGCGCAGGCGCGACCTCGGCGTACTCGTCGAGAGACATCTCCTGTAGCTCGTCGAGCGTGTAGCCTCGGTACTGGAACTCTCCTTCTCTGCTTGGTAGGTCTTCTGTTGACATGGTTATCTTTTTCCTGTCCTCCTGCTGGATATGTCGCCCACCTTACGTCCGGGCGACGTGTTCCGGCTGACCGACTTGGGGCGTCCGGGATGCTGGCGTCCACCGCCTCCGAACGGATGGTCAACGGCGTTCATCGCTACGCCACGCACCTTGGGCCACTTGCCTCCACGAGTCTTCATCTTGTGGTGCTTCTTACCCGCCTTGAGCATCGGCTTCTCGGTACGTCCGCCTCCGGCAACCACGCCTATGGTGGCGCGGCAGTCGGGGTCGAACTGACGTATCTCGTCGCTCGGTAGCTGGACGACTGCGCCGCCGCGTTCGTGCGTGATGAGCGTCGCGGCGGTTCCGGACGACCGCGCTATCTTGCCGCCGTCGCCTGGCTTTATCTCGATGTTACAGACCGGAACGCCCTCGGGTATCTCAGCAAGCGGGAGCGTATTACCCGCCTTCACGTCGGCACTAACGCCCGCCTGTATCTCGTCACCAACTCCGACGCCTTCGGGAACGAGGATATGGCGCTCGTCGCCGTCGTCGTAACGGACACGTGCGACAGGCGCAGACCTCGCGGGGTCATGTTCGATTTCGACGACCTCGCCGGTCGCCGTCTCCTCGTCAGCCGTCTTCTTGTGCCGGAGCGTCGCCTTGTAGTTGTGGCTAGGCGCACGGAAGACCGAGCTTCCTTTGCCAGCCTTCTGTTGTCTGATGGGGCGACCCATCTCAGACACCCCCCGTGTCTGAGAACCTCTGAGCTTTGCTCAGAGACATTTAGAACGCCCCCATACGCGACGCTATGTCCTGTGCCACGTCGTCCTGTTCGAACTCTACGGTTGCCTTCTTCTCTCCGTTCATGGTTATCTGTGTGTTCACGTCAGCCACCTCTGCGTCGTACTCGTCCTTGATTTCAGCCGCAATCTCGGGCTTGGTGGCGTCGGTATGGACGATGAACTGCATCTTATTTTCGAAGTCCATCAGGTCCATCGCCTTCTCCGTGATATGTGGTCTCTTAATCAGGCTCATCTTTCGTCAAGCACCTCCAGTGCGGGTTCTGTCCAGACCGTCAGTCGTCCGGCGTCTCCCCCGGGTGCGAGGTCTGCGACATCGAGTTCGTCGGCGGTGACGACATCAGCGCCTGCAAGGTTGCGCGCGGCGCGGAACTCGTCGGAGGTGACGAACAGGATGCTCGTCGGCGTCTTGTACTTCCTTCCGCGCGTCTTTCCGCGTCCCGCACGGACGCCACGTCCTTCGTCGGCGCGCTCGATGTCGTCGTGTAGACCGACCGTTTCGAGGACACCGACGACCTCCTGTGTCTTGACGAGTTCCTCGAACTCCGCGTCGAGGACGACGGGCAGGTCAACGTCTTCGTCGAACTCGTGTCCACGGTCGCGGACACGAACCTCGTCGGTCGTTGCGGCGACAGCGCTCTCGAAGGCGAGCGCACGTTCCTTGTCGTTGAAGTCTTCGCCGACCTTCTTCTCCGCCTTGGGCGGATGTGCGCGTCTTCCGCCGACAGCGTGCGGAACGCGTGCGGCGCGGTTGCCGTTGTTGATACGCGGAACGTGGGCGATGCCCTGTCCGCTACCTGGCGACTCGGCGCTCGTACGCATTCCGGCGAACTCGTCGGCTCCGTACGGCTGTTTCTCGTTAGCCTGCGCGGCGAGGAAGGCGCGCTCGATGAGGTCGGGTCGGAACGGCGTTCCGAAGACCTCGGGGAGAGCGACCTCACCCGTTTCTTCTCCGTCGTTGTTTAGCTTCTGTACGTTCATTGTCATCCTTGGTCAGACGTCGTGCTGACGTAACGTATCTCGGGGTCGTAGCCTGCGTCGTCCTTGGGACGCACCGCGTTGCGCGTCCGTACGAGACGTTGCTTGGGACCCGGGACGCTTCCCTTCACGAGTAGGTAGGGCGACGAAACCTCGCCGTAGTTGACGAAGCCTCCTTCGGGCGTCGCGTCCTCTTCGTCAACCGAAAGGACGCGTTTGTTAATCTCCGTCCGCTGGTGGTAGCCCGTCTGTCCCTGTTGCGGGACGGTCGAGCGTACACGCGACGGATGCCAAGGACCGAGGTTGCCTATACGGCGTCTCCATCCTTGGCGGAAGTGTTTGCCCTTACGGAGCCGGACCCCCCAGCGCTTGACCGGTCCCTGTGTTCCTTTACCCTGAGTGACGGCGGAAACGTCGACGTACTCGCCCGAGCGGTGGACGTTGTCGACCGTAGCTTCGCCGCCGAGAAGTTCGGCGGCGTAGTCGATACGTGAGTCGATGTTGCCGCCGGACACGGGTATCTCCATCAGGTCCGGCTTCTTCTTGGGGACTCCGTCGACATCCGCGGGCGACGTGTAAGCTATCGCCCGTACCTCGTCGATACCGTCCTCCTCGCGTATCTCGTCAAGGTCGCCGGCTTCGTCCGGCTGTGCAACTACGCGTTCCGTCTCTTCGTCGAGGTCGTCCGTCCATACCTCCGTAACCGGACGTTTACCGTACGGCGTGTCGCGGTAAGCGCGGACGGCGGCGACACGGAGCGGCGGTGTCTCGACGATGGTGACGGGAACGCTCTCCGTCATTCCCTCACGCGGCGAGTCCTGCTGGTCGTTGACCATCATCACATGGGTCATGCCGGCTTTGTAGCCGGCGAAGCCCTGTAGCGCAGGCTCACCGTCAGCTTCGGGCCAGGTGCGGAAACGCGGCACTTCGCTCGCGGCGCGCTTCCTCGGACCGAAGCCTTTCGATCCTTTCCTCGGATTCGATGGCGTTGGCATTCGTTTTCTCTCCTATCTGTTTGCTATGTTTGCCAAAGCGAGAGACGCGTAGACGGCTTCTTCCGTCCTGACGGTCTCAACGCCTTGGTCGGGCACGGTGTTGAGTACGTGGTCGAAGCTGACGGAAGAACCGCGTTCCCTCATAATCTCCTGAACCCCACGTTCCGGTGAGCCGAAGACGAGTGCGAGGGTGTCGGCACGGAGGTCAGACAGTTCGACCTCTCTACCCCGCCTCGACGTACATACTACGACCCCGTCGAAGGAGTCGAGCCAGTCGTCGAGTGGGGAGCGTTCTACCTCGTATCCGCCATAGGGCGGGTCCTCGGCTACTTCGGCACGCAGGGGGTCTCTCGAAGAGATCCTGAGGGTGACGCGTTCCCCCTCCCGTATCCCATCATCAGGGACGCGAAGGGCGACCGGGTGTTGCGTTCCGCAATTGACCCAGACGCGTCCGTCAGTTCCGACTTTCGTCACCACGCCTTCTCTGTACTCGGGTTCGGACCCTTCCGAATCCGAACCGACGGTCACGGTATGCAGGGGCGTTCCGAGCGGCGGCAGGACGCCGACGTACCTGAGTTCGTCCCGTCTGTCGAAGACGGTCTTACGCAGGTAGGGCGGCGTCGCGGCGTACCGCAGGACTTCGGCGATGAAGTCGCCGTCGTCCGTATGGTGGTCGGCGTCTTCGTAGACGACGACCTTGTCGCACCGGAAGACCGCGGCGGCGCGCGCAATCTGACCCACCTTCGCGGTGGAAGCACGCGCGTCGTCGGTCTCCGCCACGAGCGACGCCGGAACGAGGACGGTTAGCTTCATGACGAAGCCTTCCGTCGCCCCGCATTTAGACCTTGTTGGTCGTGGTTTCCTCGTATTAATAAGGCTGTCGTTAAAACACCGGTTTGTGACGCCCTCCCACGGGTAGGTTTTTATGTCAGCCGCGTCCTTGTTACGCCCGTATGGTATACAAGAAAGTCAACCTGACCGGTAGTAGCACAGAGTCGTGGGAGGACGCCGCGATGGAGGCGGTAGACCGTGCCGAGGCGACGCTGGAGAACGTCAAGTGGGTCGAGGTTCAGAACAAAGGTATCGAGCTTGCAAGTACCGACGAACCCGAGTATCAGACCGAAGTCGAGATAGCCTTCGAAGTCGAGTAATCAGTCGGCAAACTCCTTGAGCTTCTTCTGACCCGGGTAGGTCGCCGGTTCCGCCTCGTACTCCTCGTTTCCGAGAACGTACGGGAGAGCCTCGTCAACGAAGGTTAGCGCGAGAACAAGGACGATGGGGACGAGGAACAGCCCGTAGAAGCCGAAGACGACGGGTCCGAAGATGTACGCGAGCATCAGGAAACCGACGTGGGTCGTCTCTCCCGAGAGGTAAGGGCGGAGGAGAAGGTCGGGGACGGTGTCGACGATAACGAGGGCGGCAACGAGGAAGCCTGCGACGTAGACCAACAGGGCGGGTTCGGCGGTCGTAAGTATGGTGACTGCAGGCACGAGAGCGAGGGGAACGTAGATAATCTTCATTCCCACGACAGGAATGAGGCTGGCGAGTCCGGTAAGTGCGCCGGCGAGGACGGGGGCGGGAACCTCGGCGGCTTCAGGGACCGCGAAGTTGTAGCCCGAGTAGACGGCGATAGCAACCACTGAGATTATTATGACGTTGAGTAGGTTGCCGAACAGGACCGACTTTAGCTCGGAGTCGGCGGCTTCGGCGTACCGCGTGAAGACACCACCGTCGTAACGGTGGACCGCCCTACGTATCTTTCCTCCCTCAACGAGGAGGTAGTAGGTGACTATGACGATTATCAGTATGTTGAGCAGGAAGCCCGTAATGAAGTCGGCTACCTCGGCGGCGTTCTCCGAGAGAAGCGAGATGAGGGTGTCGAACTCACCCGCACGGTACGCGTCGAGAAGTGGCGCTATTTCGATGCCTACGCCCTGTTCGAAGAGTTCTTCCTCGCCGAGTCCAAGCGTCCCCGGGTCTTCGTACCCTTCCTGTCCTTCGAGAAAGTCCCTGAGTCCGACGACGACGACGAAGATAGTGTAGCTGACCAGCGAAATGAGCGGGATGCTGAAGAACGCGATTGTGGCGACCGCCCGTGTCCGTGGGAGTCCGCGGAACTCACGTCCGAGGAGGCGCTCCGTCGGATTCTTGAGACGTAGAAGGGCAGAGCGGAAACGCGGGAAACGGTCGGTTTCGAGTCCGAGCCATCTGTAGACGGGACGTGTCGAGTAGTAGACGAAGACGGCAATAGTTAACGCGGCGACAAACCTGACGGTGACGTACAGTATGAAGCCGAGTAACGCAAGCCCGAAGAGAGCCAGCGCGGCTCTACGCGGTTCGAACTCCATAGTTCATGGTTCGTCGCATCCGTAATAAATTCACGGGTCGAAGGCTTCGACGAGAGCCTCGGCTACCGTCCCAACGGTAGCGGAGGACGAGGACGCGCCGACAGCGTCGACCGTCGATGAGTCAAAGGGGACGCCGAGTGCGCCGTAGACCGAAGAAAGTACGCGTGCCGTCTCGTCAGCCTTTCCGACGATAACGACGCCCGAGACGAGCGCCGCTTCGCGTGAGACGCGTTGGGCGATACCCGCGACCTTGCCGTCGACACAGAGCGACGCCTCTCCAGGGCAGAAGGAGGCGTCGGGTTCGCCGCAACGGGCGTCGACGCCGAGGGATTCGAGCGCCTCGCGCGTCGCACAGACGGCGTCGTCGTACCTGTCGCGGAGACCGACGCGCGGGTCCTCAACGGGAGACGCGACCGCGAAGGCGACGGTCTCGCCCGCGTGTACGACCGCGCGCCCGCCCACGTTACGTACTGTTGTCTCGTAACCGGCTTCGCGTGCCGCCTCGCGCGCCTCGTCGTAGCTGTCGGCGGTCTCATCGCGCCGCCCGACGGCAACCAGCGGCGACGGCCTCCCGACGAAGACGCGTCGGTCGCCGTCCTCGCACGTCGCATCGAAGCCGCGCCGGACGGCGGCGTGTTCACCGAGCGGCGTCCCGGCTTCGGAGGGATGTTTCACACGAACTCCAGTTCGTCGCGTTTCGCCGTCTCGCCGAATAGCCAGTCGGCGTGTTCGACGGCGTAGTCGCGGTGGTCCTCCTCTATGTACCCCAACGCGTCCTCGACAACTACGGGGCGGTAGTCGCGTAGCCCCGCGCTTCCGGCGGTGTGGAGGACACAGACGTTGGCGAGCGTGCCGCAGAAGACGAGGTCGTGGATTTTGTGAGCGTCGAGCCATGCGTCGAGTCCCGTGCCTTGGAAGGCGTCGTAGGTATGTTTAACGACGACCTCGTCCTCGTCGCGTACGTCGAGTTCATCGACAATCTCCGCCTCCCACGAACCCTCGACGACGTGTTCGCCCCACCGCTCAAACTCGTCGTAGTAATGTGCGCCGTCGAACTGTTCGGGCGGATGTACGTCGCGGGTGTAGACAACCTGTACGTCGTTTTCGCGCGCCTTCTCGACCACGTCAGTCACAGCGTCGACCGCCTCGCCGCTAGCGGGTGCGTAAAGCGACCCGTCGGGATGGCAGAAGCCGTTCTGGGTATCGACTACGACGACAGCGGTCGAATCGGATTCGAGTTTCATGTGAGGCGGTACGTCCGCGCCTCCGAAAACGTTTACTCTAAGACCCCTCGGCGGACGAACTCGGTGAGGCGTTCGAGCGACTCCTCGCTTCCGGCGGCTACGAGAACGTCGCCCTCCTGAACGGTGAACTCGCCGCCGAGCTGGGTGATTAGCTCGCCGTCGCGTTCCACGGCTACGACGGTACATCCGGTTTCGTTGCGGAGGCTGACATCAGCGAACGTCTTGCCGACGAGAGCGGGTGCCTCAGTGCGCCTGAAGTCGAAATGCGACTGGGCGGTCAGAATCTCCTTCTCGTGGATGAGAATCGAGGCGAGGAGTTCGCCCGTGACAGTAGGGAGCGAAAGGACGTAGTCGGCACCGGCGTTGTAGAGCTTCCAGACGCTCTCAGCACCCCCAGCACGGGCGACTATCTCTACGTCAGGGGCAATCTGATTGATAACTATCGACGAGTAGATGGCAGGGGTGTCGACATCGATAGCTATGACGACGGCGCGGGCGTCACGGACTCCGGCTTCGAGAAGCGTCTGCGGCTCGGTTATGTCGCCGACAACGTCGACTCCTCGTCGGTTCTGCTTGTCGACGGCAGTGACATCGACGCCCCGTTTCCTAAGTTCGTCGGCTACGGCGCGACCGACCGAGCCGTAGCCACAGACAACGACCTCGGAGCTTTCGTCTTCGCCGTGTTCGGCGATTGGACGAGCCTTCAGTTCGTTGAGGCGTTCCTCCTTACCGACGACGAGTAGGATGCTGTTGTCCTCGATTACCGTCTCGGCTTCGGGCGAGACGACGAACTTCCCGCCGAACCAGCCGCCGATTACGGTGACGTTCTTGTCGTCGAACACCTTGACCTCGCCGAGTGTCTTTCCCGCGAGGTCGCTTCCCTCCTGTACGAGAAGCTCCTTTATCTCTACCCCGTTCTCGATTTTGATAGCTTCGCGGAACTCCTCGGCGAGCGACGAGGTCGCGTGCATAGCGAGGCTCTCGGCGAGGACCTTACGCGACTGAACGACCTCGTCCGCACCCGCGTACCTGTGGTACTGCGCCGCCTCGGCGTCGGTAGCGAGGCTTACGACACGTAGGTCAGGGTTGGCACGGTTGGCGGAGATTATGACGGTCGGGTTAGTTTCGTCGTCAACGTCGGCTACGAGGGTACGCGCCTCCTCGATGTTGGCGTTACGTAGAGTCTCGACCTTCTCGGGGTCCCCATGTATCGCGTCTAGTCCGTCGTCAACGAGTTCGGAGACGAGTTCAGGGTCTTCGTCTATGTAGAGGTACGGGACCCCAACCGATTCGAGTTCGTTACGGAGGACCTCATCGCGTTCGGAGTAGGAACAGATTATGACGTGGTCGGTAAGGTCGGTGGTGGTCGGAGGACCGGTCTGTAACGCCCGTCGGAACAGAGGAACGGCGGAAAGCGGCAGTCCGATGAAGACGAGGAGGACACCGGTGAGGTTCATCACGAGTACGAAGAAGCCGAGGACATCGCTGTGTTCCCACGCGTCAGTATCTCCTCCAAACCCCGCCGTCGAGAGTATCTCTATTACGACGCGGAGCGAATGGACGAACGAGATACGTTCTCCCGCGAGCGTCAGCATCGCCCACTGGTATATCGCCGAGTAGGTGACGATAACCACGAAGACGATGGCGGCGTAGAGTCCAAGGCGTCGACGGAGACTGTCTTTCACAGTCCGTCTACTGAAGGCGGAGACAAATGTCTTTCTGAGTCAGTCGTCGCCGAATATACGTTCGAGAACTGAACGGTTACGCGCCTTCTCAGCGATTATCACGGATGTGTCAACGTCGTTGATTACGTCGTAAACGAGAGAGCCGCCGACGAGACGGGACAGGAGTCCCTCACCAACCGCGCCGATGAGGAGGAGTGAAGCGTCCTCAGCCTCGGTTTCTATCGCCTCCTCTACGTCACCCGAGACGACGACGCGTTCGGCATCGTCCAAGCCGTTCTCCGCCGCCCATTCTTCGAGGAACCGCTCGCCCTCGTCAGGGTCGTCAGCAACATGCAGGAGACGTATCTCCGAGCCGACGGTGTCGCGTAAGGCGCGGGCGACCTCGGCTCCGAGTTCGGAGTGGACGCCTCCCGCGGTCGGGAACAGGACGCGTGAGGCGTCACGGTCGCGGTCGTCGAAGACGAGGAAGTCGCACGGTAGGTTCTGAGCAAGTTCGTCGGTGACTGTTCCGGCGCGCCCCGTCGAAAGGCGTCCTTCGTCCCCCCAGCCCATGACGACGAGGTCGGCTTCGTGTTTCCGAGCCGAGTCAAAGACCTGTTCAAGCGTCCTGTGGGAGAAGACCGTATGCGTCTCGACAGGTACGCCGGTCTCCTCGGCGTGTTCACGAGCGCTTTCGAGGAGGCGGTGGTCGCCGTCCTCGAACGCCTCCGACTCTGCGGCGACGTGCAGAGGAGTCTGGTCGGGGACGGTGACGACGTGTACGGCGACGAGCTTACCGTCTTTTGCCTTCGCAATCGCGCCACCGAGTTCGACGAGGTCGCGTTCGGTCCGCGGGTTCGAGACGGGTACCATGACACGGTACTCGTCGGGCGAGACGGCTTCGGTCGCCGAGACGGCGGCGTCGGGGAGTTCGTCCGACTCCTCGCGCACGTACTCGGCGAGCAGTCCGGCGTCCTTGGTATGTCGGCGCGCGTAAACCGCGTACCAGAGCAGAGCGCCGATGATGAAGTATATGCTCAGACGTATCTGCTGTGGCTCCATGAAGTAGATGAGTCCGAGGGACAGCGCCGCACCGAGTATGGGCGTCACGGGGTAGAGCGGGACGGTGAAGTCAGGGTCGTACTCGGGAAGGTTCGACTGTCGGAAGGTGATTAGAGCGAGGTTGGTGAGCGCGTAGACGATGAGATGTAGGACGCTCGCCGCCTGTGCGAGAGCCTCGACGGTGCCGAGTGTGATGAACAGGAAGATTATCGCGCCCGTAACGGCGATGGAACGGTACGGCGTCGCAAAACGCGGATGAATCTCGTTGAGCCAAGAGCCGACTATCTTGTCGCGTCCCATGGCGAAGTTGATACGTGCGGACGAAAGTATCGAGGCGTTCGCCGACGACGCCGTAGCGAGGAGGGCGGCGAAGGTAACGAGTCCGAGACCGACGGCGGCGAGCGGTCCGAAGAAGGCTATCTCGGCGACCTGCGACACGGGCGTGAACCTGTCAAGTTCGTCCCACGGAACGACGCCGACCATGATTCCGACGAGGACGGCGTAGATAACGGTGACGATAGCAACGCTTCCGATGACGGCGAGCGGTAGGTTGCGCCCCGGGTTCTTCATCTCCTCCGCGACGGTTCCTATCTTAGCGTATCCGAGGAAGGCAACGAAGACGAGCGCGGTGCCCGGGAGAATCGCGCCGGCACCCTCAGGAGCGAGGTCGCCTTCAATCAGGGAGTAGTCGAAGGAGAGGAATCCCGCAACCGCGAATACGGTCAGTATGCCCAGGAGAAGGAGGACGATAACCGTCTGTATGCTACCCGTCTCCTTCGCGCCGATGTAGTTGATTCCAACGAAGATGACGGCGGCGATAAGTGCGCCGACCTGTACGTCGGTGAGTCCGAGGGTGAACGACCATCCGAGAAGTGAGAAGCCCAAAGCCTCGACGCCGAGGATGCTTACCTCGGGTACAGTAATACTGGGGAGACTGACCGTTGCGAGTTCGATGGAAGGCAGCGCGAGCGATACACTGCCTACGGCGGGGATGGTAACCGCAACGTCTTCGAGGAGGTCAGAAAGATATCCGCCGAATCCTATGCAGTAGAACGCGGACGCAAACGCGAGACCCATCCAGTCACCCAGTCCGGCGATACTCCCGAACAGCGGTCCAAGAGCGCGGTTTATCCAGTAGTAAGCGCCCCCCGCCTTGGGCATCGCAGTACCGAGTTCGGCGACGGCGAAGGCATTAATCATGGCTATACCGCCACCGATTACGAAAGAGACGACGACGAGTGGTCCGGCTTCACGTGCCGCGACGCCGGGGAGGATGAAGATACCCGCGCCTATCATCGTCCCTATGCCGATGGTAAGCGCCGAAAGGAGACCTAGGTCCTTGGCGAGTTCGTCGTCGGGGTCAGTCATCGGAGGGGAAGACAACTACAGGTATGTCGTTGTCCTCGATAAACGGACGGACCCTGTCACCCACGAGCAGTTTGAACAGACGGTTCGACTCGCGTGGGACGAGAGCGACCGACGAAGCGCCGACTTCGTCACAGAGGTCGAAGACTGTCTTGGATATGCTGGTACCGTAGAGGACGCGTGTCTCGACCTCCGTTTCGGCGTCAGCGAGTTCCTCACGCGCGGCGTCAAAGACCTTCTCGGCGTATCCCTCCATCTGTTCAAGCGAAGCCTTATCGGGTGCTCCGCCGCCCTTCTCGACGACGTAGGTGAGAACTACCTTGTCGGCGGTGCCGAGATACGGGGCAGCGGCGCGCGCCGTCGTCGACGCGTCGTCGGGACTGGCTAGAGGTATAACGACGGTTCCGGTTAGTTTCACGGAACCCGTTTGGGAACGGGATGTAATAATACCACCGCTTCGGACGGGTCTTTTTGAACGTTGTAGATACCTATATGTAATTAAGATTAAGACATACTAAACAGAGCGGTGGAACTGAACATACTGTAGAGAATACTAAACATTATGTAATAGCAGGGAAACTTCCAAACAAGGTCTTACCACCAAACAATGCCGGAGCAAGAACAAGAGCTGAAACGCGACCTAGGGCTAGCGTCGGTCGTCGCCATCAGCATGGGGGCGATGATAGGTAGCGGCATCTTTATTCTCCCGGGATTAGCGATGGCGGAAGCCGGTCCCGCCGTCATACTCGCCTTCGTCCTCGCCGCTGTCCTCGTCCTCCCCGCCGCGGTCAGTATCGCTGAACTTGGAACCGCGATGCCCGAGGCAGGAGGTGACTATATCTTCATCGAGCGCGGCATGGGTCCCGGCGCGGGTACAGTTGCCGGACTCGGAACGTGGCTGATGCTGATGTTCAAGGGCGCTCTGGCGCTCGTCGGCGGCATGGCGTACGTCGTCGCCGTCCGTCCGCTACCGACGTACGAGTTCGGTCTGCCCTTCGCCGCACCCTACGTCGGTTCGGCAATAACGCTTCCAGGCATGGAGATGCTCGCCGTCACGGTCGGCGTTATTCTCATCGCCATCAATATCTTCGGCGTCAAGCAGACGGGTGGCATTCAGACGGTGATGGTCATCATCATGCTGTTTATACTCGCCGCCTTCGTCGCCTTCAGCCTCCCAAATATCGAAACCGAGGGCTACGAAGGCTTCTTCGACGAGGGTACGGTCGGACTTCTCGGCGCTACGGCGATGGTTCTCATCTCGTACGGTGGCGTCACTAAGGTCGCCGCCGTCTCGGAGGAGATAGAGGACCCGGGACGTAACCTTCCTCTCGGACTTCTCCTCTCGCTCGGTATTACGACGGTCCTGTACGCCCTCATCGTCGCCGTCCTCGTCGGCGTCGTTGAACCAGACCTTCTCGCAGGAAGCGAGACGCCGATGGTTGACGCCGTAGAGCCGTTCTTCGGATTCGCGGGCGTCGTCCTTATCGTTCTCGCCGCGATGCTCGCCCTCATCAGCACCGCGAACGCGGGTATACTGACGGCATCGCGTTACCCCTTCGCTCTAAGCCGTGACGACCTCCTTCCGGAGTTCTTCGGTAGCGTCAACGACCGCCTCCATACGCCCGTTGTTGCGATACTCATCACGGGCGGTGCGATGCTCGTAATCATTCTCACTCTCCCCGTCGAGGAAATCGCTAAGACGGCGGGCGCGTTCCAGATAGTCGTTTACGTCCTCGTCAACATCGCGCTCGTCGCCTTCCGCGTACGCGACCCCGTCTGGTACGAACCCGATTTCAGGTCGCCCGCTTACCCGTGGGTGCAGATATTCGGCGTCGTCGGCGGGGTCGGCATACTGACACAGATGGACACGCTTCCGCTCATCGGCGGCGTCGGAATCGTCGTACTCGGATTCGCATGGTACCTCGTCTACGGACGCAAACAGGTCGAACGCGAAGGTATACTGCGCGAGGCGGTCGCAACGGGAATAGAGAAGGAACAGAAGGACCGCCCCTACCGCGTCGTGGTTCCCGTTGCGCGTCCCGAGGAAGAGAGAGGGCTTCTTCAGATGGCAGCGTCGAGCGCTTCGAGACACGTCGACGCCGAGATAGTTGCGGTAAACGTTCTGACGGTCCCCTACCAGACATCGCTCTCACAGGAGGTCGCCTTCGAGGAAGAACGGCTGGAGAGACAACGCGAACTCCTAGAGAAAGCGCGCGAAATCACCGAGGAACTCGGGGTCGGGCTACGGACGCACGCCGTCGTTGCGCACGACGTTAGCGACGCCGTACTCGACATAGTAAACGACGAACAGGCGGACGAAATCGTGATGGGTTGGCACGGCAGACGAAAGCTACGCGAGAACGTTCTCGGCTCCAACATCGACCCGATAGTCGAGAAGGCACCGTGCGAAATACGTCTGGTCAAGCAACGTAACGACGAGATAGGCGACGCCGCGGTCTTCGTCGGCGGCGGTCCGCACGCTCCCGTCGCGGTCGAACACGCCGCCTACTCGGTACGCGCAGAGGAAGGCGCAACCCTGACGCTGGTAAACGTTCAGGAGAGGGATGACGACGACGAAACCGAAGACGACGAACTCGTCGAGCGCGGGCAACGCCTGATAGAGGAAAGCGCCGAGGAAGCAGGACTCGAACCCGACGAGTACGAAGCCGAAGTGATGGTCGCCGACGACGCCGAGGAGACTCTCCTCGCAACCGCCGACAGGTTCGATACGGTCTATGTCGGCGCGACACGTCTCAGCGTCGTCGAAAGAACCGTGTTTGGCACCCTGCCCGAAAAGATAGGCGAAAACGCATCAGGCACCGTCGTAATAGTCCGTGGAGAGGGGGGCGCGCCGAGGTCAATACGTCAGTCTATCATCAACCGTCTTAGGCAGGAAACGTCGCAAGGACAGGTCTGAGACACGACCTTCGACGTTAGACGTAGGTACATCTATTAGTCCGAGGCGACAGTTCAGTACATGCGCGCAGTACAGTTTACGGACCACGGAGAACGCGACGTTATCGAGTACGCCGAACGCGACGAACCTGAGCGCGGAGACGGAGAGGTACTCGTGGACGTGAAGGCGGCGGCGCTCAACCATCTCGACGTATGGACGCGCCGCGGTCTGCCAGGTATAGACCTCAGTATGCCGCATGTCCCAGGTAGCGACGCCGCTGGCGTAGTACGCGACGGCGGCGAGACGCGTTTCGATGAGGGTGACCGAGTCGCCGTCTGGGCAGGCGTCGCGTGCGGCGACTGTGAGTTCTGCCGCGACGGCGACGAACCCCTCTGCGTCGACTACCATATCATAGGCGAACACGTCCCGGGCGTACATGCCGAACGCGCGTGCGTGCCCGCCGAGAACCTCGTGCGCGTGCCCGAGGGGGTGGGCTGGGAAACCGCCGCCGCCGCGCCGCTCGTCTTCGGAACGGCGTGGCGTATGCTCGTGACGCGCGCCGAACTGCGTGCAGGCGAAAACGTCCTTGTCCTCGGCGCTTCGGGAGGCGTCGGGCACGCCTGCGTCCAGATAGCGCGGCACGCAGGGGCGACCGTCTACGCGACCGCAGGGAACGAAGAGAAGGCGGAGGCGGCGCGCGAACTCGGCGCAGAAGCCGTCTTCGACTATACCGACGAGAACTTCGCCGACGCCGTACGCGAAGCCACAGACGGACGCGGCGTCGATACCGTCGTTGACCATGTCGGCAAGGAGACATGGCGCGACTCGCTGGCGTCGCTCGCAAAGGGCGGAAGGCTCGTCACCTGCGGCGCGACGACGGGCGGGGACGCGACGACCGACGTAAACAGAATCTTCTGGAACCAGCTCGACGTACTCGGCTCCACGATGGCGACACGCGGGGAGGCGGACGACGTTCTCTCGCTCGTCTGGGAGGGAGCGCTCGAACCGCGCGTGCGTGAGACACTACCGATGAGCGAGGCGGCGGAGGGACACCGTATGCTTGAGGAACGCGACGGGTTCGGTAAGGTCGTCCTCCGACCCGACTCGGAGACGTAGCTAAAGCAAGAAACGGAAGATACCGTACGGGACGACGAACAGGAGGACGGTCATTATCGCAAGGAGAACGCCGTACGAGACGGCGGTTGCGAGTATCGTGAGCCAAGACTCGTGCTTGAACTGTTCTATGTCGACGTCTACCATGGTCAGAGTCGGGAACGTGGGCGTATAAATCGAACGGTCGCTAAAGGGCGTCGCTCGTCGCCGCCACGGCTTCGCCCGCGTTGACATCGACGCCTTCGTCCTCCAGTATCTCGCCGAGAGCGTCGATTAGGTACAGGACGTTCTGCGCGCGCGCCGAATGTCCCATACAGCCGATACGGAGGATTTCGCCTTCGAGGTCGCCGAGTCCAGCCGAAATCTCGATATTGTACTCCTCGACGAGTCGCCGCAGAATCGTCGAGTCATCAACGCCGTCGGGAACGCGGACGGCGTTGAGCGTCGGGAGCCATGCGTCATCGCGCGAGTTCATTTCGAGACCCATCGCCTCGATTCCGTTCTTGAGAGCGCCCGAGACGCGGAGATGGCGGTCCCAGCGCTCCTCGATACCCTCCTCGGCGACAATACGGAGCGCCTCACGGAGACCGAAGATATTCGTCACGGGGGCGGTGTGGTGGTACGAACGGTCGTCGCCCCAGTAGTCTTCTAGTTCGGCGAGGTCGAGATACCAGCAACGCGGCTTAGTCTCGCGCGACAGTATCTTGTCCATCGCGCGGTCGTTGAGGGTGAGAGGTGAAGCGCCGGGCGGACAGGAGATACATTTCTGCGCCGCCGAGTACGAGACATCGATACCCCAGTCGTCAACTTCCAGTTCGACGCCGCCAAGCGACGTAACGGTGTCAACGACAGTAAGCGCGTCGTGCGAATGCGCGATACCGACGAGTTCCGGTACATCCGGCTGAAGCGTGCCGGTGCTTGTCTCCGCCTGTACGAAGCCGAAGATATCGGGCTGGTGTTCGTTGAACGCCTCCTCCACGTCGGCGGCATCGAGTGGTTCGCCCCACGGGGCGTCGACATGTACCGTCTCGCCGCCGGCGCGCTGTGCCATATCCTCCATACGCGCGCCGAAGTAGCCGTTTGTGGGAACGAGAACCTTGTCGCCGGGTTCGACGAGGTTCGAGATGGCGGCTTCCATAGATGCCGACCCCGTTCCGCTGACGGGTAAGGTCCATTCGTTGTCGGTCCGGAACAGATACCTCAGTAGGTCCTGCACCTCGTCCATTATATCGACGAAGTAAGGGTCAAGATGTCCGACGATGCTCGTGTTCATCGCGCCGAGGACGCGCGGGTTTACGTTGCTCGGACCGGGACCGAGAAGGACGCGTTCCGGCGGCTTGAGTTCGCCTACGTTCGGTTCTTCCATGGCGGGTTTAGCACCGCGCCGGATAAAAAGTTGGTTGGTCGTGAAGGTAGACCGGACGGACGGCGAACGCGGTCAGTCCTGAGGCTGGGGTGCCGCCTCGGATTCGAGTATCCTTTCCACGGGTTCGTCAACCGGTTCGTCGGGAAGGCTCCCGTTCAGCCCCTCGGGTGCGCCGAGTCGTGCCTCCTTGTCGGAGTCACGGAGACGTGTCCTACCGCGGTGGACGGCTATCTCGTCGTTGAGATGTAGGTCCATGGCGCGCAGTAGCGTCTCCGCCTCAACGGGCTGTCCGATGCTCCGGAGTTCGTCGGCATCCGCACCAGGAGGGACGTTGAAGGCGTTCTGCGTGATGATAGGACCCTGGTCGAGGTCGGTGGTGACGTAATGTGCGGTAACGCCCGCGATACGGACGCCCTCCTCAACGGCTTGGAGATACGCCTCCGCCCCCGGGAACGACGGCAGGAGAGACGGATGGATATTGACTATACGGTTCTCGTAACGGAAGACAACGTCGGGGCTGAGGATACGCATATACCGCGCGAGTACGACGAGGTCTATCCCGTACTCGTCGAGTAGTTCAAGGAGTTCGCCCTCGTCGGGGGTTCCCTTCTCGTCACCGATATCGTGGAACGGAACGCCGTGTTCGTCGGCGAGCGGCTTCAGGTCAGAGTGGTTCCCTATGATAACGCTGACCTCAGCGTCACGTTCCTCCGCGCTCCAGTCTTCGAGTACCGCGCGGAGACAGTGCGACTCCTTGCTCACGAGAACCGCAATCTGGCGAGCGTGCCGGTCGTCGGGGAAACGGATACGTACCTCGACGCCGAGTTCGTCGCCGAGTTGGCTCAGGTCGTCACGTAGCTTCTCGCGCGTGCAGACCATCTCGGAGGTATCGACACGCGTCTTCATCCTGAATACGCCCTCACGGACCGCTTGGTCGAGGTCCTCTATGTTTATCCCGCGCTCGAACAACAGGTTGGTGACCGAGGCGATTAGTCCGGTGTCGTCGTCCCCGATAACCGTTATCTCGGTTAGACCGTCCGTCATACTATCCCCGTCCGGTTGTCTCGCATTACGTGTTACTGTCGTTTCAGCGTCAAATGCTTTCGTCTTTCGTGTCGGCGTGGACCGAAGGCTCGTCAAGGGCTACTCGGAGCAGTACTGATTACTACTGGGTGTCTGCAGGAAGGAGGTGTCGGAGAGGAAGACGTACGCGGGAGTTCTTCTGGGTCTACGGAGCCTGTCGACATCTCGCAAGTAAGGCTGTTTAGCATACAACGCCGAACCCAACACCGGTACTCAGTACGTCTCTACTCCGACACCAAGCTTCTCGAAGTCCTCAACGTTGTCTGTAAGCACCGGCTCGTCGTATCCTTCACCGACCGCGGCTATCATGGCGTCTATCCATCCAACTCCGCTCTCCACGTCCGCCTGTGCGTCAGCTTGCGCAAGCAACTCACCCGCGCGTCTCGCCGTGTCTTCATCCTGCTCGACGACGGGGTACATGCGCAGGGCGTTACGGACCTTCCGTTTCTCGTCTTCGTCGCCGAACTCGGCTCCATACGAAATCTCCGTAACTACGGGAGAGGGAACGCGCTGAACCACGTTTTCGTCGGAAAGTTCGACGCCCTTCTCAAAAGCCGCCTGTTCGCCGTCGAAGATAGGAGGTATCAAGTATCACTCGAAACGCTCCCGTACCTTGTCCTTTCGATTAACGTCGGTCTCCCGTTTCCCCTCGATACGCTCGCGCATCTCCTCCGCGGTCTCCGACGAAAGAATACACGCGACCTTCTCCGGATGCGGACCACCGATAAGCCTACGCAACGTCTCTTCCATCGTCTCACCGTCGCGTTTGTGTTCCTTCACGAACTCGTGAAACCCCTCCGAGATATGCATCGACTTGCTCATGTTACGTATACTTGGGTATACGGAATTATGTGGGTTTGGGTTGGCGCAACCTTCTTGGTTTTATTCAAATCTTTGAGGCATCGTGTCTGATGAAGATTTCTTAATAACGAGAATACGATTGTGGTAAGAAACTCCACGTATGGGATGGCGTATGGAGATAAATCGGTCCGGCGGTCCTGCTCACTCGCAAAACTCGTTCGCAGTCCCGCCTCCCCGATTTGAACGGGGGACAAGCCGATCTACAGTCGGCTGCTCTACCAGGCTGAGCTAAGGCGGGTAAGAGACGGTAGAGGCGACGCCGACTTAACTTTTGCTAAGATACACGCCGACGGCGGGGTCCGTAGGGGTTATTCGTGCCGCCGACTTACGGCGTACATGGAATGTCGGCGTTGTGCGTCGTCGCTCGAACGCCCGGGGGACTACTGTCTGGCTTGTAACACGAGCAACGCCGACGCCGTCCTCGTTGAGATAGAGCCAACACGCGCCTTGGTCGTCGCGGCGCTCGACGGCGAAGTCGTCTCCGAGCGCGTCGTAAAGACGGCGGCGCACGACGAGGACCCCGAACGCGAGGTCGCACTGCGAAACCTCGTCGGAAGAGCGGCGGACGAGGTGCGGCGTAAACGCCCCGACGATGTCTACGTCCGTGGCGAGCGTGAAATGGTGCAGAGGCTCCGCGGGGAACTCGCCGCGTCCGTCTCACGCGTAGCCGACGACGCGTCATACGACAAGGTCTTCGCCGACGCCGACGAGACGCTGAAGGTCGTCGACGCCGACCCTGCGGAGAAGATAGGCGGAAGCCATTCGACACTCATCGGCGGACGTGACGGACGGCGCGCTGTAAGACACGTCGCAGGATACGGACACGTCAAGAAGATTATCCCCGGACCCATCGACGCGAGCGGGCGCGGTTCGCAGGACGGCTTCGCGGCGAAGGTGACGCGCGCCGACGGAAACGGCAACCTGCGCCTCCTCCTGCGCGACGGCTCAAGCGTGCAGGAGAACCGCGTCGTAACCACGGCACGGGACCGCGAAACGGGCGAACGTGTCAGACAGGAGCTTAACGATACGCTCGCCGACGAGTTCGCGTAAGACACGGTCCGTGATACAGAAATGTATGGGGAGTTTCAGGGATACTACTCGACGATGTTGGTTTACAGAAACGGTACTATACTGGACCGATGTCTATTTTGTCGTCGTTCCGCCGCCACAACCTTCGCAAAGTAGAGGCTCTCCGTAGAACGTGTAAGCCGTTCGTATGACAACCTGCAGAAAGCTTATTACCCTGTCACACTGAATACGAGGTAATGGGCCGAATAAACGTCCGTGTTGACGAAGACCTTCTCGAAGAGGTCGACTCGCAGGGCGACGTTAGGAGCGATGTCGTCCGCGACGCCCTGAAGCAGTACCTCGGAAAAGAGGATGTAAGACAGGAGGAAGAGGAGCTCGCGGACGTTGTCGAACAGGTCGTGGACCGTAAGATAGAGAACGACATCTACCCTCGTCTCGGAAATATATACGACAGACTTGAGGAAGAGTCCGGCGACGGCGACGAGGAAACCGTCGTCGACATGCAGGTGCGTATGGACAAGGAGGTCCACGACTTCTACGACGGATACACGCGTGCGTTCGAAACGACTCTCGGCGAAGTCGCCGCCGAACTACTACAAGAACACGCGCGCGAGAAGTCCGATGAACTCCGCGCCGTGTCGCCGAACGACCCGTCATGGACGCTCGAAACGGAGGATGACGGATGAGAGACAGCAAAATCACGTTCCGTGTCAGCGACGACCTCCTCGAACGCGTCGACAAAATCGACGAGTCACGCTCGGAGATAATGCGCGAGGCACTGCGTTCGTACCTCGAAGAAGGGGCACGTAACACGCGTGATACACGAGAACCGGCGCGTAAGACAGGCGCGACACTCGACGCCGTCCTGAGACAGATGGTCGAGGAGACGGTAGAGGAAACCGTCGATAGGAAGCTCACGGGGCGCGAGCGCGACAACGTTAACGTGACCGTAAACATGCCGGAAGGAAGCGGAGGTCGGGGGCGCACAGAGAGCGCGAGGGAGGCGCGCGCGCCCGAGGCTCCGGACCGTTCTTCGGTCGAAGAAGAGGGGCGTAAGACATGCCACCAGTGCGGCGAGGAGGTTGCCGACGAACACGTTCACTGCCCCAACTGCGGCGCGAAGGCGTCCCGCCGTGTCTTCTGCGACTGTGGCGACGAGATACGTACCGACTGGAGCTTCTGCCCGTCGTGTGGACGGCGCACCCCGACGAGCCACGCCCTGAGCAACGAGTAGTGTCAAAAGATGTCTGACGGTAATATTACACGTATTCTGTTTTCGCAAGTACGACAGTTTGTCATACAATTCACCCAAAGTTTTATTATCCCTGCATAGTAATGGGTAACCTGTAAGACAAACGTCTTACAACGCGTGTGACACTGGGTCAAGTCACGCGTTCGAAAGCACAATACTGACCCGGGGACCTCCAAAGGTGGTACGATGGAAAGGGTAACACTACGCATACCGGAACAGCAAGTAAAGGCGGTTGAAGCGCTCGTTGAAGAAGGCGAGTTCCCTAACAGGAGCGAGGCTATCCGTGCCGCGGTTCGCACGATGGTCACAGAGAAGGACGGTCACGAGAAGCTCAAGGAAAACAGACGTATAGCGAGGGTCTGAGATGGAAGACATAGTACAGGACGCTCTGGAGAACGACGAAAAGGAGAAGAACGCGGCGAACGACGCCGAGGACTTCGGCGACCCCAATATCGTCATCGTCGGCTGTGGCGGCGCGGGTAATAACACGGTCAACCGTCTGTACAACATCGGTGTCGAGGGCGCCGAGACAATCGCCATCAACACCGACAAGCAGCATCTCCAGATGATAGAGGCGGATACGAAGATACTCGTCGGCAAGTCGCTCACGAGCGGTCTGGGCGCAGGTGGCGACCCCTCGATGGGTAAACGCGCGACCGAGATGGCACGCGGCACGCTCAAGGATATACTCGAAGGCGTTGACCTCTGTTTCGTCACCGCAGGCATGGGTGGCGGAACCGGCACGGGAGCCGCGCCCGTCGTCTCCAAGATAGCGAAGGAGCAGGGCGGAATCGTCGTCGGCATGGTCTCGATGCCTTTCGACGTGGAGCGCGCGCGGACCGACAAGGCGCACGAGGGGTTAGAGAACCTCCGTAACGAGGCTGACTCGACCATCGTCCTCGACAACAACCGCCTCCTCGACTACGTCCCCAACCTCCCCATCAGCAAGGCGTTCAGCGTGATGGACCAGATTATCGCCGAGACGGTCAAGGGAATCAGCGAGACCATTACGCAGCCTTCGCTCATCAACCTCGACTACGCCGACATGACGACCATCATGAATCAGGGTGGCGTCGCCGTCATGCTCGTCGGCGAGACTCAGGAGCGCGACAAGTCACAGGCGGTCGTTGAGGACGCTCTCAACCATCCGCTCCTCGACGTTGACTACCGCGGAGCGAGCGGTTCGCTCGTACATATCACGGGCGGACCCGACCTGACGCTCGGTGAGGCAGAAGGCGTTGCGCAGAACATCACCGAACGCCTCGGTGACCGCGCCAACGTCATCTGGGGCGCTCGTATACGCGAGGAGTACGAAGGCAAGGTCCGTGTCATGGCAATAATGACGGGAGTCAACTCGTCACAGGTCCTCGGCGGAGAGGGCGCTAAGTCGAGCGCAGGCGACAAGACACCGACCGCCGACTCGATGTTCTCTGACGCCGACGAAACCGACTCGTCTTTCGGCACGAGCGACGGCGGACGTGACCAGCGCGAGAAGAACGCCGTCGATGTCGACGTAATCCGGTAGCTTCGGTTTCTACATTTCTTCGACTTCCGCGAGCATCGAACACGACCGACAGAGGTCGGTGTCGGCAGAGGTCGGTTCGCCGCAACGGTCGCACGCCGCGACCTCGGCGCTGTCCCAGTCGAGTTGGGAAGCCATCTCCTCGTAAGCCGAGACGACCGAATGGCGCGTGCCCGGGCGTTTACGTTCGAACTCCATCAGCATCTCGTGAACGTCGCGCCGTGTCGCGCCCTCGGCGTTGGGACATTCTTCGAGGTAGACGGGTAGGTCCTTCAACTGCGCATAGACGGCGA
The DNA here is from genome assembly GCA_028751095.1 of Euryarchaeota archaeon Ods01. GTDB lineage: Archaea > Halobacteriota > Halobacteria > Halobacteriales > Halorutilaceae > Halorutilus. The sequence continues at coordinate 17,934 of JAQZCZ010000004.1, read as the reverse complement.
CCTCCTTCTCAGGAACGTCGCGCAACGGCTTCGCACGTCGGACGAACTCGTCGGTCTCTTCGGTCGAAAGGGACGCGCTGTAATGGCGTGCCATACGGTCAACGCCGCCGTCGAGGAAGTTCATCAGCGCCGTCCCCGCAACGTCGTCGAGGTTATGTCCCATCAGAAGCTTGGTCGCATCGAGACGTTCGGCATGGCGGTTGAGCGCAGTGCGGCGGAAGACGCCGCAGTAGGAGCATGGCTTCCCGTCCGCCTCAGCGACCTCGTCGTCTACACGGACGCCGAACTCGTCCTCGAACTCGACGACCTCGTGACGGACGCCGAGGGAATCGGCGAGTTCGCGCGACGCCTCGATAGCCTCGTCGCGGTATCCCTCAATTCCCTCGTCGAGCGTAAGAGCGATAATCTCGACCGACGGGTTTTCGCGGAAGGTCCGTGCGAGTACATCGAGAAGCACCGACGAGTCCTTGCCGCCGCTGACGCCCACGACCCAGCGCTCGTCGCCTTCGAGAAGGTCGTCCTCACGTATACGTGACTTGACACGCGACTCGACGCTTTCGTAGAGATGTGTCTCGCAGACGTGCTTGCCGCTGTACGCCTGACGCAGGACGGCGGGTTCGTCACACAGGGAGCATTCCATCAAGGGCGAAACGCGTCTCGCACCCATAGGGCTTACGTGTCGGGGACGTTTTCGGAGTCTTACGTGTTCGCAAAGTATTTTTAACGCCAACCCAAACAACGAACGTGAGCAAGTCGTCTACGGAAGCCGAGATACTCGAAGTCCTCGAAGAAGACGCCAAGGCGTCGTACGGAGAGATAGCCGAATCCGTCGGCGTCTCTAAACCCACGGTCCGTAAGTACATACGTGAACTCGAAGAAGAGGGTACTATTCTCGGATACAGCGCCGAGATAGACCCTAAGAAGCTCGGCGGGCGCACTGTCTCGCTCGTCGGTGTCGACGCCGAGAGCGACCGTTTCCTCGGCGTCGTCGAGTCGCTCAAGGAGGTCGACTCAGTACGTAAGCTCTATATCAGTAGCGGCGACCACGACCTCCTCGCTGAGATAGTAACCGACGACAACTCGTCCCTGCGTGAAATCCTCGACGAAGAGGTCGACAGCATCGAGGGTGTCGACGCGTCGCATCCGACTGTGCTTCAGGAACGCGTGAAGTAGACCCTCTGCCTGACATAGAGCAAGGGTTAACCGTGCCGAAGACTGTTTTCTGACATGGAGTTCGACGAAAAGATAACCGCGTTAGCGTTCGTATTAGTCATAGCCGTCGGAACCGGAGGTCTCATCGCCGCGCCGATGATGCTGACCGAAACCGTGCTGACCATGGTCGCCCCCTCGATGGCGATATTCGGCGCGATAATGCTCGCCATAGGTGTCAAACACGGCGAGTACAGGGCGAGGAACTGACCGAAAGGGGAGATAAAGAGTTATTGGGTTAGAGCCGTTCATTTCCGGCGATGAACGTTCTCCTCGTGACGGTCGACTCTCTCCGTGCCGACCGCGTGGGGTACAACGGATATTCGCGGAACACGACGCCTTTTCTCGACAGCCTCGCCGACGACGGTGTCTTCTTCAGACGTGCCTACTCGCCGAGTAGCCACACAAGGGAGGCGGTTCCGTCGATACTGACGGGCACGTATCCGTCAAGCGCCGTCACGAGGAGGTACAGGATACGCCAGCCGACCGTAGCGCGTCTGTTGAGCGCCGAGGGGTACGAGACGGGTGCCTTCCTGAGCGCGCCTTTCTTTACGACGGGGAAGGGGTACGACGACGGCTTCGACCGGTTCGACTCCGCTTACTCGCGTTACTCTGCCGGTATGTTCGCTCAGTACGGCTGGGAGATACTTACCAACAGCCATTACCGCGACGGCTTCGACGTAAACGGCTCGCTCGTCTCCTTCGTGCGCGATGCCGAAGAGCCGTTCTTCGCGTGGGGGCATTACATGGACGTACACGCTCCGTACAACAGGTCGGACGAGCAGTGGTTCGGCGAAGGTATGGACGGACGCGAGACCCAGATGGCGTTCCGTAAGGCAAAGTACCTCCCCTCACGCGTCAGTCCTGACGAGAGACGGGCGCTCGCCGACGAGTACGACAACGGCGTCCGTCTCTTCGACGAGGTAATGCGCGACCTGTTCGACCGCCTCAACGAAGCCGGCGCGCTCGACGACACCATCGTCTTCGTGACCTCCGACCACGGCGAGGCGCTCGGCGAAAACGGCGAGTTCGCCCACCGACAAGCCCTAAGCCCCGAAGTCCTGCGCGTCCCTCTCTGGGTGTACGGCGACGGCGACGAAAACGTCAGGAAGCCCGTCTCAACCGTCGATATACTCCCAACCATCGCCGAGAAGACCGGAGTCAGCGTAGACTGTGACGGCGTCCGTCTCCGGAAGAACGACGACGACGCCCTCCGTGAAATACGGGCTTCGCGCTACGGATACCTCGGACGCCAAGAGAAGGAGTTACTGCGTATATGACGAGAGACGAGGCATGCTAACAGAAACCGCCGCGTTCGCGGTCGAGTTCCTGCTTCCGTACGGCGTCGTAGGTCTTTTCGCCCTCTCCTTCCTCAACTCGTCGGTCTCGCCGCTTCCCACAGAGGTTCTGCTCGTCCCCCTCGTCCTCCTCACGCCCCAGGACGCCTTCATACTCGCCGCGGTTAGCACCGTCGCGTCGGTACTCGGCGCGGTCTTCGCGTACTACCTCGGCGCACGCGGACGTTTCCTCCGTTACCTCGTCAAGGACGAGCATTTCCGTCTCGCACAACGCACCATACAGGAACACGGCGTCCTCATCGTCGGCGTATCGGGGATAGCGCCGCCGCCGTTCAAGCTTCTATGTCTCGCCGCCGGATTCTTCGGACTCGGTATCGGTAAGACGGTCGTCGCCGCAACGCTGTCGAGGGGCGTCCGTTTCTTCGTCGTCGCGTACGCGGTCGCGTGGTACGGCGGCGTTGCCGTCGTCTTCGTCCGCGAAAACCTCCTCGTCGCGTCGGTTATCGTTGCCGCCGTCGTCGTCGCCGCCTACCTCGCCACGCGCCGCGTACTGAGCGTCGAGGTCAGGTAGACCAAGCGCCGTGGAAGGTGTCGAAGGAAAGGTCGTCCCAGTCGCGTTCGCCGACCGCAATCTCAAACTCGACGCGTGTCAGCACGGGGTCGTCGTACCGCGGTCCGTCGTCGGTCGTTATACGCGGACACGCCGTGTTGACGTAGGCGTCGGCGTCGAAATGTAGGAGACGGTCGGGCGTTATCTCGTCCATCGTGATGAGGTAGGTGTCGTCGTAGTTGTCGAGCAGATACTGCGCTATCTCCTCGCGGCGCTGTCCTATCTTGGTCGAGAGTATGACGCCCCACTTGTCGGGGTCAGCCTCCCGCGCACGCGAGATTTCGGCATAACGCTGACGGATGAACTTCTCGCCATCGACCTCACGCACCTGGTCGTTGACGGGGTCGGCGACGACGAGTAGCTTGTCGGGATGGTCCATGGCGAGTCCGACGGGGTGGAAGTCGCCGCCGCCGAGGTAGAGGACCTGCGGCGCGTCGGGTACGACGCTCGTGTAGTTACAGCCGAGTACCTGACCCGTGTTGTTGAGCCTGTTTCCGCCGCCCGACGCCACGACCTCGAAGCCATCGTCTTCGAGAATGTCGCGCGCCTCCTCGAAGACGTGCGAATGCTGCGCCGTCGTGACGAGGCAGACGGGCGCGTCGGCGTCGAGCTTCTCGGCGGCATCGAGGGTAACGTCGCGGATAGGAGCATCCGACCGCGACTCGACGTAGAGAACGTCGTCGGAGTCCTTGATGGGCGAATGCCCGAAATGGACGAGCATATCCGTGTTACGCATCAGCCATTCGTCGAGGTCGCAGGCTCCGTAACACGGGTCGCCCGAGACGTAGAGACGCGCGTCGGTACGTTCCTCTAGGGTGTCAACGACGGTCGTCGCGCGCCGTTTGAGACCCTGCGGGAACTGCAACCCGACCTTCTCGCAGTCACGTTCCTCTATCGCCTCGACGACGCGGTCTATCTCGAACCCGAACGCCGACTCCTGTAGTTCCATCACATTTTGGGAGGCGTTCGAGGCGTATAACGGTTTAGACTTCGGGCGTGCGTGAGACGCGCAAACACACGAAGTCTAATAGGGGACGGCGTCCGTTTAGCTTCTATGAAGGTAGCAGTCTTAGGAGCGTACGGAAGCGCTGGCGTCGCGGTAGCCGAGGGACTACTCGACGCCGAGACGAACGAGGAGTTCGAACTCGTTCTGTTCGACGACGGCGACCCCGGCGGCGGTCTCTGTATCCTACGCGGATGTATGCCGTCGAAGGAGGTGCTGTCGGCGGCGGCACACCGCCATCAGGCGCGGGCGGACGAACGTCTCGAAGGCACGCCCGAGATAGACCTTGACGAGGTCGTCGAGACGAAGGACGACCATGTTCTCGGCTTTGCGGAGCATCGGCGCGACGCCGTCGCCGAGATGGCGGAACGCGACGACGTCGAGTTCGTCCGCGAGACGGCGCACGTCGTGGACGACACGACGGTCGAGGCGGGCGGCGAGAGGTACGACGCCGACCGTATCGTCGTCGCCACGGGTTCTTCTGTCAACGTTCCCGATATCGACGGAATCGACGACGTGGAGTTCATGACGAGCGACGACGTTCTCGACGCACGCTCTTTCGGCGATACGGGCGTCGTGATGGGTTTCGGAACGACGGGTATGGAGATGGTGCCGTACCTCGCCGAATGCGGCGTCGACCTGACCGTTATCGAACACGACGACGCGCCCCTCGACTACGCCGACGACGAGTTCGGACGCGAACTACTCGAACTCTACCGCGACGAGTTCGACGTGGAGGTGCTGACAAACGTCTACGAGGAGAGCCTCGAACCCGCGGGCGACGGCGTCCGTCTGCATCTCGACGACGGAAGCGCCGTCGAGGCGGACGACCTATACGTCTTCACGGGACGCGTCCCGACCGTCGATGGACTCGGATTAGAGAACGCGGGCATCGAACCGTCGGACGACTGGGTTGACGACACGCTCAGGGCGCGCCAAAATCCGCGTATCTACGCCGCGGGCGACGCCAACGGACGTGAACCGATTCTGCATGTCGCCAAGGAGGAAGGCTACCACGTCGCCGAGAATATCGTCGCCGAGGCGGAGGGGCGGACGCCGCGGCGTTACGGCTTCGTCAAACACCGCGTGACCTTCACGGGCGCGGGCGTCTACCCGTTCGCACGCGTCGGGATTACGGAGGAGGAGGCGCGCGAGCGCGGTATCGAACACGTGACAGCGACACGTCTCGCCGAGGACGACGGCGTCTTCAAGACGAAGGACGTTCCGCACGGACTCGCAAAGCTCGTCGTCGGCGCGGATGGACGCGTCCTTGGCTATCAGGGACTCCATTACCACGCCGACGCCATGGCGAAGACGATGCAGGTCGTCGTGGAGCTAGGCTTAGACGTACGTGAACTCCCCGACCGCGCCTACCATCCGACAACGCCCGAGATACTTGACGCCGTCATCAGAGAAACGGCGGAGAAGATTAACTGAACCTCTTGGACGAAGTCAAAGATGGACGAGACGAAACGTAACCGGCTCAGAAAAAGAGGTGCGGCGGTAGCCTACGGAATAACCGCGCTTGTGAGTCTTGTCATGGGAAGCATCTACCTCCTGCGAACCTCATTCATGCCGTACCACGCGGAAGCCGTCTCGAAAGGCTGGAATGAGGTGGACGGAGCGACGCAAGAGCTTATCTCCGCGCTGATGACGGTGGCGGGAGGAGGATGGCTCGCCGCCGGTGTCGTTATCTTACTCCTTCTGGCTGTCCCTTTCCGCAGGGACGAGAGATGGGCTGTCTACGCGGTACCCGGCGTCATACTGCTGGTCTACGTGCCGAATCTCTGGGCTACGTTATCCGTTCTCTGGAACACTCCCGCGAGTCCGCCGTGGTACGGGAACCTGCTGGCGTGCGCGTCCGCCGTCTTCGGATTCGTTCTCTATCCGAAGCCTCTGCGGGACGAACCTTAGCGCTCCATCACGTAGGGCGCGTCGTCGCCGTCAACCTCGCCCGTCTCCAAGTCGGCGCGTCCCTCGGCGGCGAGTTCGAGCGCCTTGGCGAGCGCGGGACCGTCGCCGCGCCATTTCATCCATTCCTGATGAGCGCCGAGGTAGTCGTCGAGCGCGTCCTCGTTTCTCTCACGTAACGTCTCGACCATACGGCGCTCCACGGGAAACGGAGGGGAGACGACGACCAGAGGACCCGCGTCAACCTCCTCGGTGACGAGATGGACCGACGAGCGCGTCTCGTCCTCGCCCGCGAGTACGGCGTCACGGACGGCATCGAATCCCGTGTAGACGCGTTCGCCGTCCTCCTCGATACGTAGGTCGGCGGGATGGACGTTGACGACGGGGAAGGAGGAGACGACGGGCGACGTTAGGATACGCATATAGCCCGACAGGACGACGATATCAGGTTCGTACGGCTCGACGAGTTCGCGGGTGCGGGCGTCGAAGTCGCGGCGCACGTCGAGGTCGGTCGTCGGAGCGTCGCGTTCGGCGTAGAAGGCTTCGAGGTCGTTGGTTTCGACGGGAACGCCGCGGTCGCGGACGGCTTCGACACCCGGCGCGTCGGGCGAGTCGGTGAACGCGCCGACGACCTTGTATGCGTCGCCGTAGTTCGGGTCGTCGTCCGCGAGGTAGCGGAAGCCGCTCGCGCCCCCCGAGAAGAAGACGAAGACGCGTAGCTTGTCGCTCATGGACGAAACTGTCGCGGAAACGAAAAGTAGCTTCCGTCTGCGTCCGACGCGTTACTGGAGACCCATTACTTCCATCTGCTCCTGATACCGGTTGCGGATGGTGACCTCGGTCACGTTCGCAACCTCGGCGACCTCGCGCTGTGTACGTTTCTGGTTGCAGAGGAGCGAGGCGGCGTATATCGCGGCGGCGGCGAATCCGGTCGGCGACTTCCCGCTGAGCAAGCCCTTCTCGGAGGTCGTATCGATAATCTCGCTCGCCTTCGTCTGTACCTCCTCAGGAAGTCCGAGTTCGGAGCAGAACCGCGGAACGTACTTCTTGGGGTCAACGGGTTCCATCTCCAGACCGAGTTCCTGAGAGATGTAACGGTAGGTGCGTCCTATCTCCTTACGGTCAACGCGCGAAACCTCCGAAATCTCTTCGAGCGACCGCGGGATGCCCTCCTTCCTGCACGCGGCGTAGAGCGCGGCGGTTGCGACGCCCTCGATGGACCGTCCACGTATCAGGTCCTCCTTGAGCGTCTGCCTGTAGATAACCGAGGCAACCTCACGGACGGAGCGCGGAACGCCGAGAGCCGACGCCATACGGTCAATCTCCGATAGTGCGAACTGGAGGTTACGCTCGCTGGCGTCCTTGGTGCGTATGCGTTCCTGCCATTTCCGCAGGCGGTGCATCTGCGAGCGCTTCTCAGACGATATGGAACGCCCGTAAGCGTCCTTGTTCTTCCAGTCGATGGTGGTCGTGAGACCCTTGTCGTGCATCGTCTTGGTCGTCGGAGCGCCGACGCGGGACTTCTCCTGGTTCTCCGAGTGGTCGAAGGCGCGCCATTCGGGTCCGGGGTCTATCTTGTCCTCCTCTATGACGAGTCCACAGTCGCCACAGACGACTTCGGCGCGCTCGGAGTCGGACATGAGTTCATCGGAGCCGCATTCGGGACACTGCCGAGCATCGACCTCCTCGCCCTCTTCTTCTTCGACAGTCTCGGCTTCGACTTCCTCTGTCCGCTGTCGGGTTGAGTTAGACATACGATAATCATATATACAGAGCGTACTTTTGCATTTAAATCCTAGGATATGTTTCGGGAATGTCAGCTCTCTAAAAAGACGTATAAAGACGTATCCCGTATCGCGGTTTATGCTCTTAGATATCCCGCCGGACGAGGCACGCGACCGTCTCGAAGACGCCGATGCTGTCTTTGAGGAGACGGATGAAGGCTGGCGCGCGCGCCTCGGGGGCGGTGTCGTCGAGACAGCGGACGGCGGTGTTGTCCTGCTTGGGAACACCGAACGGATGGAGAAGATACTGACCGACGCCGGCGGCAAGGTCACCGTCACCTTCGACGGCGCGTCGCGTGGCAACCCCGGGCGGTCGGCGGCGGCTTATGTCCTCCACGACAGCGACGGCATCGTCAAACGGGACGCCGAGGTCATCGGGGAAGCGACCAACAACGAGGCGGAGTACGTCGCCCTTCTGCGTGGACTCGTAGACGCCCGCGACATGGGGTTCGACAGCGTCGAGGCGGTCGGCGACTCCGAACTCGTCGTCAGACAGGTGGACGGAGACTGGCGGTGCAGGGCGAAGAACCTCAAGCCGCTTTACGACGAGATATGCGAAATCATCGGGGACTTCGACGAGTTTGAGATACGTCACGTGCCGCGGGAGGAGAACGCGGTCGCTGACGAGATGGCGAACGCCGCACTCGACGGATGACCGACGGAAAGCCTGACTGGGTAGACAAGGCGGCGCGCCTGACTCGGGTGGCGCTTTCTGGCGACGACGACGCGCGCGAGAGACGCGACGAACTAGCGTCGGAACACGGATACGACGCACGGGTCCGTGAAGACGGGACGCTCGTCCTCCATCCCGACGACTGGCTCGACGAGGACGGCGTCATCGATATGGCGGCGTTCGACCCCGACGAGGCGTACGAGATACCGCTCGACGGAGGCGGATACGAGGAAGCGCGCGACGCGAACAGCGCGCTGTTGGAGAGGTTCGTCGAAGACGCCGACGAAGAAGACGCGTTCAACGCACGCGCCTTTGTCGAGTTCTGCGAAAACCACCACGCGGTCGCCGTTGAGAACGTCCGTCAGAAACACGTTGACAAGTTCCTGAACGAATACTACATCAGAAACGTCTGGGCGGACGACGATGCGGAAGAGTGTGTCGAGGAGTCGGTAAGCGCGCTTCTCAAGGAGGCGGGACGCGACGACCTCTACGCTACGAAGTAGCCATCGCCCTCGTCTTCGACGCCTATGACCGCCCAGTCGGAGTCCGACGGTAGGTACTGCTCGGCGTCGCTCTTCAAAGACGGAGCCTCGTCGGCGCGTGCAACGAAACAGTACTTGTCGGATTCTGAGTCGCCGTTAGGGCGCGGCGGCGTCCCGTCCTGTACGGTAAGGACGCGTACGGTCTTACCGTCACGCTCTGCGCGCAACGCTTCTCCGTCATAGGTTACCGAGTAGCCGAGGCGTTCGAAAACTAGGCGTGCGCGTCCTTCGAGGGGCGCGCGACCATGGCTAACGTGTGGTTTGGTAGCCATTCACATGAAGAACAACGGCGCCGCCTATAACTCTTTCGGCGGTGAGAAGCTGTTCCGGTACGACGTTTGACACGGCGCTCCGTCGGCGAAAAGCCACGACGACCCACGGGGGTCGGGCGCGACGTACAGGAGGTTCGACGAGGTCGTTCCGCGTCCGTCATCGTGGACACAGACCCCGAGGTCGTGGTCGGCAAGGAGCGGACGCGTCCGTTCAAGCCAGCCGTCGGGGTCGTCCTCGGGCGCGGGGACGGCATCGGCGACACGGCGCGTCTTGTCGCCCGGGTCGTCGAAAGGCGTGTTAGCGACGACATGGACGCCCTTACCGGGTTCTACGAGACGGAGGTCGCCGTGGTTAACGCCGACGAAGCAGTCGTCGGACGATGCTACGACGACGTTAAATCCCTCGTAGTCGTGGCGGGCGTACGAGTCGCGTAGGCGTGCGCGAGCGTCGGCGACTGTCGGTGCGCGGAGGAGGTCGTCACAGAGCGCGCCGCGGGAGCGCGCCCCCTCCTCGTAGACGGGAAGGTTCGACAGCGTTACGACGACGCCCTCGTCGTTGAAGCCTATCCATGTCCCGCCCTCGCGTTCGTCGCGGGGTGCGAATACCCAGCCCCCATCGCGTCGGCGTCTTTCAGGAGGGGTGAAGTCACGTCCGTAGGATTCGTCACGGTTCGATGCGACCGCGACGCCGTCGAAGACTCCGTAGGCGAAGATTATGGTACACATTACAGCGACTCCACGAGACGGTCTACGTCGTCCGCGGTGTTAAAGACGTGTAAAGACGCACGCAGGTCGCCGTTCGGGAGGGAGCGTACGACGACGCCGTCGTCCTTGAGGCGTTCGACCGTCTCGTCGGGCGTCGGGTCGGTGAAACGCACCAGACCGCCGCCCGTCGAGATGTGACGGTCGCCGAGACGGCGTTCGAGACGAGAGACGAGGCGTGAGACGCGTTCCTCGACTGTATCGACGCCGACACCGCGGAGGGTCTCGACCGCGGCACGCGCCCCTGCGAGGAGCGGGGGCGACGATGTCGATACCTCGAAACGCCGCGCGTCGTCGCGGAGTGTCGCGTCTTCGTTCGGGGAAGATGCGCTCTTGTAGCCGACGCGTGTCTGCGCCTCGAGCGGCGCGTCGGGCGAGACGTACAGGAAGCCGACGCCCCACGGTCCGAGGAACCATTTGTGGGCAGGTGCGGCGACGTACTCCGCGCCCCAGTTGTTTACTTCGACGCCTTCCGCGCCGACCGACTGCGCCGCGTCGATGACGACGGACGCCCCCGCGTCGTGTGCCGTATCGACGAGTTCGGAGACGGGGAGGCGGACGCCGTACCACGAGACGGCGCTGAAGCAGACGAGTTTTGCGCCACGGACGGCGTCCTTGTAGGCGTCGATGTCGAGCGGGCGGTCATCGCCCGCCGGCACGACACGGGTTTCGATGCCATGCGTGTCGGCGAGACGTTGCCAAGGAAGGACGCCCGCCGGATGTTCGAGCGCCGTCGTTACGACGGCGTCGTCTTCGCTCCAGTCGAAACAGTCGGCGGCTACGTTGATGCCGTGGGTCGTGTTCGCGGTAAGGGCGACCGTATCGGGCGGCGCGCCGATGAATGCGGCGAGGGATTCGCGCGTCTCGTCGGCGGTCGTCGATTCGTAGCCATACGGGTCGTCGGCGTGCGCCGCGGCGTGTTCGTCGTACGTACCCAAGACGGCATCGCGCACCTGCCGCGGCGACGGTCCGCTCGCGCCCGTGTTAAGGTATACGGTATCGTCGAGTAGGGGGACGGAGTCACGGAGTTCCTCGGGGGTCATCTCAGAACAGATGGTCCTCCTCAACGCGCGCGGGTCCGCCGACCTCCCAGACTTGGGACTCGACGCCAAGCGCCTCGACGGCGTCGGCGACGCGCGGCGCGTGTTCCTCGGTCGTGTTGAGGTACGCCGTCGCGCCGGTATCGGTCGAGAAGTAGACGGGGACGCCGTCGTCGCGGAAGTCACGTGCGAGGTCAAGGAGGGCGACGGTCTCAGGCTTCCAGTATACCCATCCCGAGGGTCCGGTCATCGTGACGGCGAGGAGGGAGAGCGAGTCGCGTTCTGCGAGCGAGAAGGTCGCCTCGAAGTCGCCCTCGGCAACGGCACGGTCCGCACGTGCGAGGGCGTCGTGGACGTGGGCGAGACGCGCCTCGAACATATGTGACTCCGCCGCCTCCTCGTGCGCCTTCGCCGTATGCTTGTGCGCGGGAACCAGACCGACGACGGTGCGGAGTTCGTCGTCGAATCCGTCGTCGAGGCGTTCGGCGTAACACGCGGCGTCACGGTCGCTCGTGTAGAGACGCGAGAAGCCGCCCGCGACGCTCCTTGCGGCGCTCGTCGCGCCACGTCGCGCAACCGCCGAGGCGTTCCGTACCGACGTATCGCCGTCTGCCGCGCTCAAAGCCGCGACCGCGAGAGCGCCGAAGCCCGACGACGACGCTCCTAGACCGACGTTCGAAGGAAACGAGTTCTCCGACTCAACGCGGACGCCCGACGAGACGCCGGTCTGTTGGCGTACCTTATCGACGATACGGCGAGCGCGTTCGACGCCGTCTTCGAGTGATTCACCGTCAACGACGAAGCTATCGTCGTCGTAGCCGAACTCGACCGTCGTGCGCGTGTGCGACGGAGCGGTGCAGACCGAGATAGAGTCGTGGTACGGGATACGGAGTTGGTCGTCACGTAGACCGTGGTACTTTACGACGCCCTGTATCGGATGTGCGACAGCGGTAGCTTTCATACGCCAAAGGTGTGCCGCGCCGACAATAAGGTTACGCGGCGTCGGTCTCTGCCGTATCCTTCGCGTCGTCCCCGCCCTCCTCCGTCTCGTCTTTGGCGGCGCGTGACGACATCTTACGGAGACGTACCGAGACGGGGAGCGTGTACAGGAAGACGACGCCGAAGAGGGCACGGACGGCGAGCGACTCTTCGGTCACGGTAGCGTACATGAATGCAACGAGAGCGCCCGCCGCGGCGAGCGCGGCGACGTACGATGACGTACGGTAGAGGGTCGAGCGTTTGGTCGTCTCGTCGCTCGCGCGTAACAGACCCGACTCGGTGTTGCCGCGCGAGTAGAGTCCGATTCCCATGTAGAAAAGCATCGCCGCGCCGATGAATCCGAGTCCGAGCGAGTTCCTGTCGCCCGAAGCGCCCGCGATAGCCGCTAGGGCGACGCCGAAGCCGAGGAGGGCGACACCCATGACGTTGCTCGTGTTAACGTTCACATCTAAGGTAGACGTGCGCGCGCAAAACGGCTTTCGTTTCTTTACCGCGCCGGAACGGGTTCGGCTTCAAGCGACTCGTGGAGCGCCTTAGCGATTATCTCGTCGCGCGCCTTGAAGTCAACGTGTATAGAGTCGCCGTACTCAACCTCTAGAACCTCGGCGTTGTCGTAGAGCCACGAGACGGTACTCATGCCGTCGTCAGACATCGGAAGCTCGACCGTCGTCCGTTCCCAGTCGGGGAGTTCGTGCTTGACGCGTGCGACAAGTTCGCCGAGGTTTTCGTCTTCTTTCGCGCTAACCACAACGGGGTTGGGCGCGAGGTAACGGAGGGTTTCAACGCGTTCCTCCATCTCCCTGTCTGACAGGAGGTCCGCCTTGTTGAAGACGGTCACCACCGGTGCTTCGACACGGTCCCAGAGGGTGTCGTGACAGGTAACGAGCTTTTCGCGCATCTCCTCGACCGAGTCGGAGGCATCGACGACGAGAAGAACGAGGTCGGCGAGGTAGATTTCGTCGAGCGTACTCTCGAAGCTCTGCACGAGCCAGTGCGGTAGGTCGCTGACGAAGCCGACGGTGTCGCTGAGGAGGACGTTACGCCCGGGTACGTCCATCTGTCGCGTCGTCGTACCGAGCGTAGTGAACATCTCGTTACGCGCCTCGGCGGTCGAGTCAAGGTCAGGATGGTTCGGCTGGTCGTCAACGTCGGCGAGGGCGGTCATGAGGGTCGACTTCCCCGCGTTCGTGTATCCCGCGAGAGCGACGAGTTCGAAGCCCGAGTCGCGCCTCTCGCGCCGCCATCCCTCGTCACGTTCGCTTAGCTTTTCGAGTTCGTCACGTATACGCGAGATACGGTCCTTGATATCGGTCTTCCGTTTCTCGTCGTACTCTCCGAGACCCATGAAACCCGGGCGCTCATCGCGGTTTGCGAGGTTCGCCTTGGCGTCCGCTCGCGGGAGTTCGTACTGAAGCTCGGCGAGTTCAACCTGTAGCTGTGCCTTCCGGCTACCGGCGCGCTCGCCGAATATTTCGAGTATGAGTGTGAAACGGTCGTCTATCTCGACACCTATCTCGTTGCCGAGGTTGTAGACCTGATACGGTCCGAGTTCGTTGTCGAAGATGACCTTTGATGCGCCGACTGACTCGACGAGGCGACGCACCTCTTCGACCTTTCCGCTCCCTATCTCGTACGCGGAGTCACGTTTACGTGACTGGGTTATCTCGCCCGCGACGCCGTATCCGGCGGCACGTGCGAGTTCCCGTATTTCGTCGAGCGACGCTTCCTCACCGGAGTCGACGCGTTTAACGAGTACTGCTTTATCCTTCATGTCTTAGCATGAGGTTTCGGACAGCGTACGCCGCGTGATGGGCGATGTCTACTGCCTTACGTTCACCTATGGTCTCCACGTACTTGAACTCTGTTCCGAGAGCGCCCTCGACTATCCAGTCGGGCTTGTTGTAGAACTCGCCTTCTTCGGAGACTACTGTGGTAGGACCTCCGCGTTCGACGCGCGAGACGGCACGCGAGACGTTGTCGACGACGACCTCGAACGAGGGTTCGCGTTCGGTGTCGAGAACGTCGAACTCCATCGACTCGACCGAGTCGACCACATCCGCCTTCATCTCAACAGCGACGGCGGCACAGACCATCAGGTAACGCCCCTCAGACTCGTGGCGTCCGCTGATATCGACGGCTACGAGCCTACAGACCCCCCCTGTCGTCGACGCCCATAGAGTCGCCGACGTTCTCGCCGCTCATGTAGGAGAATCCGGCGGCGTTTTCGTGTACTCGGACGCCGCCCTCGTCTATCTCCATAGGGAAGACATGGGTGTCTATCTCCTGTTTACGCATCTTCGCCACCCAGACGTACCTGTTCGCGCCCGACTTCGTCGGGGTCTGAGCGAGGTAGATGTTGCCGTCGGTCAGGAACTCCTCCAGACCGATGTCGCGGTCAGGGAAGACAGCCTCAGACTCCTGTATCAGAAGCGACGTGAATCCGTTGTGCTTGAGTATATCGATTAGCTTGAGGAGATACGTCCGTTTCTCCTGTTCAGACTCGAAGAACATCTCGAACATGGTGAGCGAGTCCATGACGAGACGGCTGTAGGAGTCGGAGTCGATGTCGTCGAGTATATGGGTCAAGGTCTGAGAGAACTCGGTCTCTTCGAGGAGGTCCATCTTGTCGTAAATTATGATATCGCCGTCCTCGACGGCTTCGTTCCAGCCCTCGATGCCTATCGACTCCGCCGCCTCGTTCACGTCGTCTCGCGTCTCCTCGAAGGTCAGGTAGACGCCGCCTTCGTCGTACTCGTCGACGCCGTGTGCGAGGTACTGCATCCCGAGTATACTCTTTCCAGTACCCGGGTTTCCGCTCACGAGGACCGTCGAGTTCTCGTGTATGCCGCCGTTGAGTACCGTGTCGAGACCTTCGACGCCCGTCTTTACCTTGTCCGTCATCTCTGTATCCTCTTCCAAGCTTCGTCTATGCTCCTCTGTGCCTCCGAGTACCTCTTCATCTCAACCTGCGGCTCGTCAGGCTCAAAGAAAACCCTTAGCTCGTCTATGTACGAGCGGTACACCTTCACCCTTTTGTCCTCCTGTGTTAACGCCTTACCCTCGAACTCTATAAGACCGGTTTCGTCGAGGTCGTCAATACGCCGGTAGACCGTAGCTATCGGTATGTCAAGCTCTTCGCTTATACCTTTGGCACTCATCTCGTCGTCGGTCAGCGCCGAAAGGATACGGACGCTGTACTCGTCACCGAGACAGTCGAGTACCTCGACAGGCTCCGCAAGCGTCTCCGTTTTCCCCGACATCTGAGTCTACTAGTCGTCGTCGGAACAAAAAACTACTCCACACCGCAAGGGATTTGAGACGGCTTCGTTTAGGGTTAGTATGCCGAAAGAAGGTTCTCCTAAGTTCGTCTTCGTAACGGGAGGCGTCATGTCGGGACTCGGAAAGGGAATCACGGCGGCGTCACTCGGTCGTCTTCTCAAGAACGCCGGCTTGGACGTGACCGCGGTCAAGATAGACCCGTACCTCAACGTAGACGCCGGAACGATGAATCCGTACGAACACGGCGAGGTCTACGTTCTCAAGGACGGCGCGGAGGTTGACCTCGACCTTGGTAACTACGAACGTTACCTGAATATCGATATGACCTCCGAGCATAACGTGACGACCGGCAAGGTCTACAGAAGCGTAATCGACCGCGAGCGGGCGGGCGACTACCTCGGAAAGACCGTACAGATAATCCCGCACGTCACGCGCGAAATCAAGCAACGCGTCCGTGACTGCGGCGAAGGAAACGACGTCTGTATCGTCGAACTCGGCGGGACGGTCGGCGACATCGAGGGCATGCCGTTCCTTGAGGCGGTCCGTCAGATGGGTAACGAGCAAGAGGACGACGACTTTATGCTGATACACGTCACCCTCGTTCCCGTCACGAACAACGGCGAGCAGAAGACGAAGCCGACTCAGCACAGCGTCAAGTCGTTACGTGAAATAGGTCTGCATCCCGATGTCGTCGTCGGTCGTTCGGACGACCCGCTCGAAGACGAGACGCGCGAGAAGATATCGCTTTTCTGCGACGTACCCGAGGACGCCGTCGTGAGCGCGCCCGACGTAGAGGATGTATACCACGTTCCTCTCGTACTCGAAGACGGGGGAATGGACGCGTACGTTATGGACGAACTCGGTATCGAACGCCAAGGAAGGGACACCGAATGGCGCGACGTTGTGACGCAGGAACAGGAAGGGACCGTCGAGGTCGCGCTCGCAGGCAAGTACGACTTCGAGGACGCATATCTCTCGGTCTACGAGGCGTTGAAGCACGCGGGTCTGCACCACAACGTCGAGGTGAACGTCCGGTGGGTCGAAACCGACCGGATGGACGAGGAGGACTTCGAGCGTATCGAGTCCGCCGATGCGCTCGTCGTGCCAGGAGGATTCGGCGAACGCGGCACCGAAGGCAAGCTACGCGCCGTCCGTTACGCACGCGAGAACGACGTGCCTTTCCTCGGTCTCTGTTTCGGCTTCCAGATGGCGGTCATCGAGTACGCGCGTAACGTCGTCGGTCTAGAGGACGCGCATTCGTCTGAGATTGACGAAGGAACGCCGCATCCCGTCATCGACCTCCTGCCCGAACAGTACGACGTCGAAAACCTCGGCGGGACGATGCGTCTCGGCGACAAGGAGACGGTTATCGACGAGGGGACGTTGGCGCGAGAACTCTACGGGTCGGAGAGCGCCGTCGAGCGTCACCGCCACCGTTTCGAGGTCAACCCCGACTATATCGACCGTATCGAGGACGAAGGGATGGTGTTTTCAGGAACCTCCACCTCGGGTACGCGTATGGAGATACTCGAACTACCCGACCATCCGTTCTTCGTCGGTACCCAGTTCCATCCCGAGTTTAGGTCACGCCCGGGAGAACCGTCGCCGCCTTTCGTCGGATTGGTCGGCGCGGCGTTAGAGGAGAGTGAAGAAGATACCGTCAACGTCGAGGAGGTGGCGTAGATGGTTGACGCAGAAAGCTTCATCCCCGAAGCGGTCGAGGAAATCGAAGACGAGATAGGCGACGGACGCGCCGTTATGGCGCTTTCGGGCGGCGTCGATTCGTCGGTCTGTGTAACCCTCGCGTACGAGGCGATAGGCGACAACGTCACGCCCGTCTACGTCGACACGGGACTGATGCGTAAGGGCGAGACGGCGACCGTCAGCGAGACATTCGACTACATGGACTCGCTCCGTGTTATCGACGCCCGCGACCGTTTCCTCGGCGCACTCGAAGGCGTCGTCGACCCGGAGGAGAAACGCCGTGTCGTCGGCGAGGAGTTCATACGCGTATTCGAGGAGGTCGCACGCGACATTGACGCCGACTATATCGTCCAAGGGACCATCTACCCCGACCGCGTCGAGAGCGAGGGCAACATCAAGTCGCACCACAACGTCGGCGGTCTGCCCGACGTAATCGACTTCGACGGCATCGTCGAACCCGTACGCGACCTGTACAAGGACGAGGTCCGCGAGGTCGCGCGCGAACTCGACCTTCCCCCCGAGATAAGCGAAAGAATGCCGTTCCCCGGTCCCGGACTCGCCATACGTGTCATCGGCGAGGTTACGGAGGAGAAGCTGGAGGTCGCGCGCGAGGCGAACGCCGTCGTCGAGGACGAGGTTGAGGAGTACGAGCCGTGGCAGGCACTCGCCGCGGTCGCGGGACGCGGAACGGGCGTCAAGGGCGACGAACGCGTCCACGGCTGGATAGTCGTCGTCCGCGCCGTCGAGTCGCGCGACGGTATGACGGCGCAGGCAATCGACCTCGACTGGGAGACGCTTCAGCGGATACAGTCGAAGATTACGGGTACGCTTCCAAACGTCGCGCGCGT
>JAQZCZ010000024.1 GCA_028751095.1 Euryarchaeota archaeon Ods01 | reverse complement strand
GCCTCTGGGTCTCCACATAGGTGCTTATTGGTTTCATACCCTTCTTCGGTTTTTCTTATTCTGTGACCTTCGTGGTTTTGTTATTCAGGGTATAAGAAACAGAAAACCCAGGTAAGGAATTGAAACCGACAGCCGCACGTCGTCCATCGACGCGTTCGACTAGTCTCAGAATCAGAAAACCCAGGTAAGGGATTGAAACAGAGCCGAGTGCGCCGAACGGTTCGCCGACGCTTCGTCTCAGAAGTAGAAAACCCAGGTAAGGGATTGAAACGATGTCGATATCCTCGATATCCTCAGCGTCATCCAATTGTCTCAGAAGTAGAAAACCCAGGTAAGGGATTGAAACTACATGGCTGAGCCGTTCGACGCGCCGGACGAACCTCGTCTCGGAATCATTCATAGACTTCAGTCGCCCTCTTCGGTTTTCTCGTCGATTAGACTTCGGCTTTCCGAAGAAGACGGGCGCTAAACCGTGCGCCGACTTCGTCCATATTCATGAGAAGGTTCTTCGCCTCTTCAGCATCGAGGTTACCTTCCTCAACGGAAGCTACTACGATGCCAACGGAACCGGTGGTACAAAAACTATAATGATGGTTGGTGATTAATATCAGCTAATGGGGAATCAGTTCGATGAGATAGACCGGCGTGTACTCTACGCAGTTGTCGCTGTCCTCGTATTAATTGCTGGTACGGGAGTTATGTACGCAGTCATCAGTCTTGGCGGAATGGAGCCTGCTGGGGTAGATATCGATATGGAAATTGAGGAAAGTTCGGCGTCGGATGAGGTGAAGATTACCGTTGAACGTTTGGGAGAGAGGGTAGATGGAATGAATGTCACTACCGAAAGAGGCGGAGGAACCGGCGAACTCCTGAACGGAGTCTCCGAGGGCGACACGGTGACGCTGGAAGCGGTCGATGAACCCGAATGGCGCGAGAACGGCACGGGTACGTACGATGCCGAAGGCGACGAAATACTGGTAGTGGGGGTTCACAACGACACGCGGGCTACCCTTGAAGTCGAACGTATTGACAGCTCTGACACGGGTTCGTAGGCGGCGTATGGCGTGGGATGGTGGAAGGTAGAGTTTAGGAGGTATAGCTGATGCTAAACAGTCTTTAGGGCGTCGCCGTCGTCAAGCCGAGGTGACAGGATACCCGACAGTTCTTTTGCGCCGCGTTCCCTTCCACCGCCATGGGAGTAGACTTAGGCGATATCGTAGTCGCGCACGAGACGCCTCTCGACGAGGTCGGCGGACGCGTCGGAATCGACGCCTACAACGCCCTCTACGGATTCCTCGCCAACATACGCCAGCCGGACGGCGAGCCGCTCAAGGACTCGAAGGGGCGCGTCACGTCGCATCTTAGCGGGCTTCTGTACCGTACCGCCAACCTGTACGAGGCGGGAATCAAGCCGTGTTACGTCTTTGACGGCGAACCCCCCGACCTGAAGAAGAAGACGCTGGAGGAGCGCGACGAGCGCCGGACTGAGGCGGAGGAGGCGTACGAGGAGGCGGCGCGGCGCGGCGACGAGGCGGCGATGTTGAAACACGCGCAACAGGCGACGCGTCTTGAAGCGCCGCAGGTCGAGACGAGCGTAGCACTCCTCGACGCGCTCAACGTCCCGTGGGTCGAAGCACCCGCCGAGGGCGAGGCGCAGGCGGCGCGTATGTGCGGCGACGATGCTCTCGACAGCGTCGGCTCTCAGGACTACGACGCTCTCCTCTTCGGCGCGCCGACGCTCGTCCGTAACCTGACCGTGCGCGGGCGCGGCGGCAACGAACTCGTCCCCGAACGTATCGTTCTCGAAGAAACCCTCGACGAACTCGGCTTGACACGCGAGCAACTCGTCGAGGTCGCCGTCCTCGTCGGCACCGACTACAACGACGGGATACACGGATACGGACCCAAGACGGCGCTCGAAACGGTCCGCGACAACGAATTCGAGGAGGCGGTCGAGGAACACGCCGACGAGTTCGCGGTTGACGCCGAGGAGGTTAAGGCGCTCTTCCTCGACCCCGAGACGACGGGCGACTACGCGCTCGGATGGGAGACGCCCGACGCCGATGCCGTCGTCTCTTTGCTCGTTGACGAACACGACTTCTCGCGCGACCGCGTTGTCTCGGCGGTCGAACGTATCGAGGACGCGACCACGCAGTCGTCGCTCGACAGATGGTCGTAGCGGAACCGAAAAGGGTTAACCCGCTCCTCTCCCCGTTACGTTAGGTTCTACGGGGTGAAAGAATGACGGAAGAAAACGACGACGAGTCAATAAGGACGCCGATAGTGAGCGTCTTGGGGCACGTCGACCACGGCAAGACGACCCTACTGGACAAGATACGTGGAAGCGCGGTCGCGTCGGGAGAGGCGGGTGCAATCACGCAACACATAGGCTCGACAGTCGTCCCAATCGAGGTCATCGAGGATATCTGCGACCCCGACGAGGATTTCGAACTCCCGGGACTCCTCTTTATCGATACTCCCGGGCACCACGCCTTCACGACGCTCCGGTCGCGCGGCGGCGCTCTCTCGGATATCGCCGTCCTCGTGGTCGATGTCAACGACGGCTTCCAGCCTCAGACCGTCGAGGCGGTCAAGATACTCGACAGGACCGAGACGCCCTTCGTCGTCGCGGCGAACAAGATAGATGCTCTCCCCGGATGGAAGACCAAGGAGGACGCGCCGTTTCCCCAAACCTTCGGGGCGCAGTCCGACCGCGTACAGAACGACCTAGAGAACGCCGTCTACGAACTCATCGGTGACCTCCACGACCACGGGTTTCAGGCGGACAGGTACGACCGCGTCGATGACTTCCGTTCGACAATCGGAGTCGTCCCTATCAGCGCGGAGACGGGCGAGGGTATCCCCGACCTACTGATGGTACTCGTCGGTCTCGCCCAACGTTTCCTCAAGGAGAGCCTCGAACTCCGTCCCGACGGACCCGGTGAGGGAACCGTAATCGAGGTCAAGGACAAACGTGGTCTCGGTACGACGGTCGATGTCCTCCTGTACGACGGCGTCGTCGAGGTGGGCGATACAGTCGTCGTCGGCGGGCAGTTGAACCCCATCGTTACCGAGGTCCGCGCGTTGCTCAAGCCCCCCGAGAAGGTCGAAATCAAGGAGGAGGACGCCTTCGACCGCGTCGAACGCGTCGTTGCGGCGGAGGGCGTCAAGGTCGCCGCGCCCGAACTTGACGACGCGATGGCGGGCGCGCCCTTCGTCGTCGTGGGCGAGGACGATGACCTCGACGAAGCGGTCGAACGTGTCAGGAGCGAGATGGAGGAGATAGGCGTCGAAACCGCCGAGGACGGCGTCGTCGTCAAGGCGGATACGGTCGGTTCTGTCGAGGCGCTCGCTAAGGCGCTTGACGAGGCGGGCGTCCCCATTATGACGGCGAGCGAGGGCGCGGTTTCGCGCCGCGATATCGTAGACGCAGAGACGGCGAACGAACAGAAATACCGCGCGGTTATCGCGTTCAACGTCGATGTCCTCGACGACGCCCGCGAGTACGCAGACGAGGCGCTCGTCGAAATCTTCGAGGGCGACGTAATCTACCGGCTCATCGAGGAGTACGAGGACTGGGTCGAGGGCATGGAGGAGGAACGCGCCGAGAAGATGCTCGACTCAGTCGTCCTTCCCGCCAAGTTCCGAGTCATGCACGACCACGTCTTCCGTCAGTCCGACCCCGCGGTCGTCGGCGTCCGCGTCCTCTCGGGGACCCTCGAAAGAAACGTACAGGTCGAACGTATGGGCGAGACGGTCGGCACGTTACAGGGGCTACAGCGTCAGGGCGAGGATATCGATACTGCCGAGGAGGGTGAGGAGGTCTCTGCCGCCATAGATGGACCAACCGTCGGGCGCGACCTGAAGGAGGGCGACGTTCTCTACACGTCGGTTCCCGAGAAACACGCTAAGGCGCTCGAACAGGAGTTCGACGACCTACTCGACGACGCGACACGGGAGGCGCTTGACGAGTATCTGGAGGAGAAGCGGAACGTCGACCCGTTCTGGGCAAAGTAGAACCTCGGCGGAGGGTTCCTTCTCCACCTTCCGGTTCTCACAACTGTACGGTCCACCTGCCCCGACTTCGGAGACAGGCTTATCTGTTCCCACATATTAGACATAGGTGGGAATGACTGAGATAGAGACCGATTCTCGCGGGAGGGTGACCATCCCGAAAGACGTACGCGAGAGGTACGGCGAGAGGTACCGGCTCGTCGAACTCCGCGGCGGCGTCAAGCTCGTACCTATACCCGACGACCCTGTCGCCGCGCTCCGTGAGTCGGCGAGCGACGAACTCCGTGGAGCGTCGATGGACGAACTCCGTGAAGCCGCGACGCGAGAGGGACGGGAGCAGGCGGAGGAGAATGTACGCTGACACCGACTTCTGGCTCGCTCTACTCAAGGACGACGACTGGCTCGCTGACCGTGCGGAGGAGGTCCTCAATGAACACGGCGACGAACTCGAAGTCTCTCTTGTTACCTTCGTTGAACTCTTCCTCGTGGAGGAGCGTTACTCATTCGACCGTGAGCGTGCCGTCACGAGCATACTCGAACTCGCCGACTACGACGGTGACAAAAGTACCGTATACCAAGCCTCAGAGTACGTCGACGAGGGGCTGAATACGTTCGACGCGTTCCACGCCGCTCTCGCAGGTGACGCGGGTAACCGTATCGTGTCGAGCGACAAGGAGTTCGACGGCGTACCTCTGGACCGTCTCGCGCTTGAATCCGAGTGAGGGGCTGACGCCCGCGGTTTTATGCGCGCGCCGACTCAGGTATGCGTATGCGAGCTATAGAGGTCACCGAGTACGGCGAGAGCGATGTCCTCGAATACGTCGAACGCGATGCGCCCGACACCGACGAGGGAGAGGTACTCATTGAGGTAGAGGCGGCGGGCATCAACTTCGCGGATATCATGCAACGCCGCGGCGTCTACCCCGACGGTCCCGAACCGCCTTACGTTCCGGGTATGGAGGTCTCGGGAACCGTCGCTGAGGCGGACGACGTTGCGGCGTACTCCGAGGGCGACCGCGTGGTTGCGATGGTTGACCGCGGCGGGTACGCCGAGTACGCCGTCGCCGATGCGCGTACCCTTCTCCCGTTCCCCGACGGTCTTTCGGCGTCGGAGGCGGCGGGCTTCCCCGTCCAGTTTCTGACCGCCCATTCCTGCCTGTTCGAATGGGGCGGTCTGGAGGAAGGCGAACGTGTTCTCGTGCAGGCGGCGGCGGGCGGCGTCGGAACCGCGGCGGTCCAGTTAGCGTCGAACACGGGCGCGGAGGTCTTCGGCACGGCGAGCGCGCCCGAGAAGCTCGAACACGCCGCCGCGCATGGATGCGACCATCCGATAAACTACGAGGAGACCGACTTCCGCGACGTAATCGACGACAAAACCGACGGCGAGGGCGTTGACCTCGTTCTCGAAAGCGTGGGTGGCGATGTCTTCGACAGGAGCCTCGACGCCCTCGGGCATTTCGGCACTCTCGTCACCTACGGCGTTGCGAGCGGAATGCCCGCGAAGGCGTCGAACCAACGCCTCCTTTTCGAGAACAAGACCGTGAAGGGCTTCCATCTCGGTCAGGCATCGCGCCACGACCCGACGAAGGTAATGAAGGCGGTACCCGACCTGACCGACGGTCTGGAGAGCGGCGAACTTGAAGTCGTCGTGGGGGAGGAGTTCGCCCTCGAAGACGCGGGCGACGCCCACGCATTTATCGAGGACCGCGACAGCATCGGTAAGGTCGTTCTCCGTCCTTAGGAGTTCAGGTACATCAGCGCGCCGCGTACGTCCATACGTATCATCTCGCGTACGGCGGTTTCGTCCCACCGGTCGGGGAACTCCGTCTCGCCGAACAGTTCGGCGGCGACCTCCTCCTCGTCCCCGAGACGTTCGTGCGCCTCCTCGACGCGTTCGACCCAGTCTGTCAGAACGGCGCGGTACTCGTCGAGTGCGTCGCGTACCTCCTCCTCCTCGCTCTCCCCGCGCTTCCCGTAATGCGTGTAGACGAGACTCGTCGCGTCGTACCGCGCGAGACGGTCGAGGCTGTCGAGGTTGGTTTCGAGGTCGAAGTTGGGCGGCGGCGTCGTATGCACGAGACGGTCGTCGAGGAACATCCCGGCTTCGTCGGCGGGGAAGAGCGAACGCGTCTCGTCGTCGAACAACGCGAACTGATGCGGCGCGTGTCCGTGGGCGTGGACGGCTTCGAGTTCGCGTCCTCCTAGGTCGAGTACGTCGCCGTCGTCAAGTACGCGTACG
Organism: Euryarchaeota archaeon Ods01; assembly: GCA_028751095.1. Lineage (GTDB taxonomy): Archaea > Halobacteriota > Halobacteria > Halobacteriales > Halorutilaceae > Halorutilus. The sequence continues at coordinate 19,518 of JAQZCZ010000024.1, read as the reverse complement.
TCGCCCTCGACGGGCTTAGCGTCGCCGTACGCCTCGGCGAGTTCTCCGACCGCGTCCCGGACGCTCTGTGTCAGAAACTCGACCTTCTCCTCCTCGACGAGGTAGTCGCGTGCGTTCGGATGGCAGACAACCGTCGCGTCGTAGTCGTCGGCGAGGTATCCCGCCGCACCGGCGTGGTCGAAATGGAGATGCGTCGGCACGATATAGTCGGGCGTCACGCCTTCCTCGGCGAGCGCGCGCTTGACGCGGTCGCGGGTCGTCGAAAGCCCCGTCTCGACGAGCGCCGTCTCGCGTCCTTCGACGACGAAGACCGCCGTATGGCGCTCGTGTCCGAGCATACGCGTGTCTATCACCGAGATACCGTCGGCTATCTTCTGCATAACGGCGAGACGTGTGCCGACGACTTGAGCCTGACGCCACCGTGAAGCCTAAACGGCGCGCCCCCCTCTTACCGTCCATGATAGGGATAGAAGACGTGGAGGACGCGATGGAAAGCGTCGAAGGCGTCGCCGAACGTACCCCGTTACGCGAGTCACGTACCGTCAGCGAGGCTATCGGAGCTGACGTGTACCTGAAGTACGAGAACCTCCAGCGGACGGGTTCGTTCAAGATACGCGGCGCTTACAACAAGATGTCGAGCCTGTCGGACGAGGAGCGCGAGGCGGGCGTAATCGCGGCGAGCGCGGGAAACCACGCTCAGGGCGTCGCTCTCGCGGCGCGCGAGACGGGCGTCGACGCGACGATAGTGATGCCTAAGGATGCCGCTATCTCGAAGGTTGAGGCGACGAGCGAATACGGCGGAGACAACGTCGAGATTATACTCGAAGGAATCGACTACGGAGAGGCGTACGAACACGCGCGCGAGATGCAGGAGGACGATGACCGCGTCTTCATACATCCCTTCGACGACACCCACGTACAGGCGGGACAAGGAACAGTCGGACTCGAAATACTCGACGAACTCCCCGAGGTCGATACGGTTATCGTCGCCGTCGGCGGCGGAGGACTCGCCGCGGGCGTCGCCACGGCGGTCAAGGCACGCTCGCCCGAGACGCGCGTAATCGGCGTACAGGCGGAGGGCGCGTCGAGCGTCAAACAGAGCCTCGAACGCGGCGAGATATACGAACGCGACTCCGTCTCGACAATCTCCGACGGCATAGCGACGCGCCGTATCGCCGAATCGACCTTCGAGGTGATACGCGAGAAGGTCGATGACGTTGTCGTCGTTGACGACGATGAGACGGCGAACGCGATGCTCCGTCTCCTTGAACGCGAGAAGACGGTCGTCGAGGGCGCTGGCGCTGTCCCCGTCGCCGCCGCGCTCGAACGTGACCTAGACCTCGAAGGCGAGACGGTCGTCCCTCTCCTCTGCGGCGGAAACATCGACTCGAACGTCCTTTCGCAGGTCATCAACCGTGGTCTCATCAACGCCGGACGTTACCTCAAGTTCGAGACGGTTCTGCACGACAAGCCCGGGGCGCTCGTCGATATAGCGACACTAATCTCCGAGCACGACGCCAATATCTACGCGATACACCATCACAGGATGGCGAAGGACGTGGCGCTGAACGCCTCAGAGGTTGAGTTCGAGGTCGAGACACGGAGCCGCGAACATTCGAACCGTCTCGTGCGAGCGCTGGAGAACGCGGGCTACGATATCGAGGTACTCAGTTAGGCTTTTGTCGCGCGCCGCCTTCTCGTTGCCCATGAAGCAAGTCATTGAGACGGACAAAGCGCCCGAGGCGGTCGGCGCTTACTCACAGGCGATAGCGACCGACGACCTCGTATTCACAGCGGGACAGATTCCTTTGACGCCCGACGGCGAGATGGTAGACGGTACTGTCGCGGAACAGACCGAGCAGGCGCTCGAAAACATCGCCGCCGTCCTCGAAGCGGGCGGGTCGTCTCTCGACGACGCCGTCAAGGTAACCGTCTTCCTCGACGATATCGACGACTTCGACGAGATGAACCGCACGTACAAGGGGTTCTTTGACGACGAACCACCGGCAAGGAGCGCCGTCGAGGCGGGCGCGATACCCAAGGGCGCGGCGGTCGAGATAGAGGCTGTCGGCGCGCGTTAGATTACTCGTTGAGCGGTCCCGAACAGAACGCCTGCGTCGCAAATACCTCGTTGTCGTCCCCGACCGCGACGCCGACTCCTATACGTGACCATGCGTCGTTGAGGAGTGTATCACGGTGTCCCTCTGAGTCCATCCATTTACGGACGAGATGCTCCGCGACCTCGCGCTCGTCCGACAGATGCAAGGTCGGCACGTCGGCTTCGTCGTAGACGATGTTCCTGTCGTGCCACGTGTTCGCCACGTTCTCGCCGAAGTAACCGCCCCCGTCGGCGCACCAGCCGTAACGGCTGACCGGCGCTTCTCCGTCGGGCGTATCGTGCCCGACGTATCCGTGGCGCGACATATCCGCGGCGTGGTCGCGTGCCGCCTCGCGTAACGACGCGTTCATCCCGACGTGCGGCGCTCCGTGTTCCTCGCGCACCTCGTTCGTCTCCTCGACGACGAGACGTTCGACCTCTGCCGTATCGAGCGATTCGTCGAGTACGGGACCTGTGAGGGCGACGTAACCGACGAAGCCGACGAGAGCGAGAAGCAGGACTGCGGCTGTCACCCCGGGCACGAACTCGTCGGCGAGTCCCATGGCGTCGTTAAGCCGTCGTCCGACAAAAGCTTACAGGACGAGTTCGACGCGCCGACCCTTGGGTATCTGGCTACGTAACTCGCCCGGGAAGTACAAGCCGCATCCTAAGACGCGTCCGCCGCCGCGGACGACGACGTAGCCGAGCGAATCCACGTCGAACTCGCGCTCGACCGTCTCGCCCTGTACGAATGCGCGCGCGTCGTCGGCGTCGAGTTCGACGGTGTTCTTCGTCGCCGCGTCACCGAAACGCTGGAGCGCGTCCGTCGTCGGCTTGTCGTGTTCGCCGCCGACGCGCAGAAATGGCAGACCGACCGACTCGTAGTCGAGCGCGTCGAGCGTCTCGTCGCCGTCGAGGCGTTCGACGGTTTCGCGCCGGACCGCCCAGACCTTCTTAGCGCCCTTCTTGTAGAACTCGTATCCGTCGAAGGTCTCGGGCGGCACGCCGAACTTGTCGCGCCAGAAGCCGACGACGGGTTCGCGTTCGACCTTCCGTATCTCCATGACGGGCGGTTGTCGCCCCCGCATCTTAACCCCGTCGTATCATCCGCATGCCGTCTGTCTGACGTAGATTTATCTACGCCGGTTGTCTACCTCGGACCGTGAGAGACGAGAACCCTCGGTTCACGGAGTTTCTCAAGGTTCGTCTGGCGCTCCTGATAGGCTCCGCCGCGGTCATAGCTACCGGAACCCTCGGTCTCGTCGACCTTCTTTCGACGACCTCGATAGACGCCGTGCCGGTCTACGTACACGTCACGGTCGGCGCGGCGGTCTTCCCCGTCACGGTCTTCGTCCTCGAATACCGTGGTATGGAGACCGTTGACGCCGTTCAGTCGGGTGCAGGCGCGGGCGTCGCGGCTATCTTCTTCCTCCTTCTCATCTCCGAAGGCGCGGGACGTATGACGAACGGCGTCCTCGAACTCGGAGTTGCGACGCTGTTCTACATCGCCTCCGTCAGCCTCATCAGCGCGACCGTTATCGTCGTCTGGGTTGGACGGACCTACCTCGACGTACCCGCTTCGCGCCGCCGCGTCCCCCGCCGCGACTGAGTAGAAGCTGTTTTGCGTCCGCCGCACCATCTCGGAACATGACACTAAACGACGAGAAGGTAAACGCCGCTGTCGACGAACACTGGGAAGACGCACTCGAAGGCTGGCGCGACGCGCTCGAACCCGCTGACCTCGAACTCGTCGAACGTGTCGGACTGCTTGACGACTTCGAGTTCTTCTGGGACGCCGAGTTCGACCGCGTGGGCTACGAGGCACCGGCGTTCCCAAACGACTGGAAGACGCGGGACTACGCCGATGAGATTGAGTCGTGGGCACAGGTTTCGCGTATCAATATGGCGATGAGCGACCTCGGTCAGGAGCTACGCGAACGCGTCGAGGACGACTTGGGCGTGGAGTAGACCGTTATCACGTCTAAGACTGCATATACGCCGTACTTGGAGCCGACCTTATCGCCTCGCTTACAAAGTTATCGTGTCTGATAATATCGAATGCGGGTTTATACGTGAGACAGATTAATTTAACACCGGTGACAAAAATGAGCATACATATGGATATTCACGAAAGGATGGAGGACGCCGAAGACCGTCTCGAAGGCTGGATAAAGAACGCCGTTGAGGAGGCACAGCGTGAGGTCTTCGGCGAGGAAAAACGTATCGACGACGGCGACCTTCAGACCATAAACGAGGTTGACGAGGCGCTCAAGAAACGCGGCGACGACGGTCTCTGGGGTAGCGTCCACTACCGTATCTACACCGAGGAGAACGACGAGGGCGATGAAATCGTATCCATCGACACGTTCGGAGTACCGATGATACCGCCCGATGTCGACGTAGAGATGGAGAAGGACCGGCGCGAGACGTACAACGACATCTTGTCCGACTACGGCGTGGCAGTTAGCCAGAAGGTTGAGGAGCAGTTCGAGGAATGGCGCTCTGAGAGGCGGGAACAAGCGTAACCCTTATTCAGTACGCCCATCTTATCTAGGGCGTCAAGATGTCAGAATCGGAAGAAAGCGGAAACGAGAGCGGCGACGCGACGCCTGCCGAGGTAGTCGAGGTAGTCGGAAAGACCGGAATGCACGGAGAAGCTATGCAGGTAAAGGCGCGCGTCCTTGAAGGCTCAGACCAAGGACGTGTACTTACGAGAAACGCCGTCGGTCCCGCACGCGAGGGGGATATCATCATGCTCAAGGAGACGGCACGCGAAGCCAAGCCACTGTCCTCGCCTATTTAATGACAGTGACCTCTACCAACAAGGTGATACCGCGTGTCTGAGGTCTGCCCTACCTGCGGACTCCCCGACGACCTCTGTATCTGCGAGGACGTGGCAAAGGAGTCGCAGAGTATCAACATCCGCGTCGAGGAACGCAGGTACGGCAAGGAAGTTACCATCGTAGAGGGCTTCGACCCTACCGACATAGACGTGAGCGAGATAGCGACTAAGCTGAAGAAGAATCTCGCCTGCGGCGGAACCGCCGAAGACGGTAAGGTCGAGCTTCAGGGCAACCACAAGGGACGTGTCGGCGACATACTCGAAGAAGAAGGCTTCAACGTCGGATAGTCGGTCGCCCCCCATCACAAGATATAATCGTAACAACGTCCTCGGTCCGGTAATGCGGTCTCTCGACGAGTTCAGTGCCGCGGGTAAACGGGTACTCGTACGTGTCGACTTCAACTCTCCCGTAGACCCCGCGACCGGACGGATACTCGACGACGAACGGATACGCGGACACGCTGACACGGTCCGGCGTCTTGCTGACGAGGGCGCGGTCGTCGTTCTTCTTAGCCACCAGTCGCGCCCGGGACGTGCCGACTTCACGACCTTGGAGACACACGCAGAACGTCTGTCGCGCGTAATCGGACGCAAGGTGAGATACGTCGACGAGGTCTTCGGAACACGTGTCCGCGAAGAGGTGCAGGACGCCGAGGCGGGCGACGTACTCCTCCTCGAAAACGTCCGTTTCTACAGCGAGGAGTACATGGAGATGCCGCCCGACGAGGCGGCGGAGACACACGAGGTCCGGCGTCTCGCGCCGCTGTTCGACGCGTACGTCAACGACGCCTTCTCCGCCGCCCACCGCTCTCAGCCCTCTATCGTCGGCTTTCCGTGCCGTCTCCCCGCGTATGCGGGCGAACTCATGGAGCGTGAGGTCGACGTTCTCGGAAGCCTCGACGAAGCCCCCGAGCCTCTCATCCTTTCGCTCGGCGGCGCTAAGGTTGAGGACGCACTCGGCGTCGTCCGTAACGTCGGTCTCCACGATGCCGCGGACGAGATTCTCCTGTCGGGCGCTGTCGCCAACCTGTTTCTCCTTGCCGACGGCGTCGAGGTCGGCGAAGGCACGACCGAGTTCCTTCATGACGAAGGCTTCCTCGCGCTCGCCGACGACGCACGCGCCCTCCTAGACGAGTACAGGGACATTCTCCGTCTCCCCTCTGACGTAGCCGTCGAGACCGACGACGGACGCGTAGAGGTGAGCGTTGACGAACTCCCTGTCGAGTCGCCCGCCTTCGACATCGGAATCGAGACTGTCGCCGAGTACTCGGCGGCGCTCCGCGATGCCGGAACCGCGGTTGTCAACGGACCTCCAGGCGTGTACGAGGAGCCACTTTTCGAACGCGGCACCCAAGAAATCCTTTCCGCCGCGGCGGAGGCAGAGTACGCCGTCGCGGGCGGCGGCGACACAGCGGCGGCTATCGACTCGCTCAACGTCACGGGGTTCGACCATGTCTCGTCGGGCGGCGGTGCTTCGACAGCGATGCTCTCGGGCGACGAACTCCCAGGTATCGAAGCCCTGAAGGATTAGATTTATGCGGGTTTCGCCTCTACGCCTTACCGTGCCTCGGTAGCTCAGCTGGGAGAGCGAGTCCCTTGTAAGGACTAGGTCATGGGTTCAAATCCCATCCGGGGCTAGCTGACGCCCGTTTCCCACCCCCCTCTAAGAAATGTCAGTTCTTTGATGTTTCTACAATCCATACGTCTTTCCACTACCTGTCTGTCAACCTCTTTCCCCTAGAGTTATAACGGACGGGTATGTATCAGCGAAAAATGGGCGGCTGGGGGAACTACGCCATAACACAGGTCAGGTACTGGGACGAAGACGAAGAAGACGACCGTCTCAAACACGTCAAACGCCGTGATATAGATGATGGGACCGTCGGTGAAGCCAAGGTCGCGCGGAGACGGTCGGTTCTGATGGACCTCCGTTCGGGTGAGGATTACGTGACGGCTCTCGAAGAGGACGGTAAGCTCAAGCTTCAGGAGCAGGTCCGGCTTGCGGAGGACGACGACGGCACCGAGTATCTCCGTGTCGACGACGGGGGCGACGGAGACGACCTCGGGGGTCTGCCGACGTTTTAGCCGTCGAAGACGCGGCGCGCACCTGCGTAACCCTCGACTACCACGTCGGTTTCGTCTCCGACATAGCAGTAGTCGTGGGGGAGGACTTCGAGAGCCATCGTTCTGACCTCGCCTTCGTCCCGCGGCTGGCTAAGCTCCATTCCCGTGTACGGTGCGTATCCTTTCCATACGTCTGCGGCTGTCTCGTCGTTGACCTCCGGCTCCGCGAGGACGTAGACACGGCGCGCCTCGTCGGCTTCGACAACCTCGACGGTAACGTCGTCGCCTTCCTCTCCTGCTATTCCTCGGTAGCCGGCGTCGACGGCGACGTAGTCACGGTCGGTTTCGAGGAGACCGCCTTTCTCGACGACTCCGGAGGCTTCGCCGCCGACGCGGACGACGTTACCTTCCGATACACCGAGGCGTGCCGCGGTTGACCTTCCGACGACGACGGCACCGTCGCCGCGTTCGTCGTAACGCAACGGGGCTTTGCCGACGTTCAGGACCTTCGGCTCTTCCGACTCGGCGAGCGCCACCCACCGGTAGAAGCTCCAGTAGAGTTCCCCTCGGTCGACGAGTGCGGCGATACGTGCCGTGTCGACCGTCTTGACGCCGAGGTCGCGCGCCTTCTCCGACGGTTCAAGGGGGCAACGTTTCGATACCACGACCGGAAGCGCGTCCCTGAAGCCGCCCGCCGCCTCCGCGACGCCCCGAACGTCTTCGACGGTCGCTTCCTCGACGACTGCGACGACCTCCTTCTCGGCGTCTTCCGCGCCTCGGACGGCTACGAACTCCGCGCCCTCGTCGTCGTATCGGTGGGCGACCTCGAAGCCTCTGAGTCCCCAGAGGTCGAGGACGAGTTCGCGGAAATGGGCGAAAGGGAGGCTCTCGGTCGTCTCGGCGAGATGGTCGCCCCACGTCTCGGTCATTACCGTACCTTGTCGACGCCCCGACAAACCGTTACCGCTCCCGCCGAACTTATTACGTCGGCTGACCAACTCGGACCGTGACAGCCGCTTTTTGGGCGCTCGTCGGTCTATCGACCGTCGCCTGCATGTTCATGTCGTGGACCCTTGGCGCTAACTCGAACTCGCCGCCTTTCGCTCCGGCTGTCGGTGCGAACGCCGTTCCCACGATGCGTGCCGCCTTGCTTATCGGCGTCTTCGCGTCGCTCGGCGCTCTGACACAGGGCGGCAGTATCTCGGGGACGGTCGGAACGGGTCTGATACACGGCGTCGATATCGTACCCCTCGCGGCTACGGCGGTCCTCCTAACAGCGGCGACCTATATGTTCATCGGCGTCCGCTCGGGCTACCCCGTCCCTGCGGCTTTCGCCACCACCGGCTCGGTCGTTGGCGTCGGACTCGCACTCGGCGGCGCTCCTGCGTGGGATACCTACGGCAGACTCGGCGCTTTCTGGCTCGCTGTACCTTTCATGTCGGGCGGTATCGCTTACGCTACGGCGACGACGCTCCGCCGTGACGGCGTTCCCGACGACCTATCCATCCCCGCCCTCGCGGCTCTCGTCGGCGGTATACTCGTCAACATACGTTTCGGCGTCATACCGTCGCCCGAAGAAGGCGGAACAGTCGCCGGCTACGTCTCGCGTCTCCTAGACGCGCCGACGGTCGCGGGCGTAGACGCCGCCGTGGTCCTGACGACCGTTGCCTTCGCGGCTTTCTCGTTCCGTTACATACGGTCGCAGATGCAGGACTCGGTCGAAGACGGCGTCCGACGTTTCCTCGTGGTACTCGGCGCTATCGTCGCGTTTTCGAGCGGCGGAAGTCAGGTCGGCTTAGCGACGGGACCCCTCGAACACCTCGTCCGCGACGAACTCGGCTTGCCCATACTCGTTCTCCTCGCCTTCGGTGCCGTCGGTCTTCTCGTCGGTGCTTGGACGGGCGCTCCCCGTCTGCTTCAGGCGACCTCGCGCGAGTACGCACGTCTCGGGGTCCGGCGCTCGATAGCGGCTCTCGTCCCCGGGTTTATCGTCGCACAGCTGGCGATAGCGTGGGGAATACCTATCTCGTTCAACAACATCATACTGTCGGGCGTCATCGGCGGCGGTCTCGCCGCGGGTTCGGCGGGCGTCTCGCGCGGTAAGATTAGCTGGACCGTCTTCTTCTGGCTCACTACCCTCGGCTCGTCAATCGCTGTCGGCTACATCCTGTACAGCCTTCTCGCGTCGGTTGTCGGGGCTACTTGACGACGGTAACCGGAACCGGCGAATCAGCGACGACCTCGGTCGAGACGGTCCCCAAGATACGTCTGACGGTGTCGCCGTTGTCTCCGTGGCTCCCCATCACAACGGCGTCGATACCTTCCTCCTCGACGTACTCCAGTATCGTCTCAGCTGGCGAACCCGTACGGACGACCGTCTCGACCTCCCTGCCGCGTTCCTCCGCACGTTTCTTGGCGTTCTCGACCAGCCTCTCGGCTCTCTCCTCCGCTTCGTCCAGCCTATCGTCGCCGGTTTCGAGAACGCCGCCTTCGCTCATTCCGGCGTCTATCGGCGTGACGACGTTTAGGACGGTCAGTCTACAGTCGTGGACAGCGAGGGCGTACTCCAAGGCGTCGTCGGCGAGCGGCGAGCCGTCGAGGGGGACGAGGACGTGGGACGGTTCCATGGTTCGCCTTCGTCGTCCGAGGTTATGTATCCGGCGTCGACACCTGTCTATTTGTCGGGGGAGCACATACGTACGCGTATGTACGACAACGTACTCGTGACTACCGACGGAACCGACGGTGCTGTTCCGCACGCGGTTGACCTCGCCGACTCGTTCGACTCTAAGCTACACGCGCTCTACGTCTTCGACCCCTCGTCCGCAGATGTCCTCTCCGAAGGAGACCGTGCCGAGGCTATCGGAAGCATGGAAGCCGCGGGCGGAGAAGCAACGAGCCGCGTCGCCCAGACCGCCGGAGAGCGTGGTATCGACGTTGCTCAGGCTGTCCGTGAAGGCGTGCCGCACGAGACGGTTCTCGGCTACGCGAGCGAGAAAGGCGTCGATATCGTGGCTCTCCGTAACCCTGCGTCGGGGGCATCGTCCGCCGGCGACCTGTCGCTACGTGTCGTCCGCCTCTCTGAGGTTCCGGTGCTGACGGTTCCTGACTCGGGGTTCGACGGATACGACAGTATCGTCGTCCCGACAGACGGAAGCGACGAAGCATCGGACGCCGCCGAACACGCCGTCGCCTTTGCCGAGGAGTACGACGCTACCGTCCACGCGGTCTACGTCGTCAAGTCGGGTATCTACGACTACAAGGACTCCCCTCGGAGCATCGTCGGCATGCTCAAGGAGGCTGGCGAAAATGCGACCGACGAGGTCGTCGCTCTCGCCGACGAGGCGGGCGTCGATTCGACGAAGACGGTCGTAAAGGGAACGCCGTACGACGAGATTCTCCGGCGTTCCGACGAAACAGACGCCGACCTGATAGCGATGGGCAAGCACGGCAGACACGCTGAGGCTAACAGCCTTCTCGGAAGCACGACCGAGCGCGTCCTGCGGCAGTCTGACGTTCCGGTTCTCTCGGTCGAGTAGACTGGCAATACGTCATTCCTGCGCCGTCAACTTACCTCACCATTCAGGTGACGTTTTCTACGGAAAGATATATGTATCGTACTACCTAACAGTTAAGCCGTCCCCCCGACGGAGGTCTGCTCTTCCCCCAGACCGCCGACCTCCGTCGTTCTTATCCGTCGTATGGATGTTCACACTCAGGTATCTTGTCGAGTTCGTCCTCCGGCTCCTCGTCGGCGTCGACACGTATCCAGTCTCCGTCGTAAACGTGTATCTCCTCGGTTCTCCATTCCTGTGTTTCTCTGACGGCTATCTCGTAACTGACCCCGCGGCGTATGTCGTCGATGACCTCCTGCTTGCTCTTGGTCCCGACCGGCTCCTCGTGCATCTCGTTAGCGTACCCGACCGACTCGACGTTTCCCTCGTGGTCGTAGTTAGCGCACTTGACGTATCTGGTTTCCATCGGTTGGAAACCGTCCCCGCGCGTAATAATACTGGCGGCGACTACGTGTTTCTGGCTTTCTGCGACTCGGCTACTGACAGGCTCGACCTGTAATGGACGACGACCTGTCCGTCGCAGTCGGGGCACGGCTTGTACTCCGTCGCGTAACCGAGGTCGTGACGGTCAAGGTCGACGTTCTGGCTCAGGCACTTTACCGCCGTCACCTCTTCACAGTCATCTATGCAGAAGCTCACGATGCTACCGCAGTCGGGACAGCCGGTGTTTTCGAGTACCATAATCATCTATTGTTTTGTTCGACCATCATAACCTTTCTCCCTAATATCTGAGGTAGCTTGTCACGTCAGCTATATACGCGACGCTACCGTTGTAGAACCGTGGACAACGACGGGTATCCCGACGAAGACTACCACCGGCGGCACTCCGACTCCTTCCGCGAGTACTCGATGCCGCTGGTTCAGGAAATCTCCGTCTGGCATCCGACGACACTCTTCGACAAGGTCTGCGTCCGCGCGTACTCGTTCATCGAGGACGGCGCGGGACTCGCTTTTGCTCTCGTCACCACTCTCGTCGGTATCGTCCTCGGTCTCTCGGTCCTGTTCGGACTCGCCCTCAACCCTCTGGTAGGTATCTTTACCGTTCTCTCGGTCATCCCTGCCTTCTTCGTCGCGTGGTACTTCTGGGAAGCCGACCCGACACCCAAGGAACCCGCTCTCGGACTCGGGATTACGTTCCTGTTCGCGGGATTCGCAGTCGGGATTGCGCTGGTCGTCAACACCCTGACACGTCCTCTGTTTAGCGCCGTTCCGGTCGTCGGCACCGTTCTGTTCTTCTACATGGTCGTCGCTCCCGTTGAGGAGACGGCGAAATGGCTTGCTATACGCGTCCACGCCTACCGGCGCGACTACTTCGACACTGCGGTCGCGGGCGCTGTCTACGGAGCGTTCGCGGGCTTGGGGTTCGCCACGTTCGAGAACCTCCTCTACCTCGTCACCGACGCCTCGTTCGGTCTGCGTGCGACCGCCGAGACCTCGATAGGACGTGCCGCCGTCGCCCCCGGGCACGTCCTCTGGTCGTCGATAGCCGGCTACTACCTCGGTCTGGCGAGGACGAGTCCGTCTCACAAGGGAGCGATAGCCCTCAAGGGACTGGTCGTCGCCGGTCTGCTTCACGGCACCTACAACGTCGCAGTCACGTACGGTCCCGCCGCCGTACAGGTCGAGTTTGAGGCACCCGGACCGCGCGGAGTCGGTATCTTCGTCTTTCTCGTCGTCTTCTACGGTCTGACCGCCTACTACCTCGTCTCTAAGGTCGAACGCCACCGCGAACTCTACGCGTCGTTCTTCTCGCGCGAGTAGACCGTCAGCCATACGTCGCGGCACGGCGTAGGACCGCCGATGGACGAAGATGCCGAGGTCATGACCGAGGAACAGTACGACGACCTACTCGACAAGCTCTCGGGACACGAGATGGAGTCGAAGAGGGGGCGCACTATCTACGACAACCCGGGTATCGAATGCCTCAACCCGCGGTGTCCCCACGGAGCCTTCGACGCCCTCATCGTGAGCGACGTGGGATGGATGGAGTTCGGGACGCGCGCCGCCCTCACGATGTGCATGTGTGTCGTCGACACCGAAGAAGGTCAGAAGAAGCTCATCTTTCTACACGAACCCGAGTAGTCAGTCGTCGGCGACCGTGTAGTAGGCTGTATGCCCGTCCTGTTGGTCGTTGTCGTCTAACTCCTCGTTCGGTAGCGGCTTGCCCTCGACCTCTCCGTGGTAGCTCAGAGCCGCGAGATGCATCGTCATCTGTGTCAGTATCGCCGAGTAAGAGGCGTAGTCCTCCTCGGCTTCGGGTGTCTTGGCGTCGAACGAGTGGCGGTGTATCTCCATCGCGGTGAACGCCTTACCTCGGTTCCTTTCGAGGAACTCGACGATACGTTCGCGCGCTCCAGGTCCGGCTTCGTTCTCCTGCCATACGTCGGAGTCGGTCTTTATCGGCATACAGGCGAAAGGCGACGCCGACGTATCTTCTTTGCGTAACGCGACAGCCGAAACGGTTACGGAAGTTCCGCTCTCCTCTCGGGTATGGAAGACCACTCCGTATATGTCGACGGCGACGAGGTCGCCGCGGTACGCCACGTGCCCGACGGCACGTCGAGGGAGAACCTCGGCTGGATATTCTTCTCCCACGGCTTCGTCAGCGACAAGACGGGTAGCTACGAGGGGCGTTGTGAACGTGCCGCCGCCGAGGGGTATAACGCCGTCCGTTTCGACCACCGCGGATGCGGCGAGTCTGACCTCGGCTTCGACGAACAGAACCTCGCCACGCGTACCGCCGACCTACGCGCCGTCGTAGACCATTTCGGCGCGGAGCGGTACGTTGTCTTCGGCTCCAGCTTCGGCGGAAAGGTCGCCTTCCATGTCGCGGCAGAAGACGACCGCGCCGAGGCTGTCGCCGTCCGTGCCCCTGTCACCTACAACGACACGTTTGACGGGTACGCAACGGGCGACTTCGGCGAGGCTCTCGAAGCCCGTCCGTTCTCGGAGGTTGTCGAAAGCCTCGACGTACCGGCGGCGGTCTTCCACGGACGCGACGACGAGACGGTTCCTGTCGGGGACAGCTTCAGAGCCGTTGAGGCGGTCGGAACCGACGTAGTCTTGCACGTTTACGCCGACGAAGGTCATCTGTTCTCGCGCGAAGCGGAGGAAAGGATGCGTAACGGCCTCTTTTCGTGGCTGGAGTGTCTCTGACGCCGTTCTACCGTTCTTAGAATCTACGGTAGCTTTTTCAGCCCAACTCGCTAACAGTAGAACGGGCTGTACAAGCCCGCCTCTGCGAAGCCCGATAGGGGAGCTTTGCTCCCCTTTTTTTGTCGGGGACTGTCGCGTAGGCGTGCAGGCGTGAAACGCGCAGGAACCATGGCTTCGAGATTACCTACCACGCGCGACGGTTACCCTCCGTCAGAACTCAGGAGCCTAACCGCGAGAAAAGACCCAAGGACCAGAGTACCACCCACGACCACAACCGTCGTTCCTGCGTCTTCTCCGGTAACCCTCTGCCATCCTAAGCCGACAAGCCCGACTACCGTAACCGTATACAGAATCGACAGTAGACCGACGAGGTAGAAATCGAGCATGGGGTAGCTATCGATTAATAACGTCTTCCGTCCACCGGACTCGCCGGATTCGTCGCCGGTCATATCTCAGGTAGTTCGGTTGTGGCTCGTTGAGCATCAGTGTTTTCCTGAGGTTTTAAGCTAGATGAGACCGGCATCCGCCCTTCCCTGACCTCACGGATTCATCAGGAGGGATTCGGCGGCTAACGGATAGCTTCTAAGCCCTCTCCCCGGAGCTGATATCCGTTCACGATAGCGTATTTCTCCATTAACTCGAACTCAGGGGTGGCTTGACGAAGGGCACAGATATATCCTATCGTAGCATCATTAACCCGTATGTCCGATAAACTCGTGGAGGCGGCTAGGGAGGGACGCAAGTCGGCTTATGCGCCTTATTCCGACTACAGGGTAGGGGCTGCCCTTAGGTCGGACGAAGGAAGCATCTACACCGGCTGTAATCTTGAGGTAGTCAACCTCACCAACTCCCTACACGCCGAAGAGGTTGCTCTATCCGAAGCGGTGAAGGAGGATGTGTCTGAGTTTGACGCTCTTGCGGTTTCAACACAGGACGGAGGGACACCGTGTGGAATGTGTAGACAGACGCTAGCTGAGTTCTGTGAGCCGTCGTTGAGGATACTGGTTGATTCTATAGAATCCGACGAGGTGGACGAGTTCACCCTCGCTGAACTGTATCCCGCCGGATTTTCCGAGATTTCATCCTTCTAGGAGGACGACGAACGTTTCGATAAGAAGGACGACAGCGATTCCGGCGTGCCCGTCTCTTTGTTCTCGACGTAATACGAGGCACATGCGTTCCCGAGTAATAACGCGTACTTCAGGTCCCAACCGACTGCCATAGCGTGCGCAACGCCGCCGTTGAACCGGTCTCCGGCACCGGTCTTCCGTCTCTCGTGTTCGGTAGAGATGTTTGGCACGGACAGTTCCTCGGTCTCTGTCGCGGCTAAAGCCCGCTCCTCATGGTGCATAATAGCCGCACGGAGACGTAGCTTTGAGCATAGCTTCTGAATGCGTTCCTTCTTTCCGTAACCGGATACCTCAGCTACATCAAGCAGATGCTCCATCTCGTCCCTGTTCAAGCTGAGTAAGACATCGTACTCAGCCGCGGTATACCGTATTGCGTCCATCATAGCGACTAAGTCAGACTTGCCGCGCTTGGTTATATCGCCAGGGTCGAAGACTATATCGGTGCTACCAATCTTCTCGTCCGCTAGGTCACGGAGAGCGCTGTCCATACTGTCGAAAGACACCCAGTTCTGAATACATACTACGTCCGCCTCGTTCAACGCCTCTCGTGCATCGGGCAGGGCGAGCAAATCCGCTAACGTCCAGTCGCTATAATGCGCCGGTATCTGAGGAAGGAGTAGTTCCTCGTCTTCGAAGACGAGTACGTTCACCCGTGCGGGTTCCCCCATGGAGTACGTCGTCGCGTTCAGGTCGTCAAATATGGGGTCGTCAGTATGGCTGAAGACGGATACGTCGTCCCCGAGCGCCGAACACTGCTTCGCGGTATTAACCGACTGCCCGCCCATAGTACGCTCAATCTCGCGCAGATGACACGAGTTGGTGCCCGTATCCGTAAGACAGTCAACGAACTCGTCTCGGGTTTCGGAGGGGTTTTCTTTTACTCCACAGACATCGTAGTATATATCCACGCTTCCGTCCGGAAGAGTCAGAATCTTTCCGGAACCGGCGTCGTCAAGCCTCCGAAGAAGGGTGTCGTATATATCTCCGTCGTTGGGATTCATCACCCTATCCATGAACTAAGATTACTTAACGAGAGGGTCTTACACATCCGGTGAGGTACCTCCTCCGTCTATAGTAATTAGGTCCCCCAGTTATATATGAAGCATAGTATCTATTAATCCTATGCTGATATCAGACCTTGCACGAACCGACGTTGTAACGGCTACCGATGACACCAGCGTAGAGGAACTCGCACACATGATGCGCGACGAGAGCGTCGGAAGTGTCGTAATCACGGAAAACGACGAGCCTGTTGGAATAGTGACGGACCGCGACCTATCGGTACGGGTGCTTGCGCAGGCTGAGGGAATCGACCTCTCCAGCCCGTTTTCGATAGAAGATATCCAAGCCTATCGGGTGATGACCCACGGTCCTTTCACGGCAGACGTAGACGACAGCCTTCTGGACGTGGTGGATAAGATGTGCGAGAGGTCGTGCCGTCGTGTTCCTGTTACCGAAGACGGTGACCTCTACGGAATCGTGACCCTTGACGACTTCCTCATGTTACTCACCCACGAACTGGGCGAACTAGCCACTGTCATAAGAGACGAAGCGCCGGAGTTCGACGAAAGTCCTCTCGAAGCAGTAGATGACTAATTGGGCTACAGTATATTTTCTCGGTCCCAGCTCTGGAGATACTCCTGTTGGAACTCGGTGAGGGAGTCTATCTCTATTTCGAGGGTCTCTGCTTTCTTATCCGCTATTTCGCGGTCGAGACGGGACGGAAGCTGACGCACGGCTGGCTCATAGTCCTCGCTATTCCGGACGAGTTCGCGTCCTCCGACTAACATAGCCGCAAAGGTCGAATCCATGACTGTGACCGGATGTCCCTGACTGTACGGACTCGTGAGGTTGACGAGTTCGCCATCAGAAAGCAAATCTAACCGTCTGCCATCCGGAAACGTATAACGGGTAATCCCCTCTCCTTTGTCTGTCTTCTCGGAAGATAACGATTCCAGGTGGTCAAGATGAATCTCGGTGTTAGAGTGTCCGACGTTTGCGAGCATAGCCTCGTCCTGCATCTTCTCGAAATGTTCCTTTCTGAGAACACGACAACAGCCGGTTGCGGTAATGAAGACCTCGCCGACCTTCGACGCTTCTTCCATAGGCATGACCCGATGTCCGTCCATATGGGCGCGTATAGCCTTCCGTGCGTCAATCTCCGTGACTACTGTGTCCGCGCCCAGACTACGAGCCTTCTGAGCGATTCCACGCCCCACGTATCCGTAGCCGGCAACCACCACGGTACGACCGGCTGTAATTGTGTTAGTGGATATCATGATATTGCTCAGGGAGCTTTCTCCCGTGCCGTGCACGTTGTCGAACCAGTGTTTCATCGGCGTATGGTTCACCGCGAACACCGGAACTTCGAGCATTCCATCGGCTTCTAGTGCTCTAGCTCGTGAGACACCGGAGGTCGTCTGCTCGGCACATCCGATAACCCCTTCTGTAGAGAACTCGGGTTCGGAATGAAGCTTGACGAGAAGCTCAGCCCCGTCAGTTAGTAGCAGGTCAGGGTCCCGTCTGAGGACATCACGGTGGGCTTGGTTGAGTTCATCGGCGCTCATGGATTTGTCCGCGAAAACCGTGATATCCGGCTCGTCTTCGAGATATTCGACCACGTCTCCGTGAACGCTACCCGTCTTGTTAGGCGTGCATACGACATCCGCGCCGGCGTCGCGTAATCTTTCTATGTACACCCCTGTCTTCGGCTCCAGATGAGACGAGACTGCTATAGTCACGTCCTCAAAAACGGCTCTGTCGTCCGTTTCGTCCAGCAATGAGCGCACTACGGGCATCCTCTCACGTATTCTTTCGAGGGGGTCCTCCGTGTGTTCTCTACGTACCATAGGTTAACACAGGAATAGAAGCGGAAAAATCCCGGTCCTATTGCGACTATGATTGGAGACAGTCGGGTGGTCAACTCGATGCAGACGAACGTCGCCGTCTCAACGAAAGCCCCTTACACGGGTTCACTTCGTACCCTCGCGGAATAGATGCGTCTCCGTCGGGCGTTTTGTCCCTCTTCGAGTTAACGACGGAGAAGGTATGGGTTCGCCCAGGGTTGCTTGATCGCGTGTTCTGTTCTACCGTAAGTTCATTTGGTCTTGGAATCATTCGTAAAACTCCCTCCTTACCTCCATTTTGCTTACTTCGTCGCGCACATCGTAGTGTTTCTTCAGCGTCTCGGTGCCTACGTCGCTCCTCGACGAGACGACTTCGACGGGCGCTTTCTCGGGCTGGTTCCGATGCACGTTACCGTTCAGTTGCGCGCTGATCGAGCCTTTGCGTATCGCGTGCGGAGATCGTGACGATGGACATCCGCTGTACTGATTATAGCTCGTCCACTCGCAAGACGACGGATCCTCGTCATGTGGACACTCTTCGATACGGCAGGGCTGCGTCAGTCGGTAGCACGTCTGCCGTACCCCTGTGTCTGCGAGTCTACCGTGCTTCGACGTTATCAGCGGTTTCCGTCCGCGCTCGTCGGTAACGTCGTGCCTGTTGTGCTCGATGTAGTCCCGTATGATGTCGCGCACCTCGGGATAGATCGAGACGTACCGCGTGCTCCTATCGTCGTTCTTGAGCGGCGTGTGAGTCCCGTGACGCCGTTCGTCGTCGGGACGGTGTACGAAGTGGAGCCAGCGGTCTTCGGCGTTGAAGTCGTCTACATCGAGCGCGCGTAGCCCGCCGAGTCTACAGCCGGTAACCCAGAGTATCGTGAATATCGCATGGTCGCGCGACGCGTAGCTGTACTTGTTCAGCCAGTCGTAGATATCGCGCGCCTCGGAGGTGTGCAGTGCTTCGTCGCGCACCTCGTCATCGGGATTGAGTTCCGGGATGCGTAGCTTCTCGCCGAGACCCGGCTCGACGGCGTCGATGTCGGCGCAGAACTCCAGGAACTTCTTGAGGGTGTACATGTGGTGCTTCAACGTTACCGAAGCGAGTTCTTGGAGTCCGCTTCCCTCGCCGTCCTTCCGCCACGGTCGGTATTCGAGGTTAAGCTTCCTGCTGTCGATGTCGTTCATGTCGTCGATGTCGTTCTCTCGACACCACTGCAGGAAGCTGTTGAGTCGGTGGCGTTTACTTCGTAGCGTTTTGTACTTGTCCTCGTCCTCGCGCTCGCGGAGAAAATTCTCCACCGCCTCCTCGGGCGAGATGGGCTTCAGCTCGTACGGTCGACGGTCTTCGTTCACTGTTCTTCGAGTGCGCGTTTTCCTTCCTCGGTCAGATGCGATACTATCGTGCCGCCCATGTTCAGCAGTACCACCTCGCCGCTCTCGGAGAGGCTTCTCAGCCTCTTCCGCGCGGTATTGAGGTGACATCCAACGTCGTCCGCGACCTCCTGCGTCTGCGCGCCGTACTCTCGCGCGGCGACCGCGCGCAGGAACGCGTCGTCGGAGTACTTCTTCTGCAGTCTGCCGGTTTCTTCGTCCCGTTTGACCCATGTAGTACCCGACATGATGAGTACTATAGACCTCCCGTTACATAAAACCCATTGATGGTCCTACAAGGGTACATAGGCTTACTTTCTGATGACATCCGTATGCGTCTGTCCTCGGGATTTGTCCTGGTACGTCGTAGCTATACGCCAACCGTGTTCGTCGAGCGTCTCAGTCAGACCGCGCGACACGCCGTTCGCTTCCTCGTTCG
>JAQZCZ010000085.1 GCA_028751095.1 Euryarchaeota archaeon Ods01 | reverse complement strand
GGTTGAGGTGACCGAGGAGGGTGAGACGGTCCTGCGGCGCGAGTACGACGACTACCGGCGTATCTTCGAGGACGACGACACGGTCGAACTCGTCGGCGAGGTCGTGAGCGGAATGGGTGAGGGCAAGTACTACATCTCGCTTGACGGGTACGTGGAGCAGTTCGTCGAACGTCTCGGATACGAGCCTTTTCCCGGCACGCTCAACCTATCTCTTGACGACGAAAGTACGCGGAGGAGGGCGGCGCTCGAAAACGCCGAAGGAATCCCGATAGACGAATGGGAGAACGAGGACCGGACCTTCGGCGCGGCGACGTGTTACGAGGCGTCAGTCGAAGGAACCGACGCCCACGTCATCCGCCCCCATCGGTCGCATTACCCCGACGACACGCTTGAGGTCATCGCGCCCGTCAAGATACGTGACGAACTCGGGCTTGACTACGGCGACGAGGTCAACGTCGAGGTGAGCCTCGAATGAACGACGCTCTCGCCGACCTCCGTGACGGAAAGCCTGTTCTCGTCCACGACTTCGACGACCGCGAGGACGAGGTCGATATGGTCTACGCCGCGAGCGAGATGACCCCCAACAAGGTCGCGCGTATGCGGAACGACGCCGGAGGGCTGGTCTGTGTCGCCGTCCATCCCGACGCGGCGGAGTCACTCGGACTCGGATACCTCGATGAGAAACTCGCCGACGCGGGCGACGAAAGGCTCGTGGACGCCGACCTCGAATACGACGACCGTTCGTCGTTCGCGGCGTGGGTCAACCACCGTTCGACGCGAACGGGCGTCACCGACAACGACCGCTCTAAGACGATACGGCGCGTCGCCGATGCGGTTGAGACGGTTCTCGCGGGAGGAGCCTTCGACTTTCCCTCGGAGTTCCGCGCCCCCGGACACGTCGCCGTCCTCCGCGCACACGACGACCTAATCGACGGCAGACGCGGACATACCGAGATGAGTATCGCTCTCGCCGAGGAGGCGGGTGCTGTTCCTGCGACGGTCGTCTGTGAGATGCTTGATGACGAAACCGGCGGCGCGATGTCGGTTGAGGACGCACGCGAGTATGCCGACGAGAACGACCTCGCGCTTCTACAGGGCGAGGAGTTCGCGCGTATCGTCCACTGATGCGGGTCGCGGTCGTCGGCGCGGGACTCTCCGGACTTATCGCCGCGTACGAACTCGCGCCCGAACACGACGTTACGGTCTACGAGAGACGCGACGGTGTCGGCGGACGCGTACGTTCGACGCGGCGCGACGGCTACGTATTCGACCGCGGCTTTCAGGTTCTGTTCACCGCGTATCCGGAGGCGCGCCGTTACCTCGACTACGACGCCCTTGACCTACGTGACTACCCACCCGGGGCGCACGTGGCGTCGGACGACGGCTTATCGACTCTCGCCGACCCGTTGCGCGCCCCCCGCGACGCACCCGCGGCGCTCCTTAGCCGCGACGCCACCTTCGGCGACAAGCTACGCGTCCTACGTCTCCGCGCCGAACTCCGCCGAAAGAGCCGCGACGACTGTTTCGCGGACGGCGAGACGACGACGCGCGAATACCTCCGCGAACGCGGCTTCTCGTCGCGTTTCATCGAACGTTTCGCGGAGCCGTTCTACGGCGGCGTGACGCTCGACAGGTCGCTCGGCACCTCGTCGTCGGTATTCGAATTCACCTTCTCGTCTCTGTCCCGCGGACGGACCGTCGTTCCGGCGAGCGGGATGGGCGCTATACCCGAACATCTCGCAGAGAAGGCGCAGGAGGCGGGCGCTGAGGTCGTAACCGGAACCGCCGTCGAGGATGTTACGCCGAAGGGAGACACCGTTGGCGTCGAGACGGAGACGACCGAGGGATACGACGCGGTCGTCGTCGCGGCTGACCCACGCGAAGCCGAACGGCTGACCGGCGTACCGACACCCGACGGCGGCAAAGGCTGTACGACCGCGTACTACGTCCTTGACGAACCGCTTGGTGTAGACGGAAAGCTCGTTCTGAACGCCGACCCGCGCGGCGACGAACCAAGCCATATCGCGCCCGTCTCGGAGGTCGCGCCCGAGCATTCGCCGCGCGACACGCCGATGGTAAGCGCTACGTGGCTCGAAGCCCGCGACGACGAGAACGCGCTTGTCGGCGGAACGCGTTCGGCGCTGGCGCGGTGGGGAATCGACGTTGACGCCGAACAGGTACACGTCGACACCGTCGAGTTCGCCCAGTTCCTCCAGCCGCCGGGCTTCCGCGACACGCTTCCGGCGAACGACGCACCTGACGGAAACGTCTTCCTCGCGGGCGACTACACGGAGGACTCGTCGATAAACGGCGCTATGCTGAGCGGGCGGCGTGCCGCGGAAGCCGTCGGCTCACTCTAACAGTTCCCGCGTCCTCCGGTGCCGGTGACGGAACATGAGGTACGCGTTCACGCGGAAGGCGGGCGAACCCGCGCGTCCGAGCATCCAGAGCGGAAGCGCGTACTCGACGCGGTCACGTACGATAGTCACGTCTCCGTCCGCCACGAACTCGTGCGTATGCCGCCACCGTCTGAACGGTCCGTCCTCCATCTCATCGACGAAGTACGCGCGTCCTCCCTCGCGCTCACGTTCGAGTATGACCGAGCGCCACGAGACGCGCGGGAGGATGCCGAGCGGCTTGAGCGAGACATCTACCTCGGAGCCTTCGACCAGAACCTCGGGGTTGGGTTCGCCGTCGGGTCCACGCGTCTCCTCGACGGTCAGACGCATCCATCCGGGCGTCAGGGCTTCGAGACCGTCGGTGGTTGAATGGAACTTCCATACGTCGTCCAGCGGCGCTTCGACGCGCGTCTCGGCTTCGAAGACGGGCATGGAGAACGTAAGCGGGCGAGGCGCAAAAGCCCGTCGTCCGGACAGCCGGAAGGTTTTACCTGACGGACGTTAACCCAAGAACGATGAAGACGCATGTCGTCCCCGTCGGCTTCGACTACGACCGTCTCGTCGCGCCTCTCGTCCGCGACCAGGTTGATGTCGACCGCGCTGTTCTCATCGAGGGCGCGAGGGGTTCGGCGGACGTGGCGCGTAAGCTTCGGGAGGACTTCGCGTCGCTGTTCGACGCCGAGACGCGGACGGTCGGTATAGACGATGTCTACGACTACGACGCCATCTTCGCGCTCGCGTACGGCGTTCTCCGTGACGAACTCGACGACGATAACGAGGTCCGTATCAACGTGAGCGCGATGCCGCGGACCGTCTCCTTCGGCTTCACGAACGCCGCACAGCATGTCGTCGTCGAGGACGAGGAGGCACGTGGCAGGGTACTCGCGTACTACACCGCACCCGAACGTTACCTCGAAACCGAACTCGCCGACGAGATGGATGAGGTCGTCCGTCTGATGCGCCGTCTCAAGGACGAAGGGCTAACCGACGCCGCCGAACGTGAACTCGACGAACGTTACTCGCGTGCGAACGAACTCCTCCGCGAGTTCAACGAACGCGGCACAACGGTCGGTGCGCGTGAGTTCGACGGCTCTCACGTCATCGAGATGCCTATCACGCCGCCCGCCGACCTGAAGGAGTTTGAGCGCACCCTTCTCCGCGCCCTTGACGACGAGGGTGTCGTCGAGTCGGTGAGTGAACTCGCCGAGGTCGTCGCCGAACGGACGGGACGCGAAAACACCGACTCTTTCCGGTCGAAGGTGATTTACGACGTACGTTCCCTACGCGAGAAGGGATACGTCGAGCAGTCGGAGAGCGGAAAGAGCCACGAGACACGTCTCTCACATCTCGGGCGTCTCTGGGTCAGGGCGCACGACTGCGGGGAGGGTGACACGTGATACCAACGGACGTAGCCCGCCTCACCGGTGCCTTGATGGTCGTAGCACAGGGTGCGGCGACCCTCGTCTTAGGAGTCGAGACGACGGCGCTCCGTGTCGCCGTCGCCGTCGTCTTCTTTGCGGTGGGTGCGGCGGCAGTCGCTAACCGAGACGTTTCCGTTTCCGTTGCGGGCGTCGCCGCTTTCGTCGCGCTCGGATGGACTGCGTACGTCGCCTACGTCACCGAGGCGGGTGTCGAAGCCGTCGTCTACGAGTTCCCGCTCCTCGCCGTCGTCGGCGCGGCGTTGCTCGTCTATCCGTCGTTCGCCGAAGGCTCAGAGGTCGAGTAGTTCGCCCGCGATGATGTTGCGCTGAATCTCGCTTGTCCCCTCTCCTATCTGGTATATCTTGGTGTGGCGGTACTGTCGCTCGACGGGCGCGTCACGCGTCCATCCGTAGCCTCCGTGTATCTGTACGGCGTCGCTCGCCACCTCCTCGGCAATCTCGCTCGCGTACAGCTTCGCCATGCTCGCCAGCTTAGTCGGCTTTTCGCCCTCGTCGAGCCTCGCCGCGGCGTCGTAGACGAGACGCCGAGCGTTCTCGACCTTGACCGCCATGTCGGCGACCTTGTGCTGTATCGCCTGGAACTTCGACAACGTCCTGTCGAACTGCTCGCGTTCGTCGGTACGGTCAACCGACTCGTCGAGACATCCCTGCGCGATACCCAGCGCCTGCGCCGCGATACCGACGCGTTCGTGTTCGAAGAACTCCATTAGCTGGTAGAAGCCGTAGTTCTCGTGCCCGACGAGGTTCTCCTCCGGCACGCGGACGTTGTCGTAACGGACCTGTGCCGTCGGCGAGGCGTTCCAGCCGGTCTTCTCGAACTCCGACTCGATGCTCCAGCCGTCGCGGTCGGTCTCGACGATGAAAGCCGAGATACCGGCGTGTCCGCTGTCCTCGTCGCCCGTCCGGCACATCGTAAGCGCGTAGTCGGCGATAGGAGCGTTCGTCACGAAGGTCTTGACGCCGTCGATAACGTATTCGTCGCCGTCCTTGGTCGCGCTCGTCTCTATGCTCGCGGCGTCGCTTCCGTGCGAGGGTTCGGTATTCGCCATAGCGCCGATGAGTTCGCCGCTCGTGATTCCCGGGAGGATGCGCTCCTTCTGTTCCTCCGTCCCGTACTCGGCTATCATACGCGACCCGAACTCCGTACCTATCGCGGCGAGCATACCGGCGTCAACACGCGAAACCTCCTCGCACATAATGGTCCTTTCGAGGCTTCCCATCCCTGCCCCGCCGTACTCCTCGGGTATCTCCGCGCCGACGAAGCCCGTCTCGACAGCCTTCTCCCAGACATCTCTGGGCCACTCACCGTTCTCCTCCGCCTCTCGGGCGCGGGGCTTGACCTCGTTTTCGGCGAACTCGCGCGCCGACTCACGTATCATGCGCTGTTCCTCGTTAAGCGAAAAGTCGACCATGTAGGGTATGTGAGAAGCCCCCGCAAAGGGGTTTCGCCGGTTAACGAAGGCGACGCTGACATCCGCCGTAATCCCTTTGACCTTCGACAGCTTACCTCCTCTATGTTGTTCTGTGACACGCCCGTCCAGTCCGCCCTCACCGCCGTCGGGGGCGGCTTAATCGGCGGTCTCGTCGGTTCCTCACTCAGCTTCGGTGTCGTCGGTGTCGCAGTCCTCGCAGGATTCGCAGGAGGTGTCGGCGACGTAGCCGCCCATCTCGTCCGCCGCGACGAACAGTTCCTAGAAGCGGTCGCTCAGTTGCGAGGATAACGCCGAACGTTTTTCCCGACCTCCGTACAAGAAAGGCTATGAAGTACGAGACGCGCGACGAGGCGGCGTGGCTAACCTTCGACCGCCCCGAGAACGCCAACGCCCTTACGCCCGAGGTTCTCGACGAGACCGCTGAGTCTGTCGAGCGCGCCGAGGACGAACGCGTCGCGGTCTTCGCCGCCGAGGGCGACCATTTCTGCGCGGGCGGCGACCTTGACGTAATCGCCGCGATTGATAACATCGACGAGGCGCGCGACTTCGCCCACCGTCTTGTCGACCTACTCCGTGCGGTCGAAACCGCCGACGTTCCCGTAGTCGCTGCGGTAAACGGC
>JAQZCZ010000105.1 GCA_028751095.1 Euryarchaeota archaeon Ods01 | reverse complement strand
CGCGCCGCCCGCGACCGATACGGCTGTCACGACGACAGCGGTCAGGAGTACCGCGCCCGCGCCCTTCCAGACCGCGGCGAGCAGTCCGGAGGGCGTTGAGATACGGAGTTCGCCGTACGAAGCGCCGCGGCAGGCGGCGTAGGCGTAGCCGACGAGGACGACCGCGGGCAGTACCAGCGCCGACAGAAAGACGAGTAACGCGCATCCCGCGACCGTCGTCCAGCCGTTCGAGAACGGGTAACGGAGCGCGAACTCGACCCGTCCCGTCTGCCAGATTTCCTCGGGGGGCGCGTTAGGGTCGTAGAGCAACTACCTGAGCGTGTAGGTCGTCGCCGCGCCCTGCCCGAATCCGACGCAGAGCGTTGCAAGTCCGCGTTCGACGCCGCGGCGTTTCATCTCGTGTACGAGCGTCACGGGGAGACGCGCGCCGCTCGCGCCGAGCGGATGTCCTATCGATATAGCGCCGCCGTTGACGTTGAATATCTCGTCGTCGATGCCGAGTTCCTGCTGGCAGTAAAGCGTCTGCGACGCGAAAGCCTCGTTTAGCTCCACCAGACCGAAGTCGTCGATGCTCTCGCCCGTCCGTTCGAGCAGACCGCGCGTCGCGGGGACGGGTCCGATACCCATCACGGTCGGGTCTACGCCCGCGACGTTGTTGTCGTCAACCTGCGCCAGAACGTCGAGGTCGTGGTCGTCGGCGAACTCCTCGCTCGTCAGGAGGAGCGCCGCCGCGCCGTCGCTTATCTGCGACGAGTTACCCGGGGTGACGACGCCGTCCGACTTGAAGACGGTCGGAAGCTCGGAGAGCTTTTCGAGCGACGTGTCGGGACGTATCCCCTCGTCCTCGTTGACGACGCCGTCCTCCGTCTCTATGGGTACGATTTCGTCGCTGAACCTGCCGCTTTCGGTCGCGTCGTGCGCCCTTTCGTGGCTCCTGAGCGCGTACTCGTCCTGTGCCTCGCGCGTTATGTCGTACTCCTCGGCGACCTTCTCGGCGGTCATACCCATGCCGAGTTCGAAGACGT
The DNA here is from genome assembly GCA_028751095.1 of Euryarchaeota archaeon Ods01. GTDB lineage: Archaea > Halobacteriota > Halobacteria > Halobacteriales > Halorutilaceae > Halorutilus. Next base: position 1,995 of record JAQZCZ010000105.1, on the reverse strand, counting down.
TGTAGTCGTCGGCGAGTCCGGGATGGAAATGCTCCTGCGCTCCGCCCATCTCGACGCGCGACATATTCTCGACTCCGCCGACGATAACGGCGTCACGCTGTCCCGCGGCGATTGCGTCGCTCGCGCTGATGACCGCCTGCATGCTCGACGCGCACCACCGGTTGATGGTCGTCGCCGGAACGTCCTCGCCGAGGTCGGACAGAAGCGCGCAGATACGCGCGACGTTGTTCGCCTGCTCCTCGCGCTGTTGGGCGCATCCGAGCATGAAGTCGTCTATCTCCTCGCCCGAAAGCCCCGTCCTTTCGACAATCTCGTTCAGGAGCGGGATTACGAGGTCTTCGCTCCGCGTCTCGGCGTAGTATCCGTCTTCCTTGCCCTGCGGCGTACGTACCGCCTGTGCAATCACGGGAGTCCTTGACATACCTGACTGTCTGAGAGTATCCCACTTAACGGTACCGACGGAGTTCGCGCGCCGCGCCCTCGGCTCATAGCTTTCTTTCTCTCCGTTCGCGTCTTTGTTTTGTCTCTCTGCGACCGTTTGTAACTTCCCGTCCTTCCACCTTCGGGGGGTTTCTTTCCGTTCTCGCCGACCGCTCTCTGCCCGCCGTAATACTTATATACAGTTGACCGTTATTGGTTTGTACTGTCGCAGAGGTGACAGTGTACAACAATGACAGAGAAAAAGAAACGCGAAGGAGACTATTCAGGTAAGAGACTGGCTGGCGTAATGGGTATGGCGACGACGGTTCTCGTTATCGCACTGGTATCGTTCATGAGTGTCGGTATGGTTGGCGCAGCCATGGGTGTGGGCATCGGTGGCTTCGTCGCCAACTTCGACGACGTCGAATACACGGAGGGTGACGCGGCTATCTACCCCGTCCTTGGTGCGCAGGCGGCTTGTGACGAAGCACCTCAGCTAGAGGCAAGCCTCGACGGTACGACGACACTTGACGGCGACGTCGAGTTCTACAAGGACCTGCCCCTCCCCGACTCGTTCGGCGATAACGAGATAGCGCGTATAGCTATCGCCGCTGAAGCTCCCGAGGAAGGAATCGATGTTGAGGACCTTGACCTCCGTCTGACGGCGCTCGAAGCCGAATCGCTCGAACTCGGTGACGCTGACATTCAGGAGTTCAGTCCTGAAGAGTACGACGACGACGCTACTGACGAGGTCGAAGACTCGTACGCTCCGTCCGGAGAGGGTGACGTCAGCGGTGAGGGTACCGTTGAGAACACTCCTGAGTTCGGCATAGACGCTTCGAGCTTCGAGGTCACTCAGGGTACTGCCGCGGCACACCAGGTCTCGCTCGGTTCCATCGACCTTCAGAACCTTGACCTGTTCGTTGCCATCGACGACCGTAGCGCCTTCGACAACCCCGTTGACCGCGCAGTTGAACCGACCGACCGTGACTGTGAGTCGCTCGCCGATGAGAGTGGAGTCAACTCGCCTGACGACGACGACCTCCACCTCGACGGATAACGAGGTCAGCGTAGCTTAGAAACAACCAGCGACGACCGGTCGTCACGCGACGTTATTCTCTTGTCGCTCACACCCCGTAGCGACTGCTCCGCCGTATGTGAATCCATATCAGGAAACTTATATATCTCTCCGAGACGTATTGGGGACAGATGACGAAGGGTGAGCGAGAAGCGTCGGATATACCGCTTCCTCAGGTAGACCTACGTCCTGAACCCGAAGATGACGAAGACGACGAACCCGTACGCGGGGAACTGTCGCACAGGCGTTTTGCGGCGGTTTTCGGGGTTGCGACCACGGTCATGGTCTTCGCGCTGACGACGTTCCTCGGCGTCGGAATGGTCGCGGGCGCTATGCTCGGACCCGGGATGGGCGGATTCGTCGCCGAGTTCGACGACGTTTCGTATACCGACGGTGATGCCGAAATCTACCCTACGCTCGCCGAACACGCGGCGTGCGACGACGCGCCGCAGTTGGAGGTAAGCCTCGAAGGCGAGACAACCCTCCAAGGCGACGTT
>JAQZCZ010000118.1 GCA_028751095.1 Euryarchaeota archaeon Ods01 | reverse complement strand
TCGGTTTCGTAGACCTGCTTGCCCTCGCTCTTAGCGCGCATCTCTCCGTCGTCGCGTGTTATCCTGCTGTCGTACATCTCGACGACCGTGTCCTCCAGATAGTCCACGTAAGCCGACTTCTCTGAACCGACGACCGTCAGGTCGCGCCGCTTTCCGTAGACTGGAACCTGCCACGACTCGTTTATGACGCTCGTCGCTCCGCCGTAGTCAAGTACGACGGTCGCGGTCTCGTCTATGTCCTCACGTATGAAGCTGTCTAAGTTGCAGTAGAGTGATTCGGGTCGGCTTTCGAGAAGGTAGTTCGAGATATCGATATCGTGGACTGCGAGTGAGTACAGCGCGCCCGCAGTCGCGCGAGGTACGCGGAACGAGAAACGCGACGTGTTGAGATACCGTATTTCGCCGAGTTCACCGCGCTCTATACGTTTCTTCAGGTCGCTTAGTGCCGGATGGTACCTGAATATATGTCCTACTCCGAGAACGAGATTTTCTTTTTCCGCTGTCTCAACCATGTCCCATGCCTCCTCGCTACTGAGCGCGAGCGGCTTCTCCACGAGACAGTTAACGCCATCGCGGAGTAGATACGTCGCTATCTCGTGGTGGGTCGGCGACGGTGTGGCGACCGTTGCGGCGTCAACGCCCAGCGAACCCAGTTCGGTGTACTCAGTCGTGTACTCAACGCCGTACGACGAGGCAAGTTCCTCAACGCGGTCCTCGTCTACGTCGCAGAGAACGACCGAGTCTATGACTCCCTCGTCGACGAGTTCGGCGGCGACGCGCGCATGGTTCGAACCCCAGTACCCCGTGCCGATGACGCCGTATTTCATTCGTAGTACCTCTGTATCAGGTCGCAGACGTAGTGAATTTTCTCCTCCTCAAGGCGCGGATGCATAGGAAGCGAAAGTATCCTGTCACAGAGCCGTTCGGCGAACTCGACGGTCGTCTCGCCGCATCTATCGACCACGGCGGGGTGTTCGTGCGCGGGCGTAGGGTAGTGTATTCCGGTTCCGATGCCGTTCTTGTCAAGGTAGTCGCGCAGGTCGTCACGGTCGGGTACCTGCACGACGTAGAGATGGTAGACATGTCTGTTCGAGTCGTCTTCCTCAGGGACGGTGACCTCGTCCACCTCGGCGAGCCTCTCGTCGTACACGCGCGCAGCGCGGCGTCTGCCATCGTTCCAGTCCTCTATGTGTTCTAACTGCTCCCTGCCTACGGCACCGAGTACCTCGCTCATGCGGTGGTTGAGACCAAGATATCTGTGGGTGCCTTCGTCGTCGCGTCCGTGGTTGCGGAAGGCGCGTGCACGCTCCGCGATATCTGCGTCGTCGGTTACGAGCATACCTCCGTCGCCCGCGACCGTCATGTTCTTCGACGGGTAGAACGAGAACGCACCGACGTCGGCTATGCTTCCCGCCTTGTCGCCGTCGCGCTCCGCGAAATGCGCTTGACAGGAGTCAGAGACTATGTCAAGGTCGTGTTCCTCGGCTATCTCCGTCACGCGTTCCATATCAGCCATCTGTCCGTAGATGTGGACGGGGATGACTGCTTCGGCGTCGTCCGAGCTCTTGACCTTCTCCTCAAGTTCGTCTGTGTCGACCGTGTACGTGTCCTCGTCAACGTCGACAAAGACAGGGTTCGCGCCGAGCGAGAGAATGGGACTTACGGACGCGAAGTACGTGTGTGCAGGAACGAAGACATCGTCACCTTCGCCGACACCCAACGCCCTGAGACCGAGGAGTATCGCCGACGTGCCGCTGTTTACACCGACGGCGTGTTCAGTGCCGCAGTTTTCGGCGAACGCCTCCTCAAACTCCTCTACCACGGGACCTTTGACGTACCTGCCGTCCCTCAACACTTCCTCAACGCCCTCTATCATCTCGTCATCCATGTAGATGTCCGTGAACGGCACTT
>JAQZCZ010000069.1 GCA_028751095.1 Euryarchaeota archaeon Ods01 | reverse complement strand
TTCGGCGAGCGCGGCGCTCGAAAGCTGAAGCTGGTACATACGGCGTTCGACGACTCCATCTTCGAGAAGTTCGTGTTCGATATACGCGTCACCTGACGCCTCTGCTTCGGACATTCCTTAGCGGCGGTACGTCGGCGCGTCGGATAAGTCTACCTCGAAACCACACCCGGTTCCGGGAGACGACCGTACCCGCTACTGAGGAGGAGATAGAGGAGTTTCACAGAGGTATCTCGTCGTCGGGTAAGGACACGTCCGAAGAGGACGTAGACGAGATACTATACGGATGAGTCTGCTGGTGGACACCGGAGTCTTCTACGCTCACCACGACGAAGATTTTGAGGAATACGCCGACCAGTCCTTGAGCTTTACCGACGCAACTACTGTTGCGACAGCCGATGTCCACAGTATCGACTACGTCCTCAGCTTTGATGACGACTTCGACGGTGTGGTAGAATGTCTGGACCCGTCTTCGGTCTAGACCGGAAGAGCGTCGATTATCTCATCGAGATAGACGTATCCAGCACCCGCGGCGACGACGAGAACCAGAAGAACGACGACGTAGACGCCGTAGTCACGGACGAGGTCAACAACGTAGTCCATCGTGTCTCCTTCGCCCTTGTGACGTTCGCGCCGGTACTTCGCCTCCTTCTTGGCGAACTTCGAAGCAATCCCCTCGTCGTTTCCTTTCGCGCCGTCCGACGCGAGTCGGTACGTCTTTTCGAGCCTCGGAAGGTCGAGTTCGTCGTCCGAACGCACGACGGAGCCGTGTATCTCGTAGTCTTTGTCGGCGAGTGCGTCGGCGTAGTCGCCGAAGCTGAATCCGCTGAACTTGGTCTCGACGAAACGCGCGTAGTCGAACGGGTTCTTTCCGCTGTCGTCCATCGAAAGGCTAACGTTGCCCACACGCGCCTTGGTGAAGTCGAGTATAACAGGGTCGTACGGCGCTATCTCGAACGAGCCTTTGCCAACCCTCGCGCCCGAGAAGTCGAGGACTGCGTTGCCCTCGGACTCAGCGACCATGTTAACGTCGCGTTTGAACCAAGCGCTCTCGAAGCTCGCGTTTTCCTCGAACTCGACATCAAGGAAGGTTACCCAGCCTTGGAACGAGGCATCCTTGAAGTTTGCTCCGCCGAGGAAGTCGACACCTCGAAACTTGGCGTTGTCGGTGAAGTCGGCGCTCTCAAACTCGGCGTTCCTCTCGAAGTCGACGTACTGGAACTTTGTTTCTCCCTTGAACGTAGTGTTGGAGAAGTCGGCGTCGTTTGCGAAACGTGCGCTCGTGAAGTTCGCCTCATCGAACGTCACGCCGCTGACGCGCGCCTTGCCCTCGAAGACCGCGTCCTGAAACGTCGTCTCAACGCCCTTGTAGGTCGAGTAACGGAGGTCAACGTCGCCTTCAAAGCTCGCGTCCTCGAAGTCGGCTATCGACTCGAACGAGGCGCGTTTGAACGAGACATCGCCCTTGAACGTTGCCCCGCTCAGGTTTACGTCGCCGTCGAAGTCGCACTCACGGAACGATACGTCGCCTTCGAAGACGGCGTTCGGGGCGCTGAACGAGCGCAGGTCGGAGCAGTCGAATACGAGGTCAGCCTCGACGACGGCGTTCGAGAGGTCGAGCTTTCCGTCGAAGACAGTATGCTGTAGGTCGACGGCGTCGACAGCCTCGTTCTCGGCGACGGATTGGTCAACAACGACGACCTCGGGGAAGGTCGCGCCGACGAAACGCGCTTCGTCGTCCGAACCGGCGTTTCCGATGCTACGCATGAGTTCGTCGCGCATGTCCGACTCAGTTACTCCGAGGAGTTCGCGGCGCTCGGGTTCGAGGTGGAAGACACAGTACTCGGTGTCGACGTGTGTCGGATGGGGGCATTCCCAGACGCCGTCGACCGCCGACTCCGACCTGTGGCTCTCGTCCCACTCGTCAGGGCTGAAGACGTACTCGCAGATATCTGGCATTGGACGGCTTTGGATGTGGGATGAGTTATAGCTTTGGCTCAGACTGCGGCAACGAGTCCCATCAGGAGAACCGAGAACAGGGGTATCGTGAGGTTGTCGTCGACGACGTACCCCTTAATCTCCATGTCGGGGTCGACGAGTTCGACCGGCTTGTCTCCCGCAACTCGGAACTTGACCCCGTCGGCGAAGGTTGCTCCGACAGCGCCCGCGACAGCCTGCGCGTACGTCAGGTCGATAGGCGGGAGCGGATGGACGATAGGCTCCTCGCCTAGTCCGAGGCTGTCGGCAAGCGACCTGAGTACGTCGGGTAGGAGTGCGTCGGTAGCGACAACGATGACGAACGACGTGACGAACATAGCGACAAGCACAGGGACGGGCTTGACCCGCAGGAGCTTGTTGGGGCTAAGGAGACCCACGATGGGGTCGGCGAAGGCAAGAAGGAAGACACCTGCGACAGCCATCGACTCGTTAATTCCCGGGATGAGCGTCAGTATGACAGCGATGAACATTCCCGTGATGGCGTACGCGTAGCCCGCGGGACTCTCCTCTTCGTAGTCACGGTAGAGGGGGTCGAGCAACGAGTTACCGAGGACCAGCCTGTCTATCTCCATGAGGGCGATGACTACGAAGCCGACGCCCGTGAGTATCTGGACCTCGTGCCACTGAAGGAGTCCTATTACGTACGCGACGCCGACGACACACGAGAGCGAATGGACTATTCGGCGTGCTATGCTCTCGTCCTCCGACATACGTTCGCCGAGCGTCTCCACGAGGCTCATCCGTCGCCCTCCACGACCGACTCTATTTCCTCGATGATTTCATCCTTCTCTACACGCCATTGGTCCGTCGTGTCCCTGTCTCGTAACGTCACTGTACCGTCCTCTTTCGTGTCGTAGTCCACCGTAACCGCTAAAGGCGTTCCGATTTCGTCATGGCGTCGGTACCGGCGTCCGATAGCACCCGAACCGTCGTACTTGACACGCATTCCGGCTTGGCGTAGCTTCTCCTCGATTTCGCGGGCGTGTTCCTCCAAGCCGTCCTTCGAGACGAGCGGAAAGACGGCGGCGTCGAAAGGCGCTACCTTCGGGGGAACACGCAGAACGGTGCGCTCCTCGTCGTCGATTACGTCCTCGTCGTACGAATGTTCGATGACGGAGTAGACGATACGGTCGAGTCCGTACGACGGCTCGATGACCTGCGGAAGGACGTTCTCGCCCGTCTCGCGTACCTCGCGTCGTTCGAAGCCGGCGGCGTCGGTTGAGACGGTGTAGGCTTCGCCGTCAACCGTCACCGAAACCTCGTCGCCCTCGAACGCCTCGGGTTCGTCGCGTGCCTTCTCACGTAATGCGTCGGCGATACCGCCCGCCGCTCCGCCGAACTCGGGTCCGAGGACGCTCATATCGGGGTCGGCGACCGTCTCCTCGCGCACCACGGCTTCGTCGTACTCCTGCCAGACACCCATCTCCTCGCCCGAATACTCGGCGTGCTTACGCAGGTCGTAGTCGGCGCGGTCGGCGATACCGTTGACCTCTATCCATCCGAAGGTCGTCAGGGTCTCGCCGTCCCAGCAGTCGCTCGCGTAATGGGCGCGCTCGTCGGGGAGATGCTGACGGAAACGGAGGCGGTCAGGGTCGATACCGATGGACTCGTACCATTCCTGTGAACGTCCGACGAAGTAGGCGATTGTTTCGCTCTCGATTACGCCGTCCTCGACAGCCTCGCCGACCGTCGTGACGAATGGTTCGCCGTCGTCGTCCTCCTGCTCCTCGACGGGGTAGAGACGTACCTCAACGTCCTCGACCGGCGAAACGTCGATTTCGTCGTCGGGACGCTTGAAGTATTCGAGTTCCGCCTGCTGGAACTCACGTAGACGGACGATTCCCTGACGCGGGTTTATCTCGTTCCTGTAGGCGCGTCCGACCTGCGTGACGCCGAAAGGAAGAGACTCCCGATAGTACCGCTTGAGGCGTTGGAAATCAACGAATATCCCTTGCGCCGTCTCGGGACGCAGGTAGCCCTTGCGCGCCGTCCCGGGACCGATGTTGGTCTCGAACATCAGGTTAAACTCCTCGACACGCGCGTTGTCAAGCGTCGCGCCGCACGACGGGCACGGAACGCCTTCGTCGGCGAGGATTTCGGCGAGACGTTCCTTGGGCATCCCGTCGGCGTTCTCGATGTCGGTATGGTCCTCAACGAGATGGTCGGCGCGGAAGAACGTCCCGCATTCGGGACATGACGCGAGGGCGTCGGAGAAGCCGTCGGCGTGTCCGCTGGCTTCGTAGACATCTTCCTTACCAATTGTCGTCGTCTCTATCTCCTCGTATCCGTGACGGACGACGTACATATCGCGCCACGAACCGACGATAGCGTTCTTGAGCGACGTTCCAAGGGGTCCGTAGTCCCAGAATCCGGAGACGCCGCCGTAGATTTCGAAGCTAGGATAGAGGTAACCCCGCCGTTTGGCGAGTTCGACGACCTCTTGGCGTTCAGGTATCTCTGACATGGCTTCGGTTTTGGAAGGACTGCCTATTAGGATACCGTTTTCAAAGCACCGCCTTGAGAAGGTCGGTGTCGCGCACGATTCCGACGAGGGAGTCACCGCGAAGGACGGGGAGATGCTGAACCTCGTGTTCGGTCATCGATGCCGCCGCGTCGCTGACATCGGTGCTACGGACGACCGTCACAACGTCCTCAGCCATGAAGTCACGCACGGGCGCGTCGGGGAACGTCACACGTGTCACGGGAACGAGCTGTGTACTCGTCGCCTTGATACCTTCCCACATCCAGTCGTCGTCTTGGTTGGCGACCGCTTCGCCCAGTTCCTCGGAGGACGAGTCAACGTCCGAAACGCGGAGGCAGTCGGTTTCGGTGACGATGCCGACCATGTCGCAGTCGTCGCCAAGGACGCACGCCGCCGAGTCGTCGGCGAGGGTCAGCGTCTCGACCGCTACCGCTACCGGTGTTTCTTCCCAAACCGTCAGGACACGGTCGTCCATGTACTCGCCAACGTCGTCACCGTCGTCGGTTCCCGCTAGGTACTCGACGATATCGGTTAGGGTCACGATACCGACGACAGCGTCGCCCTCGACAACCGGCACGCGGCGCTCGTCCTCTTCGAGCATCAGGCGCGCGACCTCGTCGACGGAGGCGTCCGACTCAACCGTCGATACCTCACGCATCAGCATCGCAAGCTGGTCCTCGCCGGCGTCGCGGAGAAGCTCCTCGCGCGATACGAGACCGCGGTAACGTCCGTCCTTAGTGACGGGAATAGAGCTTATCTCGCCCGTGCGGAGTATCTCGATAACGTCCTCACGCGTCCCGGGAAGCGACGCGGTGACGACATCGGCGGTCATCAGGTCGGCAACGTTCATTCCTCGTCTTCCTCCACCATCCTGACCGTCAGCACGGGTATCTCGGAGGTGCGCACAATCTTCTCCGTCACGCTACCGAGAAGAAGACGGTCGAGTCCCGTCTTTCCGTGAGTCCCCATTACTATCATGTCGATGTCGTTCTCGTTCGCGTACTCCATGATGGTCTTGTGCGGAACGCCCTCCTCGACCGCCGTGACGGTGTCCACGTCAGTCTCCTCCATCCTCGCAGCTATTTGACCCGTCGCCTGCTCGCCTTCCTCTTCGAGAGCCGCAGTTATCGACTCCCAGTTCGAATCGGCGGGAAGCGTCGAGTACGCGCTCGTGTTAACGACGTAGAGCGCGTGCGCCGTTGCGTCGTACCTGTCGGCGATATCGAGAGCATGCTCAACGGCGTCGTCGGTACCCTTGCTTCCGTCCGTAGGAACGAGTATGTTTTCGTACATGCTACCACCGTGTACCTCCACCGCCTTAACTTATTCGTCGGTATGTACGGGAAGAAGTACCGAACCGACTGCGATACCGGAATTCTTAAGGACGCAAGGAAGGTAGAAACAGGTAGCGGGATGGGATAGCCAGGAGATTCCGCCGGGCTCATAACCCGGAGATCGGTGGTTCAAATCCACCTCCCGCTATACTCGACCGTAACCCTCTCGACCTGTTAGAGTTGTCAGGCGGAGCCTGACAGCCCGCAAATCTTCAATTTGCGAAGGCATGCTATGCGTGCCTCACGCTCATCGATGGAGCGAACCATCGGTTCAGTAATCCCCCTCCCGCTATACCGCGGTTTTTCTGCACCAATAATCCGGATGGGCTTTCATTTAGGAGTAGCCTCGGCGCGTGCCCGCCAGAACCTTCGGGCGTAGGTTTCAAGTAGGACGGAGACTGAGCTACGGGCGCGAGCATATGCCTTCTTGCGAATTTTTCTGAGCGCAAGAGTTCCTGCACCGCATGTGTGTAGTATTGGGAAATAACCACAATACTTTTGTTATACGGACGCTTAGGTGTATCTGATGGCAACCCAAAACCGAGACAAGACGTTCAGTTACGAATGGGAGTACTCATCCGGAGTGACGGGGATACTCGGAATATTCACGCTCGTTGCTCTCATGGGGTGGCTGGTTACCGTGGCTCTCACGGCAATCCATCTATTTGCAGTGCCCTCCATTCCGGCAGAAGCGGTTCAGGGGAGTATAGCGGTTATCACGAGCCAGTGGGGATACATCCTCGGCATACCGTTAGCGACGCTGGGAGCGTTCTACTACATAGGGACGTTCGGTCTCGCACTCTGGTGGTTCGACACCCAACATCCGCTGATACTTAAGATACTTACGCCATACACCGCTACCGGCGTCCTGTTCTCGTCCTACTTCGTCTACCTCCAGCTCGTCCCCATAGGTGAGATATGTCCATTCTGTATGATGTCCGCAGGAGCGACGGTCGTGCTGTTCGCCCTCGAACTCGTGGTCGTCCGAAGGAGCGACTCGCCGCCCGTGTCCAAGATGACCGAAGACCTCGGAAGCCTGATAACAGAAACCAACTACGCAGTCGTAGTCTTCCCCGTTCTTATGGCTCTGGTTACTATCGGCGCTCTCTACATGGTGACCCTACTCCCGCTTCCGGAGATGGTCCCGTTCGCGTAGAGTAAGGAAACTTCATAGTTCCGGTGGAGACAGCAAAGCTATCCGTACGTTTCCTCCAGATAATCGGCGATATCGCCGCTCTCGGGCATTCCTTCGACGCCGTGTTCCTCGTCAACGAGTACGGGCACGCCGGTCTGACCACTTATCTCCTTCACCTTGTCGCGCTTGCCGTGGCTCGACGGTACCTTGACCGACTCGTATTCGAGGTCAAGCTCGTCGAGTTTACGGCGTACCTTTGCGCAGTACGGACAGCCATCGAGTTCGTACAGTTTGATTGTCACAGGGGGAGTACGTGACCGTCGCGTATCAGTCTTACCCGAGCTTGTAGTCCTCGACCTCGTGCGGGTCGAATCCGAGTTCTTCGAGGAACTTCTTGAAGTCGCGCTCGGCGCTCTCTGCCTCGACCTGCCTGTCGCTCGCGTGGTTGGCGAGCGCTTCGAGGTCCTCCGGTACCTCGTTCTCGTGGACGATACGGTGGTTTACGAGGTCGGCGATACGGCGAATCGGAGACGTGAAATGCCCGTAGATATCGAAGTTGAGCGCGTAATGTCCGCCAAACGGGTCCGACATATACTTGGCGCGGGGCATGACGCGGAGGACGGCGCGCTGTATCTTACGCAGGTCGGACTCGCGCGCGTCCTCTATGGCGTTGTTGACGGCGTGGCGCGGCTTGTCCCAGTTCTCAGCCGAGATTGAGACGCCGTCGATATCCTGTATCTCCTCCAGCGCCTCGCTCCACTGGTCGGGCGTCGGCTGTGGATGGACGCGGTACATCGCCTCGACGCCGCGGTTCCACATCAGCTCCTGCGTAACAGCCTTGTTCGCCTTGAGCATGCATTCCTCGACGATTGTATGTGCGCGGTCCCTCGCCGGATTGAGGACGAGCGAACCGTCCTCCTTACGTGTCTCGTGTAGCCCCTCTGCGAGGTCGTATGCGGCACGGAGGCTTTCGGCTATCTCGTCCGTCACGTCGGAGTCGTCGCCGTCGAGGACGCGTTCCGCCTCGGTGTAGGTCAGGCGGCGGTCGCTTTCGATAACGCTCTTGTAGATATCGATGTTTTCGAACGAGTAGCTGTCGTTGATGAGCATCTCGACCGTATGCGCGAAACGTTCCTCGTTCGGCACGAGCGAGCAGACCGACTCGGCGAGTTCGGGCGGAAGCATATGGACGGTATGCCCGGGGAAGTAGACCGACGACGCGCGCCGTTTCGCCTCGTCGTAAAGCTCCGTGTCGGGAGAGACGTAATGCGAGACATCGGCGATATGTACCCAGAGACGCCAGCCGTTGTCGTTCTCGTGTATCGTAATCGCGTCGTCAAAGTCCTGCGCGCGCTTAGGGTCGCAGGTGAAGGTCGTCAGGGCGCGCAGGTCGACGCGTTCGTCGCCCCCTTCCTCAATTTCGTCGCGGAAGCCGTCGGTGATACGGTCAACCTCCTCGCGCGCCTCCTTAGGGAACGCCTTGGGTATGTCGTACTCCTCCTTGATTTCGTCGAGTTTGTCCTCGATACGGTCACGCGTTTCGGGGTCAAGCTTCCCGCCTTCGTCGGCTTCAGGCTCGGCGTCCTCGGACTCCTCAGTTTCGGTCATTACCGTACGGTCGGGCGAGAGCGTCAAAGAAGTTGCGGAGGGTTTTTGCGCCGGAGCGTCTACGCGGGGTATGCACGTACAGGTCTTCGGCGCGGGAAGCCTCGGGACGCTCGTCGGCGCGTTACTCGACCGCGCGGGCGTCGACGCGCATCTCGTGGGACGCCGACGGGTCGCCGACGCCTTCGAGGGCGGCGTCCGTGTTGAAGGGGTCGAGGAGTTCGTCGCCAGTCCGTCGTTCTCAACCGAACCGCGCCCCGCGGACCTTACGCTCGTCACGGTCAAGAGCTACGACACGCGCGAAGCGGCGGAGACTCTCGCGCCGGTCGTGGGCGAAGGCGACACCGTCGTCTCCATACAGAACGGTATGGGTAACGAGGAGATACTGGACGAAACGCTCGACGCGACGGTTCTCGGAGGAACGACGACCTACGGCGCTAACCTACGTCCTGACGAGGGTTGCGTCGGTTACACGGGACGCGGCGAGGTCATCGTCGGCGACTACGCGGGCGGCGAAACCGTCGAGGCGGAAGGTGTCGCAGACGCGCTCGTCGGCGTCGAGGCGCGTGCGACCGACGCGATGGACGCCGCACTCTGGGAAAAGCTCGCCGTTAACGCGGCGATAAACCCCGTCAC
>JAQZCZ010000104.1 GCA_028751095.1 Euryarchaeota archaeon Ods01 | reverse complement strand
GCGTCGGTCGATGGAGGTTCGCGCTCCGTGACCTCGGCGACCTTCTCCGCCATCTGCGGCAGGAGGTTGGCGACTACACGTTCCTTCTTCCGGCGTTTCTTACGCGACTTCGTCTTCTTGATATGGCTCTTGAGTTCGCGCCCGACCTCGCGGACGGCGCGCTCAACCTCCTTCTCTATCTCGGGGACGTTGGCGACGGCGTCCTTCGACTCCGACGTGAACGGAACGTTCGTCGAGGCGACGTGGACGGCGATAACCGCGGGACCTTGCGGAAGCGAGGACTCGTCGAGACCGTAGTTCTTCCAGCCTATGTCGGCGACCGTGTTCGTGATTGCGCACGCGCCCTGCTGGTAGACGAGAGGGACGCGGTTGGCGAAACGGAGGAGTTCGGCGCTTCCGTCCCCGGGTATCGAACCGCCGTACGCGATTCCCGCCTCGACGACGAACGGATCGCCTCCGTGTACGGACGCATCGCGGGTCGTCGCCGCGTACATATCGGCGTCGTACTCCTTCCGCAGACCTGCCTCAAGGTCGTCCGCGCCTATCGGCGAAAGGCAGTCGGTCGGCGGCGCGATTACGTCGGTCGCGCGCATAGCGTCGAGGAGATGACGCGCTGTATCGCGGTCCGCGGCGACCTCGTCGGTCGAAGGCACGTCGCGCTCGACGGTCTCCATCGACGACCAGACGGCGTCGGCAATCTTCTCGCGTGCTTTCTCGCCGAAACGTTCGTCGCGCACCTCCTCGACACCGTCCGCGGCGGCGTTGACGGCGTCGTCAACCGCGTTCCGTGTCATCGAATCGCCCGCCTCTTCGAACCGTGCCGCGAGACGTTCGGCGAGGTCACGGACGGCGCTCTCGTCCTTCCGGTCGGTCGTCGCGGCGTTGAGTGTGGCGTAAAGGTCGTCCTCGCGTCCCTCGACAACGCGACTCCAGACAGCCTCGACGACGTTTTCGCGTACGGTGTCGCCGAAACGTTCGTCCTGAGCCTCCGCGGTTTCGTCTACGGTTCCAGCGAGAGTGCTACGCGTCAGGCGGTCCGCCGCCCCGACCTTTTCTGCAACCTCCTCGGCGAAACTTCTCGTCGCGTCGGCGGGCTTGTTCGCCACGGCGTCGGCGACAACCTCGGCGAGTCCTTCGTCGGTTTCGTACCCGCGCGGCGGCGACCACGCCGCTTCACGCCCGTAATGTCGGTCACGGAAGCCGTCGAGTATCTTGTCCGCTGTCTTTCCTCCGACGCGGGTAAACTCGTTTCCGACGAATCCACGGACGCTGTACGAGTCGGTCGATTCGAGAAGACGGATGAGCGTACCGAGTTCGATACCGTGCGGATGCGGCTTTATCTCGCTCGGCTCGTCGGGGAGTTCGTCGGTCGCGCGGTCGAAGGAGAACTCGCCCTGCGGTTCGCGCAGACGGAGGCGGGCGTGCGGGTTGACGACCGCGGTGTTCTTGAAGTAGTCGTGTAACTGAGACCGTGCGCGCATATTCGCCTCCATCTCTATCTCGATACGCGTTCCGTGCGTCCGGTCCCATTCGACCTCCTCCTCCGACACAATCTCGGGTTCGTTGGTGTCGGTATCGATGATGACCTCGAACCTCTGCGCCTCACCGCTCTGTGTCTTCGACGTGACTATTGCGGGCTTACCGCTCGTCAACTGTGAGTAAAGAACCGCCGCCGAGATACCGATACCCTGCTGTCCGCGGCTGTTCTTGACTGTGAGCGCGCCGTCGTTCGCAACTACGAAGTTCTCGTCGTAGCCGGTCTCCCCTGGAACGGATATGTCATAGACGTATTCAGGGGATTCGGTCTCCTCAACCGACTTCACAGGCAGGAGGCACATATCCGTCTCTGAGAAGCCGTGTAGACTCTGTACCGCCGTCCAGAGCCGCCTGAGCCTTTCCGTCGGCTGGTGGTCGCCGTCGAGTAGCCCCATGCTCTTCATCTCGGGGACGTATCGGGACTTATCGACGAACTCTCCGTCAAGGGCGTCCTCTATGAGCGACCTGTAGACGGATGCGTGCTCAAGCGACGACCCCACACCAGCCGCCATCAGTAGCCCGGGAACAGTGTCGGGTACCGTCTTGAGGCTGGCGGCGTCGCCGACACGAACCTCGTCGAGTACCGACACAGGTATCCGTTTGTGCTGTTGCCCCACCGTTCCGGTACTCTTTTCGAAGACATCGCACACGCTCACGTCCTCGCCGTAGACCTTTGTCCGGTACACCGTCGTCTCCCCGTCTCCGTATCCATCCGTGCGCTCTTGCTCTTCGGTGCTGGCTACGACACCCTGCATACTCCACAGGACGGAGAGCTGTCGCGCAAGGGTTTCGCTGGTCGTCGTGTGCGACAGCTCGTTGCTCGGATAACTGTCGGAGCCGTCGCCTTCGTACACGGCGGCTATGAAACGCCGCTGGAACTCCGAGGATGCCCCGAAGACGAAGCCAGGTATACGTTTGTTCTCCGCACCGGCGCGACACACGTTCTTGAGGAAGATGCACAGCGGAGAGCCGAACGCCTTCACGCGCGTGGAGCTACGTTCGCGCTCGACAGTAGTCGTGTTTCCGCCGACGGACGCGACAGCCTTCTCGGTCTCCTCGATAAGCTCTTTCTCGTGTGACCCAAACGTGAATCCTATCTGACGGTTATCGACGTGTCCCTCGGAGATGTAGTATCCGAGGAGCTTGGCGAACGCGTCGTCGAGCGGTACCGAGACGGGTACCGTGGTCTCCTTGCCGCCGACCTGGTACGTTTTGAGTCCACAGTCTTGGTCGGCTGCCCTGTCCTCCCAACCGAGTTCGACGACCTTCTCGGCGGGCAGGTAGCCCTTATCGAGGTAGTTGTTTTCGAGGCTGTCCTTCATGACATCAACGCCGTCGTACCGGTAGTACGTGCGTTTTCTGTTACTGTCTTCCGAGGGTTTCTTCCGTACCCTCTCGCCCGTCTTCAGTTCTTCTATGGTGCCACGGTCAAAGCCGTAGACGTAGATACGGCGACCCTCAAGTTCCTCGCGTCTGAGATGTTCG
>JAQZCZ010000106.1 GCA_028751095.1 Euryarchaeota archaeon Ods01 | reverse complement strand
GAAGAGTACGAGCGCACTCCCGACTTCGTCGCAATACCGACGCGCGGGCACGACCTCAAGGCTGGCTTCGACGACGACGCAGAGGTGTTCTCGAAGGGCGCACGCAACGGGATGCATACGTTCGACGACGCCGCACTCGCCGTCGAGGGCGCGGATGTGGACGCTGAAGGTGCGGACATACTCGATATTGTACCGACGGTACTCGACCTTCTCGGAATCGATGTGCCAGAGGATATGGACGGAGTAAGTCTGGTTCAGTAGAACAGGACATCGAGACCAACTGTCTCAGCCTTCTCAAAATCGGTGTCGCGCGTCACGAGTGTCAGACCCCGGTTGAGGGCGACACCGGCTATCATGCTGTCGGTCTCCCCGACAGGTTCGCCTTCGCGCTTCAGGCTCCGGTATAGTTCCCCCGAACTCTCGGCATCTCCGGCGGAAAAGCCGAGCACTCGGTTCTTGTCCAACGACGACGGTGAGAAGCCCTTGAACTTCGAGAGTTCGTAGACACAGACGGTCGAAGTAGCCTGTTCACCTCTGGTATCCTCGTGGACATCCTTCGCGCGTTCCTCGTCGTTCATCAGGTCTATGAGGAAACTGGTGTCGAGGAGGTAGTCAGCCATCGAGAATCCTCTCACGTCTGTCGTCTGCGTCCGACCTTTTCCTACTTTTTTCCAGTTCCCCGAAAGACGCCTCGATTCCTGCCCCGACGATACCGGAGAAGTCCTCAGGGTCTTCCGATGTGAGTCGGAGGACAACGTCGGTGAAGCTTTCGTTGCCCTCCTTCCGTTCCTTCAGACGTTCGTACGCCTCGTCGGTCAAAGATATATTCCTCGTACCCATATGGGTACACATACACAGTTAGGCGTGTTAAGCCTGTCGTCACATGTACCCGAGGTCGCGGAGTCGCTCCATCAGGTCTTCCTTGTCCTGCGCACGTCCGGCGCGTTCCTCGGTCGAGAGGTCCTGTAGCCACGCGGGTTCAGGCGCGCTCTTCTCGGTCGAGACTTCGCTTCCGAGCGAACGGAAGCCCTCGAAGTACTTCGGTGATATAGGTACGTCCTCACGCTCCACGCCGTCAGGGAGGTCGTCGTATCCCTGCGGCACGTAGCCCTCGTCGGGGTACGCTTCTACAGTGTCGGGAACGACATAGTTCCAGAACGCGTCCCAGACCGCCGCCTCGTCGAACTGGAGTATCGGATGGATGCGGTCGTGTGGTGGGTAGATGTCGGGGTCATGGCGTGGCGAGAAGAACGTCTCGTCGGCGCGTGCCTCCTGCTCGTCCCACCGTACGCCCGAGATGATACCGTCGATACTCATGTCCTCGATGGCGTTGTTGAGGGGAACCGTCTTGAGGAGGTGGTTGCCGACGTACGTGTCGAGTAGGAACGGGAAGGTATCGTCGTCGTACTCCAGAATCTCGCGGACGTGTCGCTGGTTCTGTTCATTCAGGTCCTCGACACGTACCTCGTCGCCGGGTTCATCGGCGTGTTCGCGCACGTCATCGTTACGCGCGTAGACAACCTCGACACCCCATTCATCCGCCCACCGTTCGACGAAGTCGGTGATATCGTCGAAGTGCTGAAAATGGTCAATGAAGACAGCGGGCGGCATATCGTATCCGTACTCCTCGGCGACCTCCTTGATGAAGTAGAGGGTTAGTGTCGAGTCCTTCCCGCCCGTCCACATCACCGCAGGGTTACGGTACTCCTCTAATCCCTTCGCAGTTACCTCCACAGCCTTCTGCATCTTGCGGTCAAGCGTAGTGTAGTCATCAGGCGATCCGCCTTCGCCGTCGGTGTAGTCCACGTCAAGGTAGTCGGGGAACTCTGTCATCCCGCTTAGTTAGAGGCTTCCTTCTATTGTATCTGGTGGTAGCCGACATATATCTCCGTCAGATTAACTAACCCCCTTACCAATCTCGGAACGTGATAGGTGTCGAAGGCGTTAGAACGGTTCACGAAACCCTGCCCGACCCGATAAGGGACCTCTTCGCCGTCGTGACTCATCTCGGCGAACCCGCCCTCCTTGGCTTCGCGGTCATCGGATTCTACCTCCTAACCGACAACCGAGAGACAGGCTCTTACGTCGTCGGTGTTGCTATCGGTGGCGCGGCACTCACGACGGGACTCAAAGGTGTCTTCGCACGCCCGCGCCCACCCGAAGAACTCCATGCTGTCGCAGAGTCGGGCTACGCCTTCCCGAGCGGGCACGCTCTCGGCGCGACGGTCGTCTTCCTTCTGTTTGCCGAGGTACTTGATATAGGCACGCGCCGCGCTCGGTACACGGCGGCGGTTCTTGGTATAGTCCTCGTGTCTTTCTCGCGTATCGCTGTCGGCGTCCACCATCCCATCGATGCCATCGCGGGTGTGGTGCTCGGTGCCGTCTACCTCGGCGTCGTCTCGTGGCACGGACGTAACCCCGAGGTCGCATTCTCCGCCGCCCTCACCGTCGCCGTCGTTGGCGTCGCACTCGGCTCAGACTACCGTCTCCCTGTCGGCGTCGGTCTGCCCCTCGGCGGCTACCTCGGCTGGCATCTCGTCGTCGATAGGTACGACTTCTCCGAGGTCGTCCGCGACCCCGACGCCGTACTCGTCGCCTTGCTCCCTGCCGTCGCCGTCGGTCTGGTCGCCCCTGCTGGCGGCGACGTTCTACTCGAAACAGCCTTCTACGCCGCCGGAACCGCGGTTGTCGTCTCCCTTCCGGCTACCTTCGCCTCTCCCCGACCGTCGCATCAGGCGTCGTAAGCGCCTTCCTGGCGTAGCTCCGCCGCCTCCTGAAGCACTGATGGCGTCCGGCAGACGCCGCGCGCACCCGTTACCTGCGGCACCGTACAGTTGTTACAGCTGTTACAGACCGCCTCGGCGTCCTCGTCGTTGAGAAGCCGCGCGCCGAGACGAGGTTCGGCGTAGAACGGACGCCCCATT
>JAQZCZ010000124.1 GCA_028751095.1 Euryarchaeota archaeon Ods01 | reverse complement strand
CGTGGAGCTACGTTCGCGCTCGACAGTAGTCGTGTTTCCGCCGACGGACGCGACAGCCTTCTCGGTCTCCTCGATAAGCTCTTTCTCGTGTGACCCAAACGTGAATCCTATCTGACGGTCATCGACGTGCCCCTCGGAGATGTAGTATCCGAGGAGCTTGGCGAACGAGTCGTCGAGCGGTACCGAGACGGGTACCGTGGTCTCCTCGCCGCCGACCTGGTACGTTTTGAGTCCACAGTCTTGGTCGGCTGCCCTGTCTTCCCAACCGAGTCCGACGACCTTCTCGGCGGGCAGGTAGCCCTTATCGAGGTAGTTGTTTTCGAGACTGTCCTTCATGATGTCGACGCCGTCGTACCGGTAGTATGTGCGTTTTCTGTTACTGTCTTCCGAGGGCTTCTTCCGTACCCTCTCGCCCGTCTTCAGTTCTTCTATGGTGCCACGGTCAAAGCCGTAGACGTAGATACGGCGACCCTCAAGTTCCTCGCGTCTGAGATGTTCGAGAACATTCACTTCTTCCTTCTCTTCGTCGGGTGTCGGAATCCGCTGTGGTGCGAGGACGAAGTCACCGGATTCGAGTTCTTCTGCGTCTACCTCTTCCGTTCCTCCCTCTTCGGTCAGTGTGAACAGGCTGTGGTTGCCGGTTACCTCTACTGACCGCCCCTTCTCCGTCGTTATTTCGTACGTCTTCGCCTGCGTCTCGTGGCGAACGACGCCGGTAACCGGCTCCCAGCTCATCTCGTGTGTCTCGCGGTTGAACGACGGCACCTCTATGTCGCCGGCTACGAGACCGTCCGCCTCTCCGTCCTCCGTCAGATACGCTTCGCAGAGTACCCCGATAGGTATGAACTCAGTGTTACCGTCACGGCGTACCAGCAGGAGCTGATCCGAGGGCAACGACTGCACGCGCTTCCCGAACCGGCTACCGTACAGCAGTTTACCGAATATCTTGGGTATCTGGCGTTTGACGATACCCGGTCCGTTGTCCTCGATTACGAGACGGTAGCCGTCACGTACCTCCTCGATTTCGACGAGTATGTCGGGTAGGACACCCGCCTCCTCACATGCGTCGAGCGAGTTATCGACGCCCTCTTTGACCGCCGTAACGAGACCGCGTGCCGGGGAGTCGAACCCCAGCATATGCTTGTTCTTTTCGAAGAACTCGGCGACCGAGATGGAGCGCTGTTCCGCCGCGAGTTCCTCGGCGATATCGTCCGTAAGTTGCGACTGGAATGACACGTTGGCGTCTCTTTGTCCCGACGCAATATACCGTTTTGGTTCGCGCCGCCGGATATATCCGACACCCTCCCGTATCCGAAGTATGAGAGCCTTCATAGACGGCGAATGGGGCGAGTACGACCTGACGAACGAACGCGGCGAGTTCGAGCGCGCAACGACCT
>JAQZCZ010000079.1 GCA_028751095.1 Euryarchaeota archaeon Ods01 | reverse complement strand
TCCGACGATTCCGCGTATCGTCGTCCGTAGCCAAGGCTCATGTCCGACCGTATCCACGAAGCTCACGAGACGGTCGGCGTTGCTCACTACGTCCGACTTCTCGCGTTTCGACAACGGATTGTTCATACGTACGGCTTCGCCATCCTCGAAGCCGTAGACGCCGTACGACAGGTCGGCGGAAAGCCCACGCTCAACCTCGTGCGGCTGTACGTCGAGGTAGGCGCGTGTACTCCCGTCGCCGTCGTCGGCGCTTCCCGTGACGAGGGTTCCGACGAGCGTTGACTTACCGTGGTCAACATGCCCCGCCGTCCCGACCACGATATGCTCCGTCTCGCCGTACGAGTCGGCGACGGTCACGACACCGACGCGCCCGCCGTCAACCTCGTGCGTCTCGACATCGCGGAGTACGGCGTCGGCTTCGGTCGCTATCTTCGAAAGAACCTCGATGGTTTCGTCGTACGTTTCCTCCGACACTCCCTTCAAGCCGCCGTCGTCTGTCACGCCCACGACGTAGACGGCGACGCCGTCGCCCGTCAGAATACGGTGACGCATCTGAGAAGCGAGCGACTCTAGCCTGCCGCGTTCGAGATGCGTCTCGGGTTCGAGACGCTCCTTGAACTCGATATTTTCGCGCTCTCCGCCTTCGACGAGCTTCAGGAGTTCAGAAGGCGGCATCCTTGGGAAGTCCCCTTTCGTTTCTCAACGCATACTTGTCTACGTCACGTGTTAACAAAAGCCTTCCGTCGGTGGCTACTCATCGAGAACCTCTTCGCGCGCACGCCGGACAGCGTCGTGGTACGCCTCCCTGCGCTCGTTGAGCTGTTCCTGTAGCTCCTGAAGGTCGTCCAGAACCTCCTCGGCGACATCCTCAGGGACGTCGATTTCCCGCGAGATACCCCAGTCGTCGGCAGGAAGCGAGACGACGCCGTCGCCGAGGTCGTACATCGGGGAGTATCCGGAAGCCACGGGCGTCTCGATACGGAGTTCGGCGACTCCCTCACGTCCTTCGGCGCGCAGAGCGACCTCGTCGCCGTCGCTCTCGAATACGTGTTCTTCGGGAACGTCGACAGTCGGCACCCCTTCCTCGGCGAGTATCTCACGCGCGCGCAGTATGACCTGTTTGTCGTCCTCGAATGCCTCTAGTTCGCTGTCGGTCATCTCCCGCGCGATTTCCTCGCGTATCTCGTCGAGGTCTTCCTCGATACGTTCGACAGCCTCGTCGGGAAGAGCGACCGTCTCGGCGTCACCGTTCGAACGGACGTACTCCTCAACGTCGAGGACGAGCATCCCGTCGCCCGTCATCCCGCCCATCTCTCCCGAGCGGTCGTCGAAGCTCCACCGGACGTAGGCGTTGAACGCGTTCCGGTAGACGCCTAAGCGGAGTTCCCCTTCGTCGGTTTCGTAGCTGTAGTCGTACTCTCGCAACTCGACGCGAGTACGGGCTTCTCCGACTTAGTTTTGACGGCGGGGAGGAAACGGAAACAGGATACGCGCGCGGGACGTAGCTGAAACATGGACGTTCTCAGCATGCGGTGGGACGACCTTCTGTTCGCGCACTGGGACGTTGAACCCGAAACCGTCGCGCGGCATCTCCCCGAAGGGGTGGACGTAGACACGTACGACGGCAGGGCGTGGCTCGGCGTCGTGCCGTTCATGATGCGTGAAGTCCGCCCCCGTTTCGCGCCGCGGTGCGTAGGTCTCGACTTCGCCGAGCTAAACCTCCGTACCTACGTCCGCGTCGACGGCGTGCAGGGTGTCTACTTCTTCAGCCTCGACGCCGACGACGTCCTCGGGGTGACGGGTGCGCGTCTCGGATACAGACTTCCGTACTACAAGGCGACGACCGGTTTCGAGAAGGAGGACGGCGATATACGTTTCAGCTCTTCGAGACAGCATCCGGGGGCGTCCGACGCCGACTTCGAGGCAACCTACCACGGCGTCGGCAAGGAGTTCGTCCCCGAAGAAGGCTCTCTCGACGAGTTCCTGACGGAGCGTTACGCCTTCTTTGTCACGTCCGAGAGGACGGGGACGACGTTACGCGGCGAGATTTCGCATCCTCCGTGGAAGCTACGTGAGGCGAGCGCCGAGATAGAGACGAACAGCCTGTTCGAGGCAAACGGCTTCGAGAAGCCCGACGGCGAGCCGTATCTGCTGTACAGCGAAGGAGCAGACGTTACCGCTTCGGTACCGCGTCTCATGTGACGGGCGTCTGACGCAGGCTTATACGGGTGGAAAATGTACCGCGAGTTATGTCAGAAGAAGCCATCGAACGTCTGGAGAGCGAGATGTCGGAGTTGAAACGGAAGATAGAGCAGAACCCCGACGAAGACGCGCTACTCAACCTCGCGCGTAAGATGCGAAGCGACCACGAGACGGTACAAGAGGCGGTACAGTACGCCGACATACCCGAGAAGGACAAGAAAAAGCTACTCCGTCTCGTCAGAGAGCTTTAGACGGTTTTACGCGAGGTGTTCGGCTATTTCGTCGGTGAGAACCGTCCCGCAGTACTCGCAACGTATCTCGTCGTCGCGCACGTCGAAGACGGTCTCGACAGGCTCTCGCGTGTTGGTAATACAGCTCGGGTTGGGACACGCAAGTACGCCGCGTATCTCGTCGGGCATCGAAACGTCGTGTTTCTCCGTCACGTCGTAGTCATCGACGACGTTAACCGTAGCGTCGGGCGCTATGAGTGCGATAAGGTCCGCCTCCTTCGAGTCAATACGGCGGTCCTCTACCTTGACGATGTCTTTGCGTCCCATCTCGTCGCTCGGAACGTTCATGGCGACGCTGACGACATCGCGCGTCGCTGAGTCGACGCCGAGGACGCGCAGGACGTTGAGAGCCTGTCCCTGCGGAATATGGTCGACGACTGTTCCGTTCCGTATCGGCTGTATCTTTAGCTCTTCCATCTACATCACCATGTCGAGTACCGCCATACGTACGGGAACGCCGTTGTGTGCCTGTTCGAAGTACTTCGCGTGCCGCGTCTCATCGACATCAGGCGCGATTTCGTCTACGCGCGGAAGCGGATGCATCAGAACGAGGTCGTCGCGCGCCGTTTCGAGCGTTTCGGGCGTGACGCGGTACTCGCCCGCGACCTTCTCGTACTCCTTCTCGTCGGGGAAACGTTCCTTCTGTATCCTCGTTGCGTAGAGAACGTCAAGCGTGTCGATAACGTCGTCAACGCCGTCGACCTCCTTGAACTCAATGCCTGCGCGCCCGAGTTCCGTGCGGACGTTCTCGGGGACGCGGAGCGACGGAGGCGAGACGAATGTGATACGCGCGCCGAACTTGGCAAGCGCGAACGCGAGCGAATGTACGGTTCTTCCGTACTTGAGGTCGCCCATGATACCGACATGGAGGTCTCCGAGCGCCGCGGCGACGTTATCGCGGACCGTGTAGAGGTCGAGTAGCGTCTGTGTCGGATGGTGCCCCGCCCCGTCGCCCGCGTTGATAACCGGAACATCGACGAACTCAGCCGCGAGACGTGCCGCTCCTTCGCGCGGATGGCGCAGGACGATGGCGTCGGCGTACCCTTCGACGACACGGACCGTATCGGCGAGGGTCTCGCCCTTCTTGACGCTCGACGACTCGACGCTCCCCATATCGACGGTGTCGCCGCCGAGACGTTTCATCGCGGTGTCGAAGCTCATACGTGTCCGCGTCGAAGGCTCGAAGAACAGGAGTGCGAGTACGTCTCCGTCGAGCGCGTCCGACGGCTCGATTTCGGCCGCTCTGTCGAGGACGGCGACGATATCGTCCTTCGACATCTCCTTCGTGTTTATGATATCCATCCGTCGTTCAGACGGTGGCGCGGGGTAAAAAGTTCTGTGTTCGCGTCAGGTCACGAGGTCGAGCATGGCATCGCGCGGTGACTCCGCCTTGACAACGCCGCTGGCGACCAGCACGCCTTCCGCGCCGAGTTCGCGCGCCGCTTCTACGTCGTCGCCCGAGGTTATCCCCGCGCCGCATAGAACGGGAACGTCGGCGACCTCGCGGACGCGTCCGACCGTGTCAGTGATAACGTCAGGGTCCGCCTTGCTGACGGGCGTCCCCGTGCCGATTAGCTCGGGGGGTTCGACGGCGACGGCGTCGGGTCCGAGCGCCGCGGCGGCGGCGGACTGCGCCGGATTGTTGGCACAGACGACGGTTTCGAGAGACGCGTCGCGGGCGGCGTTGAGAGAGGCGTCGATTTCGGCGAGACGGAGACGGCGTTCCGAATGGTTGAGGAGCGTTCCCGTCACGCCCGCTCCTGCTACTGCTCCCGCGTGTGTCGCGCCCGTGTTACTCCCGTATTCGACGCCATCGACGTGTTGAGCGAACGTCTCGACGCCCGTCTCGGCGACGGCGCGCAGGTCAGCCGCCTGTGGCGCTACGGCGACGCGCGCACCCGTCTCGTCGGCTACGTCACGCGCCGCTTCTGCGACCGCGACGGCGTCTTCGCCCGTTCCTGCGCGGTAGGTCTTGAGGTTTACAAGTAGAAACATCAGTCCTTGCGTTCGATTATATCGCCGACGGTGTAGCCGCCCGACGAGCCTTCCGTATCCCACTCCTCGCCGCCGACCTCCTCGGTGAGCGAGACGCCGAGTTCGGATTCGAGCTTCGTACGCACGTCCTCGCTCGGGCGCATCTCGCCGCGCTCTATCTTACGGATAAGGCTTAGCTTCTCGTTGAGGCTGTCTGCGAGTTCCTCCTGAGTCTGCCCCGCGTTCTCACGTGCGTTCCGGACGCGCGCGTCGTAGTCGGGTGCAAGCGTCCCCATGTCGTCGAAAGGGTCGTCGTGAGACGGAGAGGACGAACTCGGCGGCGACTGACGTCTCTTCGAACCGGAGGAGCCTGACGTGGAAGAAGTTCCGGAAGACCCACCGCCGGTGCTTTTCTCTGTCTCTTCGTCGTGTATGACGGTGCCGAACTCCGTGCAGTTCGAACAGACCTGAAGCTCCGTGCCTTCTGTCTGTATCTTGGTTGGACTGTCGGTCTCGGCACCGCACATCTCACACTGCAAGATTGTTCACCGACAGTAGAAAGGAAGCAGACGCGTAAAGTGGTTTCGGCTATCTTACGCGACCCGGCTACCGCGTTATCTTCTCACGGCTGACCGCGATACTCCCTGGAGTAATAATGAGCTGGTTGTCGCCCTTCTGGACGATATCGCCGCCGACCTCCTGAGTGACCTTACGGAAGTCCTCCATCATGCTTTCGAGCCTCTTGTCGGAGTTGATATGCGAGATGTCGGCAAGGACGATGTCGCCGTCGTAGACGAGGTCCTTGATATCCATGACGCCTTCCTGTCCACGTATCTCGGCGATATGTATATGACGGCGTACCTCGGGCTTAGCGACCTCGTCCTCGTACTGTTCGAGGTCGAGTTCCTCGTACTCCTTCGCTGTCCGGCGGTTCTCCTGTCCTAGAAGCTTCTCGACTATGCTCATGGCAGAAACGTCGCCGTTCCGGCTAATAACTCTTTGTCAGACGCCCGTCACGCGCCCGCCTCAGGCTTCGAACTCCCAGAGTTCATCGCCGACGTGGTAGACGGACTCGACGACGCGTCCTTCGTCGCCCGTCATGTCGTCGCCGTCGGTGAGCGCGCGTCCGACCGCGAGCGGCTTTCCGTGGTTCTCCTCAACGACGACGACGAGGTCGCCCTCGTCGATTCCGCTGTCCGCCTCGACAATACCCGGGCGCATCACGTCCGCGCCGTTGGTGACGAACTCAACCGCGCCCGCATCGACTGTAACGAGAGCGTCGTCAGGTTCAAGCGCGAGAGCGCCCTGTACGGTGACGAAGTATTCGCCGTCTATACGGACGACGAGGGGTTTGCCGTCGACGAGATACAGGTCGGGTCCGTCATCGACCTCGGCTTCCTCTATGCTCGCGTCTTCGGCGGGGGCGACGCCGAGAGAGTCGCGGAGCGCGTCGCGTACCTCGTCCGCCTCGTCGTCGCGCAGGTGGTGTCGGGAACGTATCTCCATACAGGCGACGGGGCGGCGCGGGGGTTAAACGTTCGGTTCGGAGACAAAACGGTTATACGCGGGGATGACGTGTCTCCGAGTACGATGGCTAAAGGTACACCGAGCAAAGGTAAACGGAACAAGAAGGTACACGTGAAGTGCCGCCGTTGCGGCGAGAAGAGCTACCACAAGACCAAGAAGCGCTGTTCGAGTTGCGGCTTCGGTAAGTCGTCGAAACAGCGCTCGTACAGCTGGGAGAACAAGACGGGCGACAACTAAGAGTAATGCAGGAGAAATGCGGCGTCGTTGGGATACGGCTTTCCGAAGGTGACGCCGCGTTACCCACTTACTACGCCCTCTACGCCCTCCAGCACCGCGGACAGGAGGGCGCGGGTATAGTTACGCACGACGGATTCCAGCAACACTCGAAGAAGGGTCTTGGACTCGTCCCTGAGGTTTTCGAGGACGAGGATATCGAGCATCTCCCCGGACGCGCCTCGGTCGGACATCTCCGTTACCCAACCGCAGGCGAGATAGACGAACGTTCGTGCCATCCTTACACAGTCACATCGAAACGCGGCTCGTTGGCTCTCGCGCATAACGGCACGCTCGTCAACACCGACGAGATACGCGCCGAGTTCGAGGAGCGCGGACATACGTTCTCGACCGAGTCCGACACCGAGGTCATGGTCCATGAACTCGCCGCGAACCTCGTAGAACACGGCTTCCTCGACGCTATCGAACGTACGATGCGGCGTATCAGCGGTGCTTACTCGTTGACGTTGATGCACGACGACCGCGTCGTCGGCGTACGCGACCCGCTCGGCGTCCGTCCGTTGTGCATAGGAAAGCTCGACGACGGCTATATCGTCGCCTCCGAGTCGGTCGCAATCGAC
>JAQZCZ010000091.1 GCA_028751095.1 Euryarchaeota archaeon Ods01 | reverse complement strand
CTTCTGACCGATGCCGAGTTCGTCCGATACGCGTATCACCTCGTCTACGTCCTTGTAGACGCAGGGGGCTTCATCGGCTATCGTCGCGCACGAGTCCGCCTTGACGTAGACGCCTTCCTCTTCGAGTTCGTCCTGTACGT
Organism: Euryarchaeota archaeon Ods01; assembly: GCA_028751095.1. Taxonomy (GTDB): domain Archaea; phylum Halobacteriota; class Halobacteria; order Halobacteriales; family Halorutilaceae; genus Halorutilus. Next base: position 4,870 of record JAQZCZ010000091.1, on the reverse strand, counting down.
CGCCTCCCCAGTAGTCACTCTTAGCCTGCGTCCGCGACATCAGGCGTCCCGCTCCGTGTGCCGTCGAACCGAAGGAACGTTTGAGCGACCTCTCGCCGCCGCGTAGGATGTACGAGTACGCGCCCATGCTTCCCGGGATGAGAACGGGCTGTCCCACGTCGGAGTAGACATCGGGAACCTCCTCGCGTCCTGCGGGGAAGGCACGTGTTGCGCCCTTGCGGTGGACGATTAGGTCGCGCTTCTCACCGTCAACCTCGTGCGTTTCCTCCTTGGCGATATTGTGGCAGACGTCGTAGACGAGGCGCGTATCGACGCCGCCGAAGACGCGGTCAAGCGTGTGCCGCACCGCCTGTGTCATCGCCTGACGGTTCGACCACGCGTAGTTTGCCGCGGCGTACATGGCGTCCTTGTAGTCCTGCGCCACCTCGTCGGCGATGGGCGCGTAGACGAGTTCGCGGTCTACGAGTTCATCGACCATATCAGGGTACGTCTTCTCGAAACGCCGCAGATACTCGGTACAGGTCTGGTGTCCGAGACCGCGCGAACCCGAATGTATCATGATGACGACGCCGTCCTCGCGCAGACCGAAGGCGTCGGCGGCGGAGTCGTCGAAGACATCCGCGACGCGCTGGACCTCAAGGAAATGGTTTCCCGAACCGAGCGAGCCAACCTGATTGACGCCGCGGTCTATCGCCTCCTGCGGAACCTTCGACGGGTCGCCGGGGAGGCGTCCGTTCTCCTCACACCGGCGCAGGTCCTCCTCGGTCGCGTGCCCGTTTTCGTGCATCCATTCCATTCCGCGTTCGAGGATACCGCGCAGGTCGTCCTCGTCGGTGTTGAGGTAGCCGCCCTTGCCCAGACCGCACGGAACGGCGTCGTACAACGCGTTGACGAGCGTCTCCTCCTTTCCGCGTATGTCGTCGTAGTCAAGGTCGGTTCTGAGGAGACGGACTCCGCAGTTGGAGACGACGAAGCCGTCGGCGACGAACCTGTGGGCATCATGCGCTACGCCGATATCGTAGACAGGCTCTTCCCCGACCTCATCGATGGAGACGACGCGCGTCTTGAGACGGTATCCGTCACGTACCTCCGTATCGGCTCGGAACTCGTCGAACGACGGGAAGTCGTCGGAAGGACGCGGGCGTCCCTGACGTCCGTCGTAGACGCTCCTCTCAACGAAACGGTCGTTGACATTGACCGAGTCCTTCGTCTCCGCAGGAGACGCCCCGCCGTCGTAGATAGCGACCGCCTCGCGCTCGGCTTCGACACGCTCCTCAACGTTACGGCGTTTGAGCCTGAGATACCGGAGGGCGACAGCGGCGTCACGTCTCTTCTCAGGAGAGTACCTGTACCCGACTTGGGAGAAGAAACGGATGAGGTTGTCGGTGCTGTTCTTGACGCCGAAACGGACGCGGACGTTTCCCGTCTCGGTCTTGAAACTCCTGACTGCGTTCGTCTCAACGCCAATTTCTTCGAGAGCATCGGCGACTCCGCGGACGAACTCCTCGCAGTCATCGGCATGCTCGGGTACACGGCTCTGGGAGAAGGTCGGGGCGTACAGAACCGTCTCAGTCTGTGCCGCGGGCGCACTCATCTCCGCACCGAACAGGGTCGAGAGGAAGAGGGCTTTCTGCCAGTCTGCAAGGCGGTCGAAGTACGACGGAAGGGTGAATCCGCTTTCGGTCTTACGACCTTTCGGAGAGCCGAGCCGCACGAGAAGCTGTTGTAACGAGTTCGCGGTCGACTTGACGCTGTGTTCGGTAGTCTCGAACTCGTTTCCGCCGACCTCGTGCTGGCGGTCGCGCGAGTAGATACGCGAAGGCTTGTATCCAAGCTCGCGTATATCGTCCCGTATCTCGCGCAGAGCCGACTCTTCTCCGTAGAACGTCGTCTCACCGTGGTTGTTGTAGGAGCCGTCGCCGATATGGTAGCCAAGGAGCTTGAGAAGAAGGGCGAACTCCCGGTCGGTAGAGCGTAGAGGCAGGAGGGCGCGTTCCTTCAGTGCCTCCACCAGCTGCGGGTCCTCGTCCTCAAAGTCGTCCTCGTCAAGAACAACGAACTCGTCAGGCGTTCCGTCCTCGACGCCGACGAGAGGTCGGACGAAAACCTCGTCGCCTTCGTCGATGTCGTCGAGTTCTACCATCCCGTCAGGGGTCAAGAAAGGATGGTCCGCCGTGGCACGGACCGTCTCACCCGTCTCAGTCTCTACCTCGTATACTGTGCCGGTATCCTCGGTGAACAGGCGTACGTCGGAAGACGCGTCGCCGTCCGCGGCTAAGACGGCGCGGTCGTCGCCAACCGAGTCGCGGAGTTCGTCTATACGTTTTCGCCTGCCGAACTCCAACGTTACCTCCGAGCCGCCGGCGAGACAGTTTATGTCGTAGCCGATACCGCCGGGAGAGATGATACCGTCCTCGGCGTCGAACGCCGCGACGCCGCCGATGGGGAATCCGTATCCCTGATGCCCGTCGGGTAGTACGATTGAGTGCTTCACGACGCCCGGAAGCGTGGCGACGTTACGCGTCTGTTCGAGCGTCTTGTCCTGACGTATCTCGTCGAGCAGGTCCTCCGACGCGTAGACGCGTCCGGGTGCGTTCATCTCGTCGTCTTGGGGTATCTCATATACATTCTCCTCAACACGTTCGAGTTCAATGTCTGTCATGGCGTATCCACTACGGAAGGGTTCCGGAAATAACTTGCTTACGGCTCAGATATCGAGGACGGCTTCGAGAGTCCAGCCGTCGTCCGTTTCCTCGACAACCATCTCGTTGTAGGTCGGTGCCTTGATATCGAGAAGACCTCCCTCGTTCGGCGCGACGCGCAACGTGGCTTCAACGCGCGGAGGTTCGGCGGTCGCGTCGCAGTCGCCGTCTACTACGACGACGCCCTCCACGTCCTGTACGTAGATGAGGCGCGCGAGGTAGTCGAACAGGAGCGCCTCAACGTCCTCCGCCTCGACCTCGACGCCCGTCACGTCGTCGGCTTCGGGCGTCTCGTCCTGCGCGACTATCTCGCCGAAAGCCCGCGTCGCCCCCTCGAAAGCCTCGCTCAGCGTCTCGCCCGTCGCGCGAAACTTGATGTCGGCGGTATGTCCAAGAATCTCGTAGCTCATCCGAAACGCTCCATGTACTCGTTGACCTCACGGACGGAAAGCTGTCCCGGCGCGGTGCCGCCGCCGAAGCTCGCGTAAGTGAGACACGAGCCGTAGAGCGGCGCGACGAAACGCGTGTACGAGCCTATCGCGCCCATCGAGATGGCGCAGAAAGCCCCGTCGCCATCGTCGCGGGCGTCGAGAGTCAGCCTGAGGAGGCGTAGAACGTCGCGTTCGTCCTGCGGTGTCACGGCGAGCTTTGCAACGTCGCCGACCTTCCACGCCTCTTCGAGCGTCTCCCACATCTCGTCGTTCGGCGGCGTCGCCTCGAAGTCGTGGTGCGAGGCTATCACCGTCGCGTCGTTTCCCTCCGCCGCCTCTACGACGCGCTCGACGGTGTCGTCGGGCGACGATACGTCTATATCGACCGCGGCGGCGTCCCGCGTCGCATCGACGAGCCTTTCGACGCGTTCGTCCTCTGTCTGCCCGTCACTGGCGCGGTTGGTGGCGATGACGGGCAGGGCGTCGCACGCGCGCACATCGGCGAGCGCTTCCTCGGCATCGTCGTACATATCGATACGTACCTCGACGGCGTCCGCGCCCTCGTCACGCGCCTCACGAGCCTTACGCCGCGCGTCCTCGGTCACGGCGGCGACGACACGCGGCGACGAAACGTCGAGGCTCATTTCTCGACGACGCTTTCCTCTATCTTGGTTCCGAAATGCCGTCCTCCTTCCTCGACGTACATACGCACCTCGTCGCCTTCCTCAAGGTCGGTGACCGCCACGGGTCCGTCGGGCGTCATTAGCTTAATAGTCTCGGCGTTCTGGAGGAGTGTCCGGTAACGTTCGCCCTCGTACTCCGCCTCGACGAGGAACATCGGACGTTTCTCTATCTTCGAACGTCCGACGAGTGCCTCGCGTGTCTTGCCTTCGTCATCGACGACGAGAACCTCGTCGCCCGCTTTGAGTTCGCTCAGATACTTCGTCTCTCCTCCCGGGACGCGTATGTATGCGTGGACCGCACCGGCGTTGACGCGGAACGGGCGCGAGGCGACGTACGGCGACTCGGCGACCTCGGCGTGTACGAGGAACAAGCCGTTCGACATCGAACCCACGAGCATCCCCTCGCCATGTTCCATCAGTGTCGCCGTGTCAACGCAGACGCGGTCGCCCATCTCTGTTGGTTCTACCGCTGTCACCGTCGCGTCCACGAGGTCGATTTCCTCCGACTCGAACCTGTCGCGTTCGCGTACCGTCTCCTTGATTTCGCCCGCGTCATCCGAGTCGAGCAGGACGCCGTCCGCGCCTACCTCCATCGTCTCGAACGCCGTCTTCGCCTCCTCCGCCGAGTTGACACCCGCGATGATACGTGCGTCCTCCTCCTGTAGGTCGGCGATGAGGTTTTCGAGCGGAATAATCTTCCAGTCCTCCCCGATTACGACGACGTAGTCGGCGTACTCGCCCGCCTTCGCCGCGAGACGTTCGTACTTCTTGTCCGTAATCTCGACGTAGTTCGCCGCCGTGCCTTCGACCTGTCGGACGGTCGTCAGGTCGCTCGAACCGCTTAGGTCGGGCGGGAACTCGACCGTACCGTCGCCTTCGCCGTGTTTACCGACGACCGCAACGTCGGGCGCTTCGCCGCTTTCCTTGTCGAGCGTCGATGCGTCGTCAACGAACGCCGCGACGCCCACGTCGCCGAGTTCACGTACGCGTCCGACCTCGTCCTCATCGACGAGGACGTAGTCAACGCCGCTCTCGATTGCGGCGGTGATTAACG
>JAQZCZ010000070.1 GCA_028751095.1 Euryarchaeota archaeon Ods01 | reverse complement strand
CTGGGGACTTACTCAGGGACGGCGTCTGTCTGTATTCCTGCTCCTCGTCGCTCTTCTGATTATCTCTGTCGTTGTCACCATCGTCGGAGGCATCGCCGCCGCCCTCCTTGGCTCGGCGCTTCCTCTCCTCGAAAGCCTGATTAACATCGCGGTTGGCGCGGCGCTGTTCGTCTTCAACCTCGGCGTAATCACCGACGCCTACTTCCAGCTACGTGAGGAGAAAGACACAATATCGGCGGGGGAGGCTGATGTCTCAGGATGATGGGAAAACAGGGTACGGCGTCCATATCAACATGGAGGATGTTTTCCAAGCCTCCTTCCGAAGAACCGTATCAGCCACCGGTGTAGTCCTCGCCGTCGCGCTGTTCGTCGTAGGTCTCGCAGGAGAGGTCGCCCGCCAGAGCGGCGACGCATACATGCTCGGACCCCTCGGTGTCTTCGTCGAGTCGGGTCCGTTCGACTTCGACCTCGCGTTACCCGTCGTCCTCCTCCTCAGTCTTTCGGCACAGGTCGGTACGGTCGTCGTCGCGGTCTACGCCTACCGCGCCTTCGCCGACGGAACGCCTGAACTCGGGACCCGATACGAGTTCAGCTTCGGCAAGGCGTCAGTCTCTGCCTTCCTCGCCTCGGCGGCTTTCGTCGTCCTCGTATCCGTCGGTCTGCTTCTTTTAGTGGTCCCCGGCGTCTACCTAACCGTCGCGCTCGCCTTCTACCTAATCTTCGCCGCCGTCGAAGACGACGGACCCGTTGAGGCGCTCCGGTCGAGTTGGCTCCTGACCAAGGGGCGTAGAAACTCCGTCTTCATACTACTCGTCGTCTTTCTGTTCTTTGCCTTCGGTGTCGTCTTCCTTGGATTCTTAATCTCTACGGAGATGTCTTCGTTCGTCGCCGGTCACCACACCGACTACGCCGCGGAGGTGTCTGAAGTCTTGGTAACCGAACTGTTCCAAGCGGCTCTTACCGTCTTCCTCCTCGCCGTTCTATTCGAAGCATACCTTCAGCTTAGAGAAGACTCTCAGACTCCGTAGAGTTCGCCGTACTTCTCTTCCGCGTACTCGACGAAACCGTCGGCGCTGAGGTCGTCGCCCGTCGCGCGCCGGATGAGTTCGTCGGTCTCGTACCTCTTCCCGTGTTGGTGAATCTCGTCGCGGAGCCAGCCGCGTATCTCGTCGAACTCGCCCTCACGGACGCGCCCATCGACATCGAACTCGTCGCGGACCGCCGCGTCAACCTGTGCCGCGAGGACGCTTCCGAGCGTGTACGTCGGGAAGTAGCCGAACGAACCGTGGGACCAGTGTATATCCTGTAACGCTCCCTGAGCGTCGGTGTCGGGACGGAAGCCGAGGTACTCCTCGTGCTTTTCGTTCCAGACCTGCGGAACCTCGTTGACCTCTATTTCGCCCTCGATGAGGGCGCGCTCGACCTCGAAACGCAGGAGAATATGCGAATGGTACGTGAGTTCGTCCGCCTCGACGCGTATGGGGTTACGTTCCTCGACCGTGTTCGCCGCCTCGTACGCGCGCCGCGGCGATACGTCTGCGCCGGTCGCCTCGTTGTAACGCGGCGCGAAGAACTCCCAGAAAGCGCGTGTACGAGCGACGTGGTTCTCCCAGAAACGTGACTGCGACTCGTGGACGGTCAGGTCGCGCGCCTCGCCGAGGGGCGTCCCGTACTCGTCACGCGGAAGACCGAGCGTATAGGTCGCGTGCCCGAACTCGTGGACCGTACTTGTCAACGCGTCGAGCGGGTCGTCGCTGTACCGCGTCGTGACACGCGCGTCGAACTGGGTCCCCGACGAGAACGGATGCGGCGCTACGTCAAGGCGTCCGTGTTCCCAGTCGTACCCCAACGCGTCGAGCGCATCGTTTACGACCCCTTCCTGCGCTTCCTCGCCCGCTTCGGGGAGCGGTTCGTACGAAACCCCCGACGCGAGAACGTCATCGACGAGAGGCACGAGTTCGTCGCGTAACGTCCCCATGACGCGTTCCGCAACGTCGAGTCCGAGGCAGGGTTCGAACTCCTCGAAGAGAGCCTCGTACCGCGGAACGTCGGGGTTGACGTGGTCAGCGTACTCCCGCCTGAGTTCGACGAGACGTTCGAGCGTCGGCGCGAACTCGTCGAAGTCGTCGTTCTCCTTGGCGCTTCTCCAGACTGGATGCGCCTCGCTCGTCGCCGTCGAAATTTCCTCGACGAGTTCGTTCGGGACGCGTGTCGCGCGGTCGTACTCGCGCCGTACCTCACGTACGACGGCTTCCTCGCTACCGTCGGCTGGCTCCGCACCGTCGAGGAGGTCGCCCGTCTCGTCGTCTGTCAGAAGCTCGTGCTGAACCGACGAGAGCGCCGCCAACTGCTGTGAACGCGCCGGAGTGCCACCCTCGGGCATCATCACCTCTTGGTCCCAACGTAGCACCCCTGCGGCGTTACCAACGTTCGAGATTTTCTTTACCCGTTCGACGAGTTCGTCGTAGCTCATGTTTTGAGTACGTGGTCGGACCTATTCACTCCGACGGTCCCGCCGCATCGATGATTGTAGTAGCAACGCCACAACACGAAGATTTTACTTGATGTCTACCCAATATCCTGATTCAAGGTGATTGAGACCTAATGAACGACAACGAAATCGTGTGGCGTATTGCCGGAGGCTCCGGCGACGGCATAGACTCGACCGGTACGAACTTCACTAAGGCGCTGATGCGGTCGGGTCTCAACGTCACGACCCACCGCCACTACCCGTCACGTATCCGCGGCGGACACACCTACTACGAGGTGCGCGCGTCGCCCGACGACATAAAGGCGCGAGCCGACGAGTACAACGTTCTGCTCGCGCTCGGCGACTCGTTCGCACGTTCACCCGACGAGGAAGCCGTCTACGGCAACGAGGAGGTAAAGCCGTTGACCGAGAACCTCGACGACCTAGCCGAGGGCGGTGTCATCGTCTACGACACGGGCGTCATAGACACCGACGATATACCTGACTTCGACGAGCGCGTCGAGGAGAACGACTGGAACGTCTACCCCCTTAACCTGCGCGAAATTGCGAAGGAGCAAGGGCGCGAGGTCATGCGTAACACCGCGGGCGTCGGCGCGACCGCGGCGGCGATAGGCTTCGACCTCGACTCCATCAAGGACGTTATGAGCGACTCGATGGGCGGCGACATACTCGAATCCAACGTCGAAATCCTCCGCTACACCCATGACCTCCTTCTCGAAGAACACGGAGTCGACCATGACGTTACGGTTCCCGACGGGGAACACGACGAGGAGCAGGTTCTCGTCGGCGGTAGCCACGGAATCGCCTACGGAGCGCTCGACGAAGGATGTCGTTTCATCGCGGGCTACCCGATGACGCCGTGGACCGACGTGTTCGCCATCATGTCGAAGCTTCTCCCTGAGTTCGGCGGCGTTGCCGAACAGGTCGAGGACGAGATAGCGGCGGCTTCGATGGCGATTGGCGCTTCACACACGGGTGCTAAGGCGATGTCCGGCTCCTCCGGCGGCGGATTCGCGCTGATGAGCGAACCCCTTGGAATGGCGGAAGGAACCGAAACGCCCGTCGTCCTCATCGAGGCGATGCGTGGCGGTCCGTCGACCGGACTTCCGACCAAGACTGAGCAGAGCGACCTAGAGCATGTCCTGTACACCGGACAGGGCGACTCGATGCGTGTTGTACTCGCTCCGGGTGATGTCGAGGAAGCCTACGAACAGACGCGTACGGCGTTCCAGCTCGCATACGGCTACAACATACCTGCGATAGTCCTGTACGACAAGAAGCTCTCGGGCGGTCTCACGAACGTCCCCGCGTCGTTCTTCGACCGTGAACCCGACCCCTCGATGGAGGCGACGTTGACCGAGGAGGAGGTACAGGAACTCAAGCCCGAAGGCGCGCAGGACTTCCCGCGGTTCGAGTACGGTGCGGAGAAAGGCGTTCCTCCCCGCCCCGTGCCGGGACAGAAGAACGGACGGTTCAAGACGAGCGGAAACGAACACGACCAGTACGGCTACATCGACGAGGACCCCGACAACCGTGTCCGCCAGATGGACCGCCGTCTCTCGCGTTTCGACCATATACGTGACGACCTCGACGAGCAAGACCACCAGAAGGTCCACGGAGAGGAGTCTCCCGAGTACGCCGTCCTTTCGTTCGGTAGCAACAAGGGCGTCGTCGAGGAAGCCGCCGAGACGCTCGCCGACGAAGGCTGGTCGGTTGCCGCGATGAACGTCAGCGACATGGTTCCTTTTGACCACGAGTCCGTCCGTGACTTCATCGAGAAGGCGGAACAGGTGTTCGTGGTCGAGAACAACTCTACGGCTCAGTTCCGTCACCACGTTCAGCGTGAACTCGCCGGCTATGACGAGAAGCTTACGAGCATACTCAAGTACGACGGCGACCCGTTCCGTCCCGCGGAGGTCGTGGACGCCGTCGAGTCGGCGGCGGAAGGCGGTGTCGAGACATCGTACAACGTCAAGATACAGCACGAGCAGTCGCGCAAAGGACGCGATACGGAAACCGTCAAGAGACTTGAGTCCGTACAAGGGAGAGGTGACCCTCAATGAGTGCATTTAGCGCAATTGGCGAAGAAACCGACGTAGAGTCCGACGACTACACGCCGGAGCTTGAACCGCAGGCGACATGGTGTCCCGGGTGCGGAGACTTCATCGTTCTCAAGGCGCTGAAACAGGCTCTCGCCGAACTCGGTAAGAACCCTGACGAGGTTCAGCTGATGACGGGCATCGGCTGTTCGGGCAAGCTCTCGTCGTACTTTGAGAGCTACGGCTTCCACACGATACACGGACGCGCCTTGCCCGTCGCTCGCGCGTCGAAGCTCATCAACCCCGAACTCGAAGTAATCGCCGCCGGAGGCGACGGCGACGGCTACGGTATCGGCGGAAACCATTTCATGCATACGGCGCGTGAGAACCACGACATGACCTACATCGTCTTCAACAACGAGGTCTTCGGGCTGACCAAGGGACAGCCGTCTCCCACGTCGCCGAAGGGGCATAAGTCGAAGATGACGCCTCACGGAAACGCGAAAGCGCCGATGCGTCCGCTGTCGATGGCGCTCAGCGCGGGTGCGACGTACGTCGCGCGTACCGCCGCCGTCAACCCGCGTCAGGCGAAGGAGATTCTCGTTGAGGCGATAGAACACGATGGCTTCGCACATATCGACTTCCTGACACAGTGCCCGACGTGGAACAAGGACGCCAAGCAGTACGTGCCTTACATCGATGTTCAGGACAGCGACGAGTACGACGACTTCGAACTCGACGACATGCGTTCCGCATGGGAGATGATGCGCACAACCGAGGATGGTCTGTATGAGGGTAAGGTCCTGACGGGCAGGTTCTACAAGGACGACCGCCGCCCGTCGTACCAAGACGAAAAGAAGGAGCGCGGTGACCTACCTCAGACGCCGATTGCGGAGGACTACTTTGACGACTCGCACGACTGGAAACGGTCGTACGAAATCATAGACAAGCACAAGTAGCCTCTTTCTCGGCACTCTTACCGTCACAACTTAGTACCGCGCACACCAAGCCACATCTATGTCAGACGAGATACCCCAAATCGGCTTAGGTACGTGGAAGAACAAGGGACAGGAGACGTGTGCGGAAGCCGTTGAGGCGGCTCTTGACGCCGGATACCGGCATATCGACACCGCGCAGATATACGGCAACGAACGCCACGTCGGCGAAGGACTCCAAAACTCCGACGTACCCAACGATGAGGTATTCGTCGCCACCAAGATATGGAACAACAACCTCAAGTACGACAAGAGCGGCAAGAAGCACCACGACGACGCCTACGAAAGCGCACTCAGGAGCCGTGACCTCCTTAACGTCGATACCATCGACCTGCTGTACGTCCACTGGCCTGCGGAGGACTACGGCGACGGCACTCTCGAAGCACTCGACCGTCTCTACGACGAAGGCGTTATCGAGAACGTCGGCGTCTCCAACTTCACCCCCGAACTCGTACGTGAGGCGCAGAGAAAGCTCGACGCTCCTCTCGTCGCCAACCAGGTTGAGATGCATCCTCTCCTTCCGCAGGACGAGATGCTCGACTTCGCCGACGACGCCGGTATTGACGTAGTCGCCTACTCGCCTCTCGGGCGCGGGAAGGCGCTCGACCTCCCCGAGGTACAGGATGTCGCGGAGAAACACGACGCGACGCCGGCACAGGTCTGTGTCGCGTGGTCCATCGAGCGCGGCGCAAAGCCCATACCTAAGTCCGAGAACCCCGACCGTATACGCGAGAACTACGGCGCGCTTGACGTGTCGCTCGACTCCGACGACGTGGAGAAGATAACCTCGGTTGACGAACGCGAACGTCTTATCGACCCCGGCTTCGCTCCTGACTGGTAGTAAACCCGGATGAGAAAATCGGGGTAAGATTTTTTGCGGGACGGCGGAAAGTTACCCCTGATGCTCAACGACCTGCTGATATTCGGACTCGTCGTACTTCTTTCCGCCGCGCTCCCTCTTTCGGTCGTCGCGGCGCTCGGCTTCCGTGGCTCTCCCTTCAGCAAGGTGACTGCTCCGATTCCCGTCGTCCTCGTCTGTTACGTAGTCGCTGACGGAAGCCGCCTGTACCTCGAAAAGGTCCCGCCGACCTTCTACGCCGTCGTAACGTCGGTCGCCGTCGTCGCCGCCGTCTACGCCGCGGTTAACGCTGTGCTACTCCTGACTGAGAGGAGGTCGGTGTGATGGAAGGGGTTTCGGAGTACCTCCTTCTAGCACAGGCGACGGTCCTCCTACTGACTTCGCTCCTCCTCGTCTATCCCGTTGTCGCGTACGCGCGCAACGTTGCCTACACCGAGGCTTTCGTCTCTCTCGCGCTCGCCTTCTTCAGCGTGACCGTTGTCGGACTCCTTGACTTCGTCCTGAACGCCAAGACGCCCGCGAACGTCGTCCGTCTACTCGGCGGAGCGCTCGGCTTCCTCGGCGTCTGGTTCTTCGCACGCGACTTCATCAAGGCGGGTGCTGGCGACAGATTCGGTGACTTCGGACAGCACGTCGAGTTCTCAGGTGGTGATGAGGATGAATGAGACGACACGGAGGGTGTCAGAGCTACCCAAGGGAGCGCAGGCTGTCTGCTCGGTTGACGCTATGGACGACCCCTTGAGCCATCTGCCGCAGGAGGCTTTCGAGGCTCTCGTCGTCGTCTCGACCCGTGGCGACCCCGCGCGCGTTGAGGCGTCGGTCCGCCAAGCCGGAGGCGACCCGTCGAACGTCCTCGTCGTCCCCGTTACCGGAAGCGCCGTCAGATACGACGGTCCCATTCACGTTGCCGAACGCGTCCCTCCGAGCGACATGACTGGCGTAGGCGTCCGTTACACCGACGGTCTCCGCCATCTCGACGGCGACATATGGACCGTTGTCGACAACTTCAACGTCTTCCTGATGTACGCGGACGAGAGGAACGTCTACCGTTTCCTCGACAGTCTGACCGACAAGACCCGTCAGACCGGAGCGCGCGGCATCTACTGCACCGTGCGCGACGCGATAGGCGACAGTACCTACCGGAAGTTCCGTCAGATATTCGATGAGGAGATAGACCTCCGCTAGCTAAAACGGACCGTCTCCCCCGCTTCGACTGACGCGAGACGTTCGGCTTCCTCGGCGTGTCCGATAGGCGCGACGGGACCTGCGGCGCGCGGTTCGTCGCCGACACTCGCGGGCGTCGGTCCCCAGAAGACGCAGACTGCGTTTCCTTTGCTCCAGTACGCGACGGTTCCAACCTCGACCTCAGCGCGTGCTTCTTCGGGCGTGACATCTACCGGTGCGTCGAAGTAGAGTTCGTCCCCCCAGAGACGCGCATTTCCTTCGAACGGAGCGGAGTCGGCGAGCGCCTCCTGCACATCCGCGTTCTCGTCCCTCCATTCGACCTCGACGGTGACTTCGCCTGCGGTTATCTCGGGCATACCGTTCCGGTCGTCCGCGCGACACAAACAGTTTCCGCCGTTCTTTTGCTCGTCACTGACGTATCTCAGGTATGTTTCTGTCGTTCGCGGTCGGGGCGGCGCTTGCGTTCTCTCTCGTAGCGCCCCCGGGACCGATGAACGCCGTCATCGCCGAGGAGTCGGTCGCTCGCGGATGGACGGCGGGCTTCCGTGCCGGACTCGGGGCTTTCGTCGCCGATGCGGTCTTCTGCGTCCTCGCGTTCAGCGGCGCGGCGACTGTCGCACGTTCCCCGAACGTCCGCGCCGTAACCGCACTCGTCGGCGGCTTCGTCATGTTCTACCTCGCCTACCTCGCCGTACGCGAGGCGCGTTCCGAAGCCGCCGTCGTTGAGGAGTCGCGCGGCTTCTCTAAAGCGCTCGTCGTCGGACTAACCAATCCGTACCAGATAGCGTGGTGGTTGACCGCGGGCGTGGCGCTCGTCCACCCGTCGTCGGTCGAACTCCTCGGGCGTAGCTTCTCAGCGGGCGGAGCCGAGGTTTTAGTCGGATTCTTCGCCGGAATCGGTGTCTGGATAACAGCCTTCCCCGCGTTGCTCGTCCATGCCGAGGGACGCGTCCGCGGCTTTGAGAAAGGTGTCGGCTACGCGAGCGCCGTAGTACTCGTCGTCTTCGGCGTCGTCTTCGTCTACTACGCGACGACCCTATAGGGCGCTCTCTATCTCGTTCGCCTGTGTCAGACCGATGAACTTCTCGACTATCTCGCCGTCTTTCTCAACGACTATGGTGGGTACCGACTTGACGCCGTACTGCTGTGCAACGTCGGGACTCTCGTCAACGTCGACCTTCTTGAACTCCACGTCAGGGTGTTTCTCTTCGAGTTCTTCTATTATTGGGTCCTGCTTCTTACACGGACCGCACCAGTCCGCGTAGAAGTCCTTTACTGTTGTTCCCATGCTCACTAATAGACGCGTGCCACGCATAAAGTTTCCTTCGTCTCACACGTCGCGCGTATGTCCGCCGTCAGATTGACGAAATAACGCGTTCGTAAGCCGCGAGAGTATCGTCAACGTCTTCGTCGTCGTGGGCGTAACAGACGAACTGGCACTCGAACTGGTTCGGCG
>JAQZCZ010000125.1 GCA_028751095.1 Euryarchaeota archaeon Ods01 | reverse complement strand
GCTGGTCAACGGCGTCGGTATCCGTTTCAGCCCCCGTCTCAGCCCTTTCGGTATCGCGTTCCGGTTCTGTTCCCCCTCCCGCCTCGCCTGTTCCGCCGGCTTCTTCGTCTTCATCGGTCGCCTCCGCCCGTTTCCGACAGACGGGACAGAGTACCTCGCCTTGGTAACGGAACAACGGGTTTCCGCAGTCCTCGCAGGCGTCGTCAAGCATCGTTGCCCCCTGTGTCAGGAGACGGCTCATCGCGCGGGTTTCGTCGTCGGTAGTCATGTACCGTGGTAGCGTCTTCTTCCTCTAAACCTTTGTCCGTCGTTAATGCCTGACCTTAGAGTTAAGTAGCTCTGTGTACGACGTATACGCATGGGGACAAAGACCGTCCGTCTTGAAGAGGATGTCTACGAACGCGTCCGGTCGAAGAAACGCGACGACGAGACATTCTCGGAGGCTATCGACCGTCTAACCAGCGGCGCTTCTCTCCTTGACCTTCAAGGTACACTGGGTGATGAGGATGCGGAAGATGTACGCGAGGCTATTGCGGAAAGCCGTGACGCCGATGTGGAGGAGTCGAAGGAGATACACGACGGTTGATTCTTGATACATCCTTCCTGATTGACGTACAGAACGGCGTCGAAACAGCGACCGAGAAGGCACGCGAGATAGAGGAGGAGGGACGCCCACGCCGCGTGCCGCATGTCGTCCTCTATGAGCTCTATATCGGGGTAGGCAAGGGAGTACAGACGGACGAGAACAGGAAACGTATCGAGGGGGTCCTGTCGTCGTTACCTCTCGAACCAACCACGCCGTCTATCGCTCGACGCGCTGGAAAGATTGAAGGCAATCTCCAGAGAAAGGGTGACGCTGTCGGTGCAGTTGACGCGCTCGTCGCCGCAACCGCTTTGGAGTACGACGAAGCTGTCGTTACTGCTGATTTTGATGACTTTGACCGAATCATTGGGCTTGAAGTTGAGCCTTACTAATCTTAGTTTCGGCGCGGTTTTTCTCAACTTGGGACTTCGGAGTACGCTCTGGTTGAACTGATGGTCGTCGCTTACAGGGAGGAGAAGGACGCCCTGAAGACTGTGTCAAACGCCGCCGAGCTTGCTCGAAGGCTAGAGCCGCACCATCTGTGCGTGCGGCACGCCGTCCACGCGTAGCACGCGTTCCTCATCGACGATATCCGCCTCGACACCCGCCTCGACGGCGTCTTCGCCCACGAGGTTGGCGATGGACGCGCCGCGTAACATCTCTACGACCTCGTCACGTGGTACCGTCGCCTCGGCGTTTCCGTAGAAGTCGGCGTCAACCTCGACCTGCACCCCGTCTTCCTCGAAACGTTCGCCGACGAGCGCGTCGTCCGCGGCGGCGACCATCCTACCTTGCTCCG
>JAQZCZ010000044.1 GCA_028751095.1 Euryarchaeota archaeon Ods01 | reverse complement strand
CTGAGGACAAAAGTTAGTGTTATCGGAACGCGGACCGCCGAGGAGTCAGGCGCGGCGTTACAGAGCCGCCGTGGGGATGCCCATCGTTATGGGCCAGAGGAACATCACGAGGAGACCGATGGCGAAGGCTATCTGCTTCCTCTTCTCCTTGACCCATCCCCGGATGCTGAAGCCTTCGACCTCCGAGCCCCGGTTTATGGTGCTTTTACTCATACTTTACCGTACAGACTCACCGAATATATATCCTTCGTCTATTGACTTACCCGAGAGCGTGCCGCGACAGCGGTTAATGCGGCTACGAGCGCAGCAACAACGGTAAAGCCGGGGAGACCCTCCTCCTCGTCAGCGGTATCATCGTCCTCCGTCTCATCGGTCGTCTCATCCACCTCTTCGTCGTCAGTTTCGTCGTCGGTCTCCTCGTCCACGTCGTCGTCAGTCTCGTCAACGGTTTCTTCTTCCTCACCCTCGACAACTACCTGACGCTCGGAGAATGAGTCAACGGCTACGAGAACCTGCGCCTGTCCTTCCGCCTCGGTTTCGGTAACGAGATACCGCGTCTCCTCGCCTATGCCCGCTTCGAGTTCGGAGTAGGAGTCAGCCTCGACGGCCGCTTCACCGTCTATCTCAACGTTGAGTTCCTCTGTCGTCCCGACGGCGGCGTCGGTGACGGTTGTCATAACGACCTTCCCCTCGCTCTCCGTCCTGTCAACGGTTAGCGAAACCGACTCTCCTGCGTCAATATCGACATCGACATCGGTGCCGGAGAGGAAATCAGCGGGGTCACCGGCAACTTCTCCTTCGCGGTCTTCGCCGAACTGTACCTCGGCAGCGACGTTACCGTCGGCAATCAGACGTTCCTGTTGCTCGTCGTCCTCGGACTTCTCCTCTCCGTAGGCACGGACGACGGCGTTGGTCCCGGTTTCGAGATGTGCGGCTACGTCGCCCTCGTCGTTGATGCCCGCTTCACCCTCACCGGCTACGATGAGACTGCTCTCCGTACCGTCGCTCGTGAACGTGACGACGCTTTGGTCCGCCGTCTCAGCCTCGGCATCGGCGGCTATCTCAACCTCGACAAGCTGTTCCTCGTCACCGGACTTGAGGACAGCGACGCCGTTGGCGTTGTCGTGTGCCTCGAACTCAGCCCCGCTGTCGAATCCTACGTTAGCGGATGCGCGTGCCCCTACATTGACGTTGGCGACCGCTGCGCCTTGGACGTCAGAGAGAGCCGAGAGGTCTACGCCGCCTTCACCACCGACCCCGGCACCGACATCAACGCCGACACCTGCCGCGCCGCGTGCCTCGGCTTCGGTACGTGACTCCACCTCTAGGCTGTCGAAGACCGTCTCGCCATCAACCGTGAATTCGGTGACGGCGTTCTCCGACGTATCGAACTCAACATGCGTGCCCGCGTATGCCTTCTCCCCTCCGTGGCTGGACGCCGCGGCGGAGAAAGCCATCGTGAGCAGCACCGCGCCGAATACCGCTACGACGAAAACGTGTTTTTTCTCTAACATGTGAGGGGACCAAACCACCCCAGTCATATATATCTTCGCCCGTATCATCTTCCGGAACCCCTTTGCGGGGGGCGCACGTAGAAGAGACGATGACATCGTCCGAGGTGCAGGAGCAGGTCAACGAGTATTACGACGAGTGCCAGGTTGACTACTCGATGATGTGGGGTACGAACGACCATCTCTCGATGCATTTCGGATACCACGACGACGAAAACCGCCGTCTCAAGGACGCCGTAATCAACCTGACGCGCGTGATAGCCGACCGAGCGGACATCTCGGAGGGTGACCGTGTTCTCGACGCGGGATGCGGAGTCGGCGGAAGTGCCGTCTGGCTGGCGAGGGAACGCGGAGCGCGGGTAGACGGCGTTAACATCAACGAGATGCAGGTTGAGAAGGCACGCCGAGGCGCGGCGGAGCGCGGCGTCGACGACCGCGTTGCGTTCCATGTCGCTGACTACACCGAGGTACCGTTCGACGACGGTAGCTTCGACGTGGTATGGGCTGTCGAAAGCGTCTGCCACACCGACGACGAGCGCGCCTTCCTGCGCGAGGCAAAACGGGTACTCAAGGACGACGGCGTCTTAGTGGTCGCAGACGGATTCCTCGGCAAGGAACGCGACGAGATGACCGACGACGAGAACGAAGGCGTCGATGCAATGCTTGAAGGCATGGCGGCACCGTCGCTCGCCACCGTTGAGGAGTTCCGGCGGTCGCTCGTCGACGAAGGCTTCCGCGGCGTGGGGTTCGAGAACAAGTACGAGAGCGTCTATCCGTCGGCGCGACGCATCTACCTTATGACGCTCGCAACCTACCCCGTCGCGGCGCTGTTACGTCTTCTTGGGGTGCGTTCGGAGACACAGACAAAACACCTGAGCGCGGCGTACCACCAGTACAGGATGCTGAAGAAAGGCGTCTGGGTACACGGACTGTTCTACGCGCGGTCGTGAATGTCGCGGACGACCGACTCGAAGTCGTCGGAGGACATTCCGTCGGAAAGCTCGTCCACTTCTTCCTTCATCTCGTCTATCTCGTTAAGAAGAGCGAGGTAGCTCTCGTTCTCGGCGAGCCTTTCCTGAGACATCTCCTGCTCCAGAACGACCTTACGCGAGACGAGAGAATGGTACTCGTCGATTTTCTCGGCGTACTCTCCCTGTTGGCGTAGACCTTCGACGGTTTCGACTAGGTCGTCCTTGGTGACAGGCTTTACGAGGTAGGCGTCAAACCCCATGCTGAGAACGTCGAAGTCGGGGCTGACCGCGGTTACCATCGCAACCCGCGGGTTGAAGTCGCTGTCGCGTATCTCCTTCAGAACCTCGCGTCCGAGCATGTCGGGCATACGTCTGTCGAGTAGGACGACGGAGACAGCGTCGTCGAGCCTTTCGAGAGCCGCCTCACCACCCGAAGCCGTACGAACCTCGTACTCCTCCGAAAGCCATGTCGAGTAGGTGTCGAGAATGTCTTCCTCGTCGTCAACGATTAGGACGGTGTCGCCGGTCATACCGACGTACCTCCCTCTCTAGGCATGGTATGTTTCACGAGGTAGGATTAGACGTTCGTACTAGATAAAACCACGGGTAGATTCGGGTACTACGGACGGGAAACGTCGGAGGTCTGAGGGAGGAACTGCGGCGGCCGGGATTTGAACCCGGGTTATGGCCTTGGCAAGGCCATGTGATACCACTACACCACCGCCGCGCGTTACTTTGTTGCTACGAGTCCAAAATAAGCCTGTCGGTAGAAGACGGGTCTCGTGAGCGTGTCTGTGGGACGCAAACGGTATGTCGGCGGAACACGACAAGGCGAACATGCACCATATCTCGGAGGTGCGGAACGCCGTCTACTGCGGGAGGCAGGCATACTACGAGTCGCGGCGCGACGCCTGCCGCGTCCCTTCGCCCGAGACGCGGGTCCTGCGCGAGGTCGCTTACCTGTACCCGACGGTCGTCGAGTCGCCCGAAGACGCCGTCCGACGGGCGTGCGAGACGGCGGGTGTCGAAGCTGACCTCGACCTGTCCGACGCCGCCGAAACGCTTGCCGAGGAGCGCGACGAGAAGCCTCGCGTATGGGACGCGGTTGCGCGCCCCGACCGCGAGGAGCGTTACGTCGAGTCCGAAGGCCTGTGCGGTACGGTCGACAAGCTCTCCTTCGGTGACGGAGTCGTAGCTTCGGTCGTCAAGACGGGTGAGCCGCCGAGAAACGGTGTCTGGCGGTCGGAACGCGTCGAAGCCGCGGCGGTACGGCGTCTGGTCGAGACGGAAGGCGAAGTCGAAGATATCGTCGTCGAGTACCCGCGTACCGGAGCGTTACGCAGGGTCGAGGTCGGGAAGGACGACGAAAGGGCGCTCAAACGGGCGTTAGAGACGCTCGACGAAATCGAAGAAGGAGTGCCGCCAGCGCGCACCGACGACCGAGCGAAGTGTGAACCCTGTGACTTCACCGACGAATGCGGCGTCGAGACGCGTTCGCTCCTGACGCGTCTCCGCGACCGTTTCGGCTAGACGTTTCTCTCTAGCCAGTCACGGACAGACCCGACCGCTGTGCCCTCGCGCACGACCTCCCAGGTCGTCGTATCGACGACAGTGCTTCCGACGCCCCCCGTCGACTCACGCGGTCCGTCGTCTATCACTCCGTCAACCCTGTCGCCGAGTTCGCCGAGTTCGTCGACCTTTGTCGCCGCGGGTTCGCCGCTCCTGTTGGCGCTCGTGCTTGTGAGCGGTCCCGTCTCCTCCAAGAGACGGCGCGCCGTGGTGTCGTCGGGGACACGGACGCCGACGAGTTCACCGCCCGCGGTCACGACCTCGGGGAGTTCGCGGCGGCGCGGAAGGAGCGGCGTCACGGGTCCAGGAAGGAACTCAGCCACGAAGTCGCGGGCTTGGTCGCTAAGACGCGCGACCTCCTGTACCGCGGCGGTGTCCGCAACCGCGACGCTAACGGCACGCTCGCGCGGGCGTTCCTTGACCTCGTAGACGCGCCGGACGGCGTCCTCGTTGAAGGCGTCACCCCCCACGCCGTAGACGGTTTCAGTCGGATAGACGACGACGCCGCCCTTGGAGACGAGTTCCGCCGCCTTCTCGACCGACACGGTCATCATAGGTCGACATCGACCTCGGCGTCCTCGGTCGCGCCTTCGAGTCCGTCGCGTTTAGCGTCCTCCGTAAACTGCTCGGAGATAACGCGGTCTTCGAGAACCGCCTCGAACCTGTCGGCGTACTCGTCGTCAACATCGTCCGACTGACGGCGCGCCTCAACAGAGTGCCTGTAAGCGCGGACCGTCGACGCGCTAACGTCGAGTTCTTCCGCCGCCTCGGCGTTGGTCGCGCCGTCGTCGAGTAGTTCACGGAGGCGGTCGAGGTCGAACGGGGCGTCGAAGTCGGAGTTACGGAAAAGATGGAGCGAGATACGCGCCCGACGGACGGTCTTGTCAAGGCTTTCGTCGCCGAGTTCGCGCGCGATTTCGGCGTCGGAAGCGCCGTCGTGGTAGAGACGGACAACGCGGACGAGTTCGTCGTCGTCGAGCGACGTCTCGAAGCCGTACCGCTCACGCATCTCGTCGATGACGCCGCGTATCTCGTCGTCTATCTCGTCTTCGTCGGGGAGCGTGCCGCGCTCTTCCTCACGCTCCTCAGTCACCGTCGACTCGTCGGTAACGTCGACGAAGAGGTCGCGCAGTTCCTCGGCTTTCTCCTCCTTTTCGTCTTTTTCGTCGGTCATCTTTGGTCACCTTACGGCGTTCAAACCGCCGTATATTACTTGCGAAAACTGATAAAACCGGCGGATAGATTGATATTTAACGCGCCGCTCACACGTTACGCGTATGACAGTAGCGGTTCTTACAGGAGTGCCCGGAGTGGGCGCGACGACCGTGGCGGAAGAAGCGAACGAAGCGCTCGAAGAACACGACGCCGACTACGAGGTTGTCTCCTTCGGTACGGTAATGCTAGAGGTCGCACGCGACGAAGGACTTGCCGAGGAACGCGACGAGATGCGTAAGCTACCGAGCGAGGAGCAACGGCGCGTACAGGAGCAAGCCGGTGAACGTATCGCCGAGCGCGCCGAGGACACGAATATCATGGTCGACACCCACTGCACCATCAAGACGCCCGAAGGCTACCTCCCGGGACTCCCTGAATGGGTCCTACGTGGTCTACAGCCGGACGTCGTCGTCCTCGTCGAGGCGGACCCCGACGAGATTCTTTTCCGCAGACTCGACGACGAGACGCGGGCACGTGACTTCGAGAGTACGAAGGAGCTTGCGACCCATCAGGACATGAACCGTAACGCCGCGATGAGCTATGCAACGCTGACGGGAGCCACGGTTAAGATAATCAAGAACCCCGACGGCGGAGTCGAGGACGCCGCCGACGAACTCGTAGACGCTCTCGCGTAGACACGAGGCGGCTAACGAAAGCCCTTTGGGGAGAGACAGCTAACTTCCGGCGATGAGCAAGACGAGGAGGAAGGCGAAGAACCTCATCGAGGAAGACCCTGAACTCGAAGACGTTCTCGAAGCCGCGCTTGAGCTTCAGGCGGAGAAAGGCGTCGTGGAGTGGGGCGACCTACGTGGAGACGCCACGAGCGGGCAGTGGGGGCGTCTCATAGAGAAAGGCGTCCTTGTCGACGCCGAGGAAGGCGACGGCTTCGTTGTCGAGGACGAGGACGACATGCGCGACTTCCTCGGTGTCGAACCCGACTCTGAGTCCGACGTATCCGGCTCGATAACCGACACCGACGTAGAGGTCGAGGACATCGATACCAGCTGGACTATCTACGATAAGGCGGCGGCAGTCGTCGGGGTCTTCCTCATAATCTTCGGCTACCGTGACGAGGATATACAGGCGGTAATAGGCGACGTAATCAACGTCGCCGTCGTACCGATGCACGAGGTAGGGATTCCATACTACCTCATAATCCTGATATTCGCCGTCCTTACCGGACTGTACTCAAGCTACCTCCAGCTATACATGATGGACTGGGACTGGGTGAAGGGACAGCAGAAGAAGGTCAAGGAGATACAGTCTCAGCTGAAGGAGGCGCAGATGAACGACGACGAGGGACGCGAGGAGGAGCTACGCGAGGAGCAGATGGAGGTAATGTCGGAGCAGATGAAGATGTTCAAGATGCAGTTCCGTCCCTCGGTCTGGATTCTGGTGCTGACGATACCGATATTCCTCTGGCTTTTCTGGACCTTCTCAACAAGGTTCGGGGGTTCGCCACACATAGAGCCGATGCCGGTTCTCGTGATGCCTTTCTTCGGCGAGCTTCAGTTCTCGGACTCGGTCTTTAGTAGGCCCGCATTCCTCGAAGGCTGGCTGTTCTGGTACATTATCTGTTCGTTTGGATTCGGTCAGATAATGCGTAAGGTGCTGGGGGTTAACCCGACGACGTGACCATGACCGACTTTACGAAGGCGCACGGCAACGGAAACGACTTCGTCATAGTTGACGAATGGAGCGGTGTCGCCGTACCGGAGGACGAGAAGTCGGGGTTCGCGGCGCGTTACTGCGACAGACGGACGGGAATCGGTGGCGACGGCATCGTCTTCCTATCGTCCGGCGACGGTAACGCCGACGCACGTATGCGTCTCTACCAGCCCGACGGCGACCCCGTAGAGATGTGCGGGAACGCGTTACGGTGCGTCGCGCGGTTCTGCGTTGACCGCGGATACGCCGAGGAGGGTGAGAGATTCGTAGTCGAGACGGGTGCAGGAAAGCGCGAGGTCGAATGGGACGGCGAACGCGCGACGGTCGAGATGGGCGCGCCGTCGTTCGAAGCCGACGAGGTTCCGGCGGAACGCGAACTCACCGAGGAGGAGGTCGGCGGATGCGTCGTGACAGCGGTCAACACGGGCGTTCCGCACGCCGTTGCCTTCGTCGAAGATACCGACGCGGTGAACGTCGAAGAAGAAGCGCCGTCGGTGCGTCACGCCGACGTTTTTCCGGAAGGTGCGAACGTCAACTTCGTAGAGGTAGGCGACGGATACCGTGTCCGGACGTTCGAACGCGGCGTCGAGGGCGAGACGTTTGCGTGCGGCACGGGCGCTGTCGCGGTCGCCGCCGTCGCGCGTCGTCTGCACGGCGCGGACGACGAGGTGACCGTCGAGACGCGCGGCGGCGTGCTTACCGTAAGCTTCGAAGACGGCGTCGCGTACCTGCGCGGCGACGCAGAGTTGGTCTACGAAGGGGAGACGTTATAGGTCGAGTACGTCGTCCATTCCGTACGTTCCCGCGTCGGCGTCCTGAGCCCAGACAGCGGCGTCAAGAGCACCCGACGCGAAGGCGCGTCTGTCGCTCGCACGGTGCGAGACGGTTATCGATTCGTTTCCTTCGGCAACCAGTACCTCGTGTTCGCCGACGACATCCCCCGCACGTCTTGCGTGTACGCCTATCTCGTCGCCACGGGGCGCTTCGCCCTCGCGCCCATGGACACGTTCGCGTTCGCCGACCGCTTCCTCGATACGTTCGACGGTGGTGAGAGCCGTCCCCGAAGGCGCGTCACGTTTGCCGCGGTGGTGTGTCTCGGTGACCTCGAAGTCGGCGTTCGGAAGGAGCGAGGCGGCGCGTTCGACGACCTCCCAGAAGACGTTGACGCCGCGCGCGAAGTTGCTAGAACGGACGACGGGGACGGTCGCCGCCGCCTCTTCGAGCGCTTTCTCAGCGCCTTCGTCGAGAGCGGTCGTCCCGGTGACGAGCGGCGTTCCGGTTTCGCGTGCGAGACGGGCGGCGAGACGTGTCGCCTCGGGCGTCGAGAAGTCTACGGCGGCATCGGCTTTCTCGACGAGTGCGCGCGCACCCTCGGGTCCGACGGTGTCGCCGTCGCGGTCCTCGCTCGCCACGCCGCCGACGTATTCGTAACCGTCGTTCTCGCGCGCTACCTCAACGACGAGCGCTCCGGTACGTCCCGTAGCGCCGAAGACGACGACCTTCGTCGTCATTCTCGGTATTCCCTGACGGCGGCGAGTATCTCGTCAACGCTCTCCTGAGGAACGTCGTCGCTAAGCGGGAGCCGGAGTTCTGAGCCGCATAGACCGAGTTCGTCGGCGGCTATCTTGACCGGAATCGGGTTGGTCTCGACAAACATCGCGTCGAAGACGGGCATAAGTTCGGCGTGGACGCGGCGCGCAGTCTCGTAGTCACCTCCGCGCGCCGCCTCGACGAGTTCGACCATCTCGGCGGGGAAGAGGTTCGCGGTGACGCTGATGACGCCCGTCCCTCCGACGCTGAGAAGCGGGAGGGTCATCGAGTCGTCGCCCGAGACAACGTCGAACTCCTCGTCGCGGGTACGGGCGCAGAGCCTGCTAATCTTGTTGATGTCGCCGCTCGCCTCCTTGACGCCGACGATACGTTCGTGCTGTGCGAGTTCGACGATTACGTCGTCGGGGATATTGTGTCCGGTGCGTCCGGGGACGTTGTAGACGAGGAGCGGTATATCGACGGCGTCCGCCACCGTCTCGTAATGGTCCGTAATACCTGAGTCGTTGGGGATATTGTAGTAGGGTGAGATGAGGAGAGCGCCGTCCGCTCCGGCGTCGTAGGCGTGGCGCGTCAGCTCCAACGCCTCGTGTGTCGAGTTCGAACCCGTGCCTGCGATAACCTCCGTCTCGGCGTGTTCAACGGCGTACTCGACGACCTTCTTGTGTTCCTCGTGCGTAAGCGTCGCGCTCTCTCCGGTCGAGCCACACGGAACGACTCCGTCAACGCCCGCGTCCTCGACGTACTCGATTACGTCGCCCAACGCGCCGTAGTCTACCTCTCCGTCACCGTCGAAAGGCGTGACTATAGCGGGATAGACGCCTTCAGTTATCTTCATACCCGAAACAGGAGAGGGTGTCTAAAGACCGTTACGGGTCAGGACAGGCGCGCAACGTCAGCGGCGCGCGGACCGTCCTCGCCCTCCTCTACACGGAACTTGACCTTCTCACCTTCCTCGATTACTGCGCCGCGGACCTGCGAAATGTGGAAGAACACGTCCTCGTCATCGTCCTGCATCTCTATGAAGCCGTACTTCTTGTCTTCGTGGTAGAACTTAACTTCTCCTTCTGGCATACTGACCACTGTTTAGTTTCAGTAGTAGGCGGAGCTAAAAAGCCCTTTCCATGTAGGCAAGCCGTGCCGATACCCTCTATCCGTCGACCTGAGCGACCGAGCCGTGGTTCTTGACACGCTCCAGAGCCTCGACGGCGTTGTTACGCTCGACGTATCCCTCGCCCGAGTCGGCGATTACGCGTCCGTTTCTGTGTACGAGACGCCATCTCCATTCGTCCGCCTCGTCACGGTAGACGGCGAAGTAGGCGTCGCCGACCTCAACCGTGTCGGCTTCGGGTAGATAGTCGGCTACACGGTCGGCGGTGGTACGGGCGTCGCTCTCGCTCCCGTAACCTTCGCCCGAGTCGGCGAGTATGTTGCCGTTGTCGTGGACGAGACGCCACCGCCATTCGTCCGCCTCGTCGCTGTAGACCTCGAACTCAGCGTCAAGGGAGTCGATGTCGCGTAGACGTTCGACAGCCTCGGCGGCGTTGTTACGTTCGACGTATCCCTCGCCCGAGTCGGCGATTACGCGTCCGTTTCTGTGTACGAGACGCCATCTCCATTCGTCCGCCTTGTCATGGTAGACGGCGAATCCTGCCGGCGTGATATCGAGATGGTCGGCGTCGGCGACGTTGTTACGGACTGAGTCGAGTCCGCGCTCCGCCTTCGAACGCGACGAGTAGCCCTCGCCCGAGTCGGCGAGTATGTTGCCGTTGTCGTGGACGAGTCGCCACCGCCACTCTTCCGAGGCGTCCTCGTAGAGTTCGTACCTCGCGCGCGGCTTCACGTCTTCTTCGGGCGTCTCGTCCATCTCCTCAGGTGCTTCGCCGGTCGTCAGCGTGTCAGCCTTCTGAGCCTCTTCGACGGGAGCGCCGCCTGCGTTCTTGCGGACGCTTTCGAGTCCCTGTTTCGCCTTCTGTTTCGAGGCGTACCCCTCGCCCGAGTCGGCGATTATGTTACCGTTCCTGTGCCGGAGCCGCCACCGCCACTCGCCAGCCTTGTCCTCGAAAAGCTCGAACTTAGCCTTGCTTTCGTCGGGGACAGAGACAGCGACCTCGTCACGTACTGCGGTCACGACGGGAAGGACGAGAGCCGAGAAGACGACGAAGAAGACTCCGGCGGCGTACGCGGTCGCTATCTGTGTCGAGTAGTCGGGTGCGGCGCTCGCCGCGGGGACGTTCCAGTTACCCGGGTAGTAGACCGCGAAGGCACCGAGTGCGACGAGACACGCTAGGACGCCTGCAACCGCGACACGGTCGACACGTCGCTTGACGGGGAGTCGGTAGACAACGCCGAGCATCAGTATGGGAAGTCCCGCGCCAGCAAGGACCGCCGCGGCTTGGCGCGTCGACCAGAACAAGGGGTCACCGCGCGTCGTCGTCGTGTTTACGAGGAAGATAACGAATCCGAGAAGCCCGAGAACGGCTCCCGCCACGAATATCCAGTAGCCGTACGCCTCCTCGGGGAAACGAGGCTCCCCGAACTTGTTAGCGTACCATCTGACGAGTAACGGTCTGCGTTCTTCGGAGGACATGGTATTTTGCTAAAGCCCCAAAGAAGTTAAAACTTACCCACATATTTGCGAAGACAGTACCAGACTGTTTCACCGGAACAGAAACCGCGGGGACTGGAAACCGGAAGTTAGCACGTGATACGTTTTTCTGAGTATACGTACACCTAATAGAGAATATGAAAGGATTTCTATAACTTACTTGCCCTATATATCCATATACATGCTAAAATATGATAGAAAGCTGAACATATAGTAAAGTATAAGTGAGAATAGTTCTACGTCTGTACCGTAATGAGCGTAAGACAGGATATCACCAACGGAAGCCCTTCCGTAACCCGCGCCACGGCGGGCTACATGCCGTGCGAGGAATGCGACGAGGGCGCGGTCGTATGGGACGAAAAGGAGATGGTCAGCAGATGTTTCAGATGCGGTAACGTCTACGAGGGTCAGTAATGTCAAGAGTATCGAAAGACCGGCATGGGGTCGTCATGGGGGCGGTCGAGCCGCCTTCGAAAGACGCTCCCGAGAAGGAGGTGGTTGCCGGATAGCTGTCGCCTCTGCGCCTCTGTGACACCCGTTCACCTGTTCGTTTTCGCCGGAGTCTGCCCCGCTCCGGCTTAGCTTTCCTGCCCGTCGAGTTCTTCACGTAGAACCTCGTTGACGGTTGCGGGGTCGGCGCTTCCGCCGGTCTTCTGCATCACCTGTCCGACGAGGAAGTTTATCGCCTCGTTATCGCCGCCGAGGTAGTCCTCGACAGCGTCGGGGTTCTCGTCGATAGCGGCACGCGTCGCCTCAACCGTCTCGTCCTCGCCCGCCTTACGTAGGTCTCGTTCTTCGACGATACCGACGGGCGGGCGTCCTTCGTCAAGCGCGGCGCGGAGAGCGTCAACGGCGTTCGCGTCGGTTAGTTCGTCGTCGGCTACGAGCGATACGAGAGCGGCGAACTCGTCGGCTTCGACCTCGTCCACGTCGGCGTCACGGTAGTTGAGTTCACGGAGGAGTTCGTCGGCGACCCACGTTGCGGCGAGTTCGGCGTCAACGGACGCCGCGACCTCCTCGTAGAAGTCGGCGACAGCCTTACGCGACGTTAGCTTCTCGGCGACCTCGTCGGAGACGCCGTACTCGTCCTCGAAACGGGCGCGGCGCTCACGCGGAAGCTCGGGGACATGTACGTCGTCCTTGAACTCGGTCGTCCGTATCACGGGTATGTCCGCCTCCTCAAAGTAACGGTAGTCCTTCTCCTCCTCCTTCTCACGTAACGTGACGGTTACGCCACGGTCGTCGTCGTAATGGCGCGTTTCCTGCGTCACGTCGCCGCCGCGTTTCAGACGGTTCTTCTGGCGCGTGACCTCGTAACGGAGGGCGCGGACGACGCCCTTTGTCGAGCCGATATTCTTGACCTCCGTCCGGTTCCCCTCCTCGCCGTCCTGCGAGATGGAGACGTTGGCATCGACACGGAGAGCGCCCGACCTCGACGCGTCGTAGACATCGAGGTATTCGAGTATCTCGCGCAACGTCTCGACGACTGCGCGCGCCTCATCGGGAGAACGTACGTCAGGTTCGGTCACTATTTCGAGCAACGGCGTCCCGCTCCGGTTGTAGTCTACGAGCGTGTAGTTGGACCGTTCGATGGAGCCGCCTTTGTGCATGAGAGAGCCCGGGTCTTCCTCCATATGAGCGCGTCGTATCCCGATTTCGTGGTCCTCGCCCTCGACGCTGACGACGAGTTCGCCGTCCTCGTTTATCGGCGCGTCGTACTGCGAAATCTGGAAGTTCTTGGGCAGGTCGGGGTAGTAGTAGTTCTTTCTGTGAAACCGCGTCTCGTCGCGTACATCGCAGTCGAGCGCCTTCCCGACACGGACGGCGTACTCAACGGCGCGTTCGTTGACGACGGGGAGCGACCCGGGAAGACCGAGACAGACGGGGCAGGTATGCGTGTTAGGCTCGGAGTCCTCGTAGTCGGTCGAACAGGAGCAGAACATCTTGGTCGCTGTGTCGAGCTGGACGTGGATTTCGAGTCCAATCACGACCTCGAAGTCGTCGGTCATTACCGGAAGTTGTCGTGTCGGCTATAAAATATTGTTGGCGTTACTCGACGGATATCTTGGCGCTGTCGTCGACGACGCTACGAAGTATTCCTCGTGCAGAAACTCCACCGAAAAGGATAATCCGGCGTTAGCCCTTTGACGGGTATGCTCCAAGCCTCGGCGGTCCGCGACTGGCTGGTCGAGAGCGCCGAAGTCTGGTACAACGACTTCATCGAATGGCTCGGCGCTAACCTCCCTAACTTCGTTCTCGCCATCCTGATTATCGTGGTCGGATACCGGCTGTCAATAGCCGCCAAGAGGTACGCCGGACGCCCCGTCTACGGATGGATAGGACGTGAGAGCGTTGCGTCGACGACGTTACGTCTCATCAAGTACACCATCATACTCATCTCCGTCCTCATGGCGATGAGGATATCCTTCGGCTTCTCGCCGACCTCCCTTCTGCTCACGGCGACGGTCTTCTCCGCGGTCGTCGGTATCATACTCGCGCCTCTCGTCGGCGACATAATCAACGGCGTCTTCGTACTGAGCGACCAGCCGTACGAGGTCGGCGACATGGTCGAGATAGTCGATACGGGACAGCTCGGTTTTGTCGAGGAGGTCACGATACGGTACACGAAGATATTCACCGTCAACAACACCTTCCTTGTCGTCCCAAACTCCGAGATACGGAAACGCGATGTCGTCAACTACTCCGCCGAGGACGTTAGGACGCGCCAGACGCTTGAGGTCACCGTTACGTACGAGAGTGACGTTTCGAAGGCGCGCGAACTTCTGGTTGAGGCGGCACAGGAGACGCCCGAGGTCATAGGAACGCAGGGGAGCGTCCGTATCGGTAAGGGAGAGTACCCGCTCGAACCCCGCTCTTTCATCGACGACTTCGGCGACCACGGCGTCGAACTCAGCATGCGCTACTGGGTGCGCGAGCCGTACAGGCTACAGATGGTGTCGTCGAAGGTCAACGAACGCGTCTGGAACAAGTTCCGTGCCGAGGGAATACGTATCCCGTACCCACACCGACACCACGTCTTCGATGACACGAGCGGCGAGGTCAACGTCTCGGTCGGCGGTCGGACGGAGGAGACCGCAGAAGAAGACTAATCGACAACTTCGAGACGGACATCGAGGTTTTCGCGGAGGAAGTTCTCAACGTCGGGGTCGTTACCGATTAGGCGGCGGAGGGCACGCCGTAGCTTCCCCGAGCGCGTCCTGCCTATCACGATTACGTCGACTCCCTGATTCGCCGCGACTTCGAGTATCGTCTCCTCAACGAGGAATCCCTTACGGACGACATACGACGCGTCGGGAGCGTCGAAGTCACGCTCTATCTCGCGGCGTAGCTGTTTCCGCGTTACCTCGCCCTCTTTCTGAAACAGGTCAACATGCAGAAAGACGAGGTCGGCAACCCCGCCCTCTCCCTCTCTGAGTTCGAGGGCGCGCTCGACGGTCGCGCGGCTGTTGCGCGTCAGCGGAAACCTAACGGGAACTAGAATCTCCATCAGTTGCCCGACACCTCTACCGCAACCTCCTTTTCACAGAGCGCGCGCGCGTTCTCCTCGGGGATACGTGCGACATCTTCCTCGCCGAGCGAGTACTCGCGTCCGTCGGTTCCGACGAACTCGGGGAGAGACTCTACGACGCGCACGGTCGCGTAGTCACCCTCGGAGC
Source organism: Euryarchaeota archaeon Ods01 (assembly GCA_028751095.1). Classification (GTDB taxonomy): domain Archaea; phylum Halobacteriota; class Halobacteria; order Halobacteriales; family Halorutilaceae; genus Halorutilus. The sequence goes on along the minus strand of JAQZCZ010000044.1, from coordinate 3,230 downwards.
CGTCACCGTCGCCGACGACCGTTTCAGGCTCGGGGTCCCCGTCGTCAGACACCTCTGTACCGGCTCCTCGGGCGTCCCGTACCTCATCAGGGGACTCAGTATCGGCTGTCTCCGAAACGTCGCCGTCCTTGAGAGCGCCTTCGAGAACATCCTTGATACGGCTCTGGTTGGCGCATATCTCCTCGACGATGGTCGCGTACATCTCGCGCTCCTCGCGCGTCATACGGTCCTCGCTCGCGGTGTGTCCGTTTGCGGCGAGCGAAGCCATCTTAACGACCTTCCCGACGCGGCGCTCGTATATCGCCTCGGTCACCTGACGCGCGCTGTTGATGGCGTCGTTGAGACGTTGCGCCTTGTCGCCGAACGGGTCGTCGCATGCGTCGCGCTCCTCGCGCAGGTCTTCGATGTACTCGGCGGCGTCCTCGTAGAACGAGTCGGGCAACTCCTGAAGCTTCTCCGACCGTCGTTCGTTCTCCTGTGCCGCTCTTAGGTCCTCTAACTCCATCTTATCTTAGCTTTAGGTCGCCGCGGAGCATTCCGAAGACCGCGGCGTACTCTGGGAAGGAAACCTCGCCCGCCTCGGTATTAAATCTTCTTCCTCCGACCTCAAACTCGACGGGTTCAGGGGCGACGACGGTCTGTTCGCGCGTCGAGAAGACGACGGCGTCGCGCAAAGGCTCGAACTCTTCGAGTTCGTCGCGTTCGAGGGGAGCGACACGTAGACCCGTTCCGCCGTGTAACGAACCCGGTAGACGGATGAGGCGGCGCGTGTCGGTCGTCACGGGTTCGTCGGTCTCGGCGCTCGTCTCGTCAACCGCACGGCGGAGGAGCGTCTCCCAGAAGCCGCGTGCGCCGCGTGCGACATCGAGGTTACCCGACGCTATTTCGTCGCGCCGGTCGCGGAAGACTTCGAGGAGCGTCCGCGCCTTCTTCTCGCCGACGTTTTCGTAGCCGCGCAGATTCTCAACCGCGTCGTCGTCCTCCATCTCAGCGACCTCCTCCGCGTAATCGACGAGCCAGTCGCGTATACGGTCGCTCCACGCGCCGCCGCGGAGATGCTGGAGTTCGGTCGGCGTCTTACGTCCGAAGTCTCCGCTCGCCGTCTCGGACGAGAAGGCGAGTTCGGCGCGGAAGCCCGTGCCCTTGACGTAGTCAACGATTTCGCGGCGTGAGTCGCTTCCGAGTTCCTGCACGCGGTCGTCGTAGACGTGGACGTGGTAGCCGCGTCCGCCCGAGAAGACGACGACCGTGTCGTCGAAGCCGAGGTCGCCCTCGATGAAGGTCAGAAGATTGAGGAGCGCATCCTTGCATTTCGCCAGCATCTCGGCGTACGTGTCATCGGGCGAGGCGTCGCGGAGATGGTCGGCGTCAAGGTCGAAGATTAGGTCCGCGCCCTTCCAGTCCTTGTCGGACATCGCCTTCGCCTCGGGTCGGTCGTAACGCGCCGACGAGTAGTAGACGTGCTGTGGCTTCGTGTCGGCGAGCCACGTATCGAGACTTCCGAGGTCAAGGAGCGACTTGTGGCGTACCATACCGCCACCGAAGGAGATGAACGCCCATTCGCGGTCCTGCGAAGCGCGTGGCTCCTCAACACCGTCGCTGTCGCCGAAGTCGGGCGGCGTGATGCTTCCGCGGTAGTAGTCGCCGAAACGTCCGCGGAGGTAGGCGCGGGTCCGGTCGTCCATTCGGCGGTGGTACGGGGCTAAGATAATTATAGCCTGCGTTACAGTCAGGAACATGGACGTTAGCTTCGTCGTGCCCGCGCGTAACGAGGAAGGGTTCGTCGGCGAGGCGTTGGAGAGCATAGCGGCGGCGGCGGGCGAAACGGACGCAGTCTGCGAGGTTATCGTCGCGGACGGAGGGAGCGAAGACGCGACGCGTGAGGTCGCACGCGAAAACGGCGCGCGTGTCGTGAACGAGGGCGGCAACTCCATCGCGGAAGGACGGAACCTCGGCGCGGAAGCCGCAGACGGCGACTGGCTCGCCTTCATCGACGCCGATACGCGTGTCGAACCGGCGTACGTCGACGAAATGCTCGGCTTCGTACGTGAAAACGACCTCGTCGCCGCGACCTCGCGGTGCCGCGTAACCGGTTCGTGGCGCGGGAAGCCGATGCAGGCGACCGTAAACCGCGTCTTCCCGCGTCTCGACCGCCCCATCCTCCCGGGCTTCAACAGCTTCGTCCGGCGCGAGAGCTTCGAGAGCGTCGGCGGCTATCCCGACGTGCCGAACGAGGATACCGCCTTCTCGCTCGTCGTCGCGCGCGAAGGGGAGACGGGGTACGTGGACGAGGTTCTGGTCGAAACCTCGGGGCGACGGTTCGCGGACTCGGGTCTGTCGGGGACTCTGTACCATTACCTCCGTCTCGACTGGCGAAGATACCGCGCCGACTACTGATACGGAGAGTGGTGGTCAATACAGTGCCGTCAACGGTCCGGTGAACTACGTAGTAGAAATACGGGTCAGGAACGGCTTCGCGCGCGTCCCACGCCGCGTTGCAGGCGGTCCTCATTCGTCGCCATTCCCCAAACAGTCAAGTCTTGTCAACACGAATGTCAACGTAATGAGTACCGCCGACGAACAGATACGGGTCAGCGCCGAGACGAAACGCGAACTTGAACGTAGAAAGCGCGAAGGTGAGAGCTTCGATGATGTACTCGAACGCCTCCTTGAAGATGACCGCGACCTCCTCGCGGGCTTCGGAAGCTGGTCGGACGAACAAGCCGAGGCGGCGCGCGAGATACGGAAGAGAAGCAAGAATCGGTCGAAGGAACTTATGGAGAGGGTAGCAGGGGCAGATGAAGGTTCTTGATGCAACCTTTCTGATAGACTACCTCGACGGGGTTGACGCGACCGCCGAGTATCTCCTCGAACATGAGGACGAGGTGTTCGTCGCACCCGTACCGGCGTACTCCGAAGTCCTTGTCGGGGCGGGGAACTACCCCGAGGGCGACCTCATCGGTACGCGTACCGAACTTTCGTGGCTAGAGGTCTACGGAATAGACGAAGAGACGGCTGTCAGGGCGGGCGAAATAGCCGACGAACTGCGGTCTCAAGGACCGTCGCTCTCCGGTATGGACGCTCTCATCGCCGCGGTCGGACGTGAACTCAACGCGCCGGTCGTCTCGAACGACCGCGACCTAACACACGAGGAGACGAAGAGGGTAGTTGAGGTCGAGGAGTACCGCGGTTGAATGCCGGAACACCACCCGAGTGCGTCAGGAAACGGG
>JAQZCZ010000133.1 GCA_028751095.1 Euryarchaeota archaeon Ods01 | reverse complement strand
CCTACGACGAGAACGTCGGCGAGGGGCGCGAGGGCAACGACTCGGCGGTTCACGTCGATATGATACTCGACACGAGCGACGGACGTATAGAGTTCGACGGCGAGGTAGTGCAGGAGAACGGCGAGTTCGTCTGGGAGTAGTCAGTAGGGCGATACACGTACGCCGTCCATACGTTGGAACTCCTCGACATTACGCGTCACAACCGGTTCGTCGCGTCCGACCGCAGTCGCGCCTATCATGGCGTCGAGCTTTCCGACACGTTCGCCGTTTCTCTCGGTATGGCGTAGGATTCGTGAGGCTCGGCGGGCATCACCGCCCCCGAAGCTAACTATATCCGTCCCCGACAGAACTTCGTGGAAGTCGGTGCGTTTCTCGTCGGAGCGCAGACCGTAGCCAACCTCAACAACGGATAACGACGACACGGCTATCGGGACGGCTTCAGCCGTAATTTCGTCGAGTTTTGCGGCGGCGCGTCCGTCGCCAGCCATCAGGTCTATCAGGAAGCAAGAGTCGAGGAGCATCAGATGTCCTCTCTGGTCGCTTCCATCTCGTCGGAGATATCCGAGCGGAACTCGTTGACCTCCTCCTTTACCTTCTCCGTTTCCTCGTCGTTAAGAATATCTACGAGTCCGTACAGCGGATGTTCGTCGTGTCTCACACCGAGGAGACGGCTCACCACATCGGAGAAGCTTTCGTCCTCGGTTTTTTCGCGTTCAAGCTCGTCGTAGACCTCCTCCCTCAAACTGATATTCTTACTACCCATATACACACAATTACGTACATATATACATAACAGTTGTCCCGGGTCAAAGCTCCGTCCGCAGGAACTTGAGAAGCTCGCGGTTGACGAAGACGGGGTTCTCCTCGTTCGACGAATGTCCCGCTTCGGGCACGACCTCCAGACGCGCGTCGGGGAGCGCATCGACCGTCTCGCGGGCGCGTTCGACGGGTATCGAGGTATCCTCCTCGCCGTGTAGAATGAGCGCCGGAACGTCGATTTCGTCGGCGTACGGCAGGACGCTCTCACGG
>JAQZCZ010000101.1 GCA_028751095.1 Euryarchaeota archaeon Ods01 | reverse complement strand
CGAGAGGTCGCGTTCGGCGAGACGTCGGAGACCCTCCTCGTACCGCCGCGTGTCGCAGGGTCGTTGCATCACGAGTTCGGCAAGTCCCGCGGTATCGCCCGTCCATCCGAAGCCCGCCTTCGTCGCCGCCTCGTACGAGTAAGGGTTGTTGACGGAGACGCGGACGGCGTCGTAACGTTCCAAAAGACGGTCGGCGGCGTGTTCGAGGAGTGCCGAGCCGATTCCTTCGCCCTGTCGGTTCCTCCGCACGGCGAAGTAACGGACGCGGACGGCGTCCTCGTCGGCGTAGTCGGGAGAGAACGAAAGCGCCGCGACCTTCTCGCCCGTCTCGGTATCGCGCGTGACCGCCTTTCCGCTCGGGACGCGGAACTTGCCCGCGTACGCGAACGAACCGTCGAGTTCGAGCGTCTCGTCGGACCAGCCGACGACCTCGTGTTCGTACACGTCAGGTCGGACGGACCTCGGCGACGGTGCCGTCCTGTACAACGACTTCAAGGTGCGTCATACAGCCCTCGCATATCGTGACAGTCTCACCGCGGTCGTCGTGGACCATTATCGGAAACTCGGCGTCGCATTCGGTGCAGTCGACGTACGTCTCGGTAAAGTCGTCTCTGTCCATGTCTGGAATGGAGGAGAAAGAGGTAATAGCTTTTCGGCGCGCCTACTCCTCGCCGAACATCTTACGCATCATCGGATGCATCTCCATCATCTGTTCCTCGGCTATCTCCTCGTATATCTTGTAGGTAATCGAGACCGTGAGGAGAAGACCCATGCCGGTCACGTTACCGATGGTTCCGAGGAGGTTGGCGAGGACGGCGAGTATGCCGAGCAGTATACCGCTCATGATGGTAATCTGCGGTATGTACCGCTCCATCACCTTCTCAACGACAGCGGGGTTCTGCCTGAACCCGGGTATCTGCATGCCGGAGTTCTGTATCTGGCGCGCGACCGAGTCGGGACCCATGTCGGCGGTCTGGACCCAGAAGACGGCGAAGATAGCGCCGCCGATGGTGAGGAAGGCGAAGTCAACCCCGAGCCGTATCAGTATCTGCCACGGCTCCTGTCCAGGACCGACGGGTAACCACCACATCCAGTCCATCGGGCTGTGTATCGGCGTCAGATAGTACATCAGTCCCGAGGTCGCCTGTCCGGTCGCTTGGTCGTAGACGCCGAACCACGCAGGCGGGTCAGCCATCTGACCGTGTATCATCTGTCCCATCATCTGGAAGTTCGCCTGTATGGCGCGGACGAAGATGAGGGGAAGGACGCTGGCGTAGATGAGCTTAACGGGGTAACGTCCTCGCGCACCCTTGACGCGCGAATGCGACAGCGGTATTTCGACACGTACCGACTCGGCGTAGACGACCATCGAGAAGACGAGGAGCGTCGTGAAGACGAACAGTATCTGTCCCCCGTAGGTCAGGAGGAACCAGAAGCCGTCTCCACTCGTCAACGCGAACCCGGGGTCGTACTGTCCGGAGAAAATCTGGTACCAACGGAACAGGAGTCCGGTCGAGAGGTCGGCGATTCCCGCCATACCGCCCTCGGTACTCCAGTCGAAGATTCCGCCGATTATCTGCTGTGACACACCCGCGATGATGAACAGTCCGACACCGGAGCCGACGCCCCATTTGGAGATAATCTCGTCGAGATAGAGTATGAGGACGCCGCCGAGCGCCACCTGGAAGAAGACGACGAACGCCATCACGTCGGCTGGAAGACCCATCGTCGGGTCAGGAGCAAGGAATCCGCTCGCAACCATCGGCGCGGCTGTCAGAACCGACATCACGACGACGAGGAACTTCTGGAGACCCTGGTAGAGAGCCTGTCCACGAGGCTCGTTCGTGTTTATCGGAAGCATGTCCGAGCCGTCGAGGAGCTGGAGGACGATACTCGCTGTGACAATAGGACCGATTCCGAGATGGAGTATCGAGCCTTGCGCGCCGGCGAGAACCGACCGGAACTGTCCGAAAAGGTCACCCTGTACATCGACGCCGTATACTGTCACGTTTGTCAGCGCGAAGTACAGGAGTAGAACGCCGAGCGTCCAGTACAGCTTCTTCTTGAAAGGTACGTGTTTCTTCGGACGCGTGACGCTCGGCATCCGAACGATGACGGGTTCAATTACGTTGATTATGCCCATTCTTTGTCTCCTGTTCCGTTTCTCGTCTTACTCTTCTTCCTCAGATTCGTCGGCTTCGTCGGGTTCGGCGGTCACAACGGCTTCGCCGCCGGCGTCTTCGAGCTTCTCGACTGCCGAGTCGGAGAACTCGTCAGCGCGAACGGTGAGCGCGTTACGTACCTGTCCGCTTCCGAGAACCTTGTCGACACCGAGAGCCGAGGCGTCTACGACGTAGCCGTCGTCGACCTCCTCCGCGACGCCCTCTTCGACGAGTCTCTGGATACGCCGGTCTATGTCGCCGACGTTCGATACCTCTACGTCTTCGAGTACCTTCTGAGGGCGCTTGAATCCGCTCTTACCCAACTGCGGATGGTTCTTCGCCTCGTGCTTCTTCCGTCCTGCGTCTCCGCGTCCGCCGCGGTTACCTGCGCCGCGTCGGTTCTTCTGTGTTCCGCCGCCGTGTGTGCGCGAACCTCGTCCGCGTTTCTTCGAGTCTCGTGACATTATCGCATCCTCCTTAGGAGGTCGTTAATACCGTCGCCGTGGTTGCCCAAAACGCCTCCCTGCTTATAACTCTGCTTGATTCCGTCGTGTCCCTTACGCGGCGGATGGAGACGGAGAGTCGGGTTGACGCCCGCGTCGCGTAGCGTCGTCTCTTCCTCAACGACCGCTTCGGCGAGGTCATCGACGCCGTCGAAGCCCTGTTCGGCGGCGAAGTCGTCGTCTACGTCGTCGCCTTCGAGGGTCTCACCGCGTTCGCGTAGCAGGAGGGCGACGGTTTCGGCGTCAGGTTCTCCGTAGGCGACGTAGTCGTTGACCTTCTGGACCATTCCCGTGTAGGTGTCTTCTTCGGGAACGACCGTGAAGGCGTTCATCCGGGGGAGATTAAGCATGTCGAGCGTGTCGCCAACCTCGGCGGACGCCTCGGTGTCTCCCTTGATACGTACGACTCCGTAGCTCATTCGGACACCTCCAGCTGTTCATACGCGCGGTCGGGTATACGTGCTTCGGCGCTCGCTTCGAGAGCGTTGTAGGTCGCCTTACCGAAGTTGACCGTCGTCCTCGTCTGTCCGCTCGCCTTCGTCCAGACATCCTCGATTCCGGCGAGTTCGAGGACGTTGCTCGCCGTTTCGCCCGCCGCAATTCCGATACCCTTGGGCGCAGGGATTAACGTCACCTCGACGCTTCCCGCCTTACCCGTAGTTTCGAGTAGAACCGTATGCGGTTCGTCGGCGCGCGACTCCCACGAACCCGTTCCGCGCGGTACGCGAATCAGGTTCATCTTCGCCACGTCTATCGCCTTCCGTATGCCTGCACCGACTTGGTCCTCCTTCGCCTCGGCGTATCCGACGTAGCCGTCGCCGTT
>JAQZCZ010000089.1 GCA_028751095.1 Euryarchaeota archaeon Ods01 | reverse complement strand
TCTTCTGGAGCCTAACATACGCGGTTCGACGGGCTACGGGCGCGAGTACACGCATCTCGACGATGTCCGTAAACGTATGGACTCGGTCCGCGACATAGGCGCGGCGCTCGACTGGCTCGAAGCGCGTGACGATGCCGACGAGGACCGCGTCGCGGCGTACGGCGGCTCCTACGGCGGATTTGTCGTCCTCGCCGCCCTCGCCGAGTATCCCGACCGATGGGCGGCGGGGGTCGATGTCGTCGGAATCGCCAACTTCGTCACATTCCTCGAAAACACGGGCGAATGGCGGCGCGAACTACGCGAGGCGGAGTACGGCTCCCTCGAAGACGACCGCGACTTCCTTAAGGAAATCAGCCCCGTCAACAACGCCCACCGGATACGTGCGCCGCTTCTCGTCATGCACGGGGCCAACGACCCCCGCGTACCCGTCGAGGAGGCGGAGCAGATAGCCGAGAAGGTCAAGGAGAACGCGCCCGTCGATACCTTAATCTTCGAGGACGAGGGGCACGGCTTCTCGAAGCTCGAAAACCGTATTGAGGCGTACACGCGTCTCGTCGAGTTCCTTGATGAACACGTTTGAAACATGATAGAACGCGACGACGGGACCGAAAGGCGCGGAGTCTCGAAGGAGACGACCTTCACCGTAGCCATCGCCGTCACCGTCGTCGTCGCTGTCGCCATCTTTCTCGCCACGGGCAAGATGAACCGCGGCACCGGCATAATGGCTGTCGGCGTCGGAATCGGCGTCGCGTGGCTGACGCGCGAGGCTTCGAAACGCGTACGGCTCTGATGTGACAGTCTTCGTCGTTGGAGCCGGTTGGAACGCGTCCATCGATAAAGATATCCTCGGTCGGTCACAACGGAGAATATGGGCGCTCAGGCTTCGTCCGACGGCTCCGTTCCTTCCCGCATCCTGTTTCTCGTCGCGGGAGCGGCTACCGGGCTGGCTATCTCCTTCGCGGGGATTGGCGGCGTCTGGACTGTACCGGTCGCCGTCGCGGGACTCGTAGCCTTCGGTGAACTATACCTGTTCTTGACGGACGGAGAACGTTCCTAAGCAACCCCGACGCGGCACAGGTCAGTTTAACCGGCGTAAAGCTTACTCGGTTCTACGCCATCCGTTCCGTATGGAGAAGGTTAGCATAGACGAGGTCGATATCGAGGTAAATCCGATGAAGGTACATTCGGTACGCCGCCCCGTCTCGCGCGCCCTCGGAACCGAGCATTTCGCCATGAACTACTTCGAACTCGAACCCGGCGAGTCTTTCTCCGGCGGGTTACATACACACCACGACCAAGAGGAGGTGTTCTACGTTCAGGAAGGGACTGCGACCTTCGACACGCCGGACGATGAGATTGTTGTCGATGAGGGCGAGGTGATACGTTTCGCCCCTGGCGAGTTCCAGAAGGGCTACAACGACGGCGACGAAACCGTGGTGGCGTTCGCGTTCGGCGCGCCCGGCGCGTCCCACGACTGGGACGAACTCGAATCACTCGTTCACTGCGCCGACTGCGGCGAGGAGAAGGCGCACGGCGTCGATATGACGGCTTCGGGCTTCAGCCTGACCTGTACCGAATGCGGAAACTCGTTCGAGATAACCGGATAGCGACTTTGCGCGCGACACTACGGCGCGACTAGATTTTTCTGACCTGTAGCGCCTGTTAGTCGTTGTCCACCAGACGCGTCGCCATCTCTACTTCGAACCCGTCGCGCCCCGTCTTCTCGAAGCCGACTCCGTGGTACAGACGGACAGCGGCGCGGTTCCACCTCTCGACCGTCAGCCAGACATCTCGGACGCCGCGTTCGTAGGCGAGCGCGAGCGTCCCGCGTAGTAGGTGCGAGCCGATACCTGCTCCCTGATGGCTCTGGACGACGAAGATAGCGAGTTCGTGTGCGCCTATGTCCTTGTCTTCGACAAGGGTTGCGTGCCCGACCGCCTCGTCGTCGTCCCACGCGACGGCGTTCACTCCGTCGAGTATCACGTCGAGCCAGTTCTCCAAGGCGTCCTCACGGACGGGCGGTATACCCTGCGCCCTGTCGTCGGCGTCGAACTTTTCGTACATACTGACCAGCGCCTCTCGGTCGTCGTCGTACTCACGTATCTCGACCTTCCGTCCGTCGCCGTCCTCGAACCCGTGCGGCGGCGTCGGGAACTCGGATACATCGGTAATCCCTTCTCCGTTCATCGAACTAGCTTCACCGAGATATGTGAGTTGAGAAGGACGAACTCGGCGACGCGTCCCATCTGTATCTTACCCATCGCGCTCGTCTCGCCCCCGCCCAAGACGATTTCGTCGTAGTCGTTTCTCTCGGCGTACTCGACGAGGGCGCTTCCCGGGCTTCCCGAGAGACGCACCACGTCGGCGTCTGCTTCGTGTTCGTCTATCAGTTCGCGTACACGGCTCTCGACCTTGTCGGCGTCAACTCCGCTGTCGGGGTTCTCGACCACCGCAACAGTCAGGCTGTCACCCGTCTCTGCCACCCTGTCGAGGGTGTGTTCGAGAGCCTTCACCGAGTCCTCCGTCCCGCCTATACCGAGAACGGTCTTCATCGCGTTTCCTTTCGGGTTCGCGGTCAATAAGTCTGTGTTGTTAACGCTAACCGTTTCCTTGCTACCTATTCATCGCCGGAACCTCGATATCTTCCGGTAGGGTTAACAAAACGAGGACCGTACCTCGGGTAGTGTCTGACAAAGCCATCGTCGTTCTCAAAGTTCCCGAGATGGACTGTCAGTCTTGTGCCGGAAACGTGTCCGACGCGCTTGAACGTCTCGGAGCCGAAGCCGAGACCCTTCCGACCGCGGGACGCGTCAAGGTATGGTACGACCCTGCCGAACTCGACGAGACCAAGGTCGTCGAGGCTGTCGAGGACGCGGGATACGAGGTGTCCGATACTGACGAAGACCGTTTACGCGCGCCAACTGAGGTCTGGACCTCGTGGCGTGCAACCAAGACGTACGCGGGCGGCGTCTTCCTCGCACTCGGTCTCGCACTTGAGTTTGTCTTGGGCTACGACCCCGTTGTCCTTGAAGCCTTCCGTGTCTTCACCGTCGTCGACCTCCTCTACCTCGCCGGAACCGCGGCGGCGGGACAGGCGGTTCTCCGCGAAGGGTATTACGCCGCGCGGCGCACATCTCTCGACATCGCGTTTCTAATGAGCATCGCCATAATCGGCGCTATCGCCGTCGACTACTACGTCGAGGCGGCGGCGCTCGCCTTCCTGTTCAGCCTTGCCGAACTCCTCGAAAGCTACTCGGTCGAGGACGCGCGCGACTCGGTACGTGAACTAATGGAGCTATCGCCTGAGACGGCGACGGTTCTACGTGACGGCGGCGAGGAGGTCGTGCCTGCCGACGAACTCGTCGTCGGGGACCTCGTCGCCGTCCGTCCGGGCGAACGCATACCTGCCGACGGCGTCGTCCGGCGCGGCGAGACGGCGGTTGACCAGTCTCCTATCACGGGCGAGAGCGTTCCGGTCGATAAGGCAGAAGGCGATGAGGTCTTTGCGGGAACAGTCAACGAAAGCGGATACGTCGAGGTCGAGGTCACCAAATCCGTCTCCGAGAGTACGTTGTCGCGCGTCATCCGTATGGTCGAAGAGGCGGAGGCGAGTAAGACCGAGCGCGAGAAGTTCGTCGACCGTTTCGCGTCGTACTACACGCCTGCCGTCGTTGCTCTCGCCGTCCTGACGGCGTCCGTCCCGCCTCTCCTCGGCGCATCCTTCGAGACGTGGTTCGTCCGCGGACTGACCCTTCTCGTCATCTCCTGCCCCTGCGCATTCGTTATCTCAACGCCCGTCTCCGTCGTCTCCGCGGTGTCGAGCGCCGCCAAGAACGGTGTCCTCGTCAAGGGCGGACGTTACCTCGAAACGACGGGCGAGGTCGATATAGTCGCCGTCGATAAGACCGGTACGCTTACCGAGGGCGTCCTCCGCGTCACCGACCTCGTTCCGGCGCGCGATGACACGGACGCCGACGAACTCCTCGCCGTCGCCTCCGCCGTCGAGTCGATGAGCGAACATCCGATAGCCACCGCCGTCGTCGATGAAGCCGCCGACCGCGGCGTCGAAACACCGTCGGCGACCGGGTTCGAGACGACGGCGGGCGTCGGCGTCTCGGCGGAGGTGGAGGGGAGAGGGCGTTGCCGCGTCGGTAAGCCCGAGTCGTTCGATGCTCACCCTGACGCCGTCGAACGTCTTCGTGGCGAAGGAAAGACGGCGGTCGTCGTTGCGGACGAGGACGGCGTAATCGGCGTAATCGGTGTCGCCGACACCGTCCGCGAAGAAGCGCCCGAGACGGTCGCGGCGTTACAGAGCCTCGGCGCACGCGTCGTGATGCTCACCGGAGACAACGAAGGAGCGGCGCGTGCGGTCGCAGAGGAGACGGGGGTTGACGGCTACCGCGCGTCCCTCCTCCCCGACGAGAAGACGGACGCCGTTGAGGAACTACGTGAGGACGGCGTCGTCATGATGGTCGGTGACGGCGTCAACGACGCTCCGGCGCTCACAGCCGCGGATGTAGGCGTCGCAATGGGTGCGGCGGGTACGGACACCGCGCTCGAAACCGCCGACGTGGCGCTGATGGCGGACGACCTTTCGAAACTCCCGTACCTCCTCCGTCTGTCGAGGAAGTCGAACGGCGTCATCCGCGAGAATATCTACGCGAGCCTTGGCGTCAAGTTCGCGCTCGCGGCGGGCGTCCCTTTCGGCTACGTCAGCGTTGTCGCCGCGGTTCTTATCGGCGATATGGGGATGACGCTCGGCGTCACCGGAAACGCGATGCGCCTTACGCGCGAACGCCCCTAGACGAACTGGGGCTTGTCGGAGAGGAGCAGGGGCGTGTAACGGTCGCTCGTCGGCATTCCTTCGACGCGGTCGCCTATCTCGTCTACGAGGTCAAGGGGCGTCGTCGTGCGCTCCTCGCCCTCCTCGCGCACACGGACGCTCAAAGTTCCGTTTTCGACTTCGTCGTCGCCTACGACGGCGATATACGGCACCCAGTCCTGCTCCGCCTTACGTATCTTCTTGCCGACGCTCTCGTCCCTGTCATCGATATCGGCGCGTATTCCGGCGTCGCCAAGCGTCTCCGCCAC
>JAQZCZ010000096.1 GCA_028751095.1 Euryarchaeota archaeon Ods01 | reverse complement strand
TATTTCACCATATATACCTCCTACTCCGAGAACAGGAAGTAGAGCCACGGCAACCTGAGACGATAGTACCAGCGTCAAAAGTAATATAACAACCACTATCGATGACACTAATGACGCCGCTAAACGAGAGTACGAGTACTCCATCTAAAAAACCGTAGGTATACTAACTTTATTAAGCTATTCTGTGAAATTTATCGGCCCATGAAATAATCAAGATAGTGGGAGTTCCCAGGAAGTAGTCATATGGGTGTCGCAGGATGGATTATATAGTAGGAGGGCAGTTGCGCCCCTTGGATAGCATCTGACGTTAAGAGTTTAGAGGGACCAGCACCTCGTCTTGTTATATGACTACCGACGACGAAACCCGCGCGATGAGCCGTCTCCTGACACAGGGCGCGACGATGCTTGACGACGCCTGCGAGGACTGTGGAAACCCGTTGTTCCGTTACCAAGGCGAGGTACTCTGTCCCGTCTGTCGGAAACGGGCGGAGGCGACCGATGAAGACGAAGAAGCCGACGGAACAGGCGAGGCGGGAGGGGGAACAGAACCGGAACGCGATACCGAAAGGGCTGAGACGGGGGCTGAAACGGATACCGACGCCGTTGACCAGCACCTCCGCGTCCTCGCCGAACGTCTCGCGCGTGACGCCGCCGAACGTGCCGACGACCCCGATGCGGTCGAGCGCCGGTTGGACGCGCTCGAAAGGACGCTCGGTCTTCTCCGGAGAGGTTAGTCCCGCTTCTTGGAGAAGCTCTTCGCGTACGTTCTCCAGTTCTCAGCCAGCTTCTCTTCGGCTTCCCAGTACTTCTCAACGTCATCCAAGAACTCCCGCGGCTCGTCGCGCCGATACAGTTTGTCGAAATGTACGCCCCCGTGGCGTGTGTCTATTCTCGCTATCTGCACCTGCTCCTCGTCTTCTTGGTCGAAGTAATGAACGCTGACGGAGAACTCCTCGACAGCGTTGATATCCGGTTCGCCTGCTACGGTCAGGTGGTAGACGTTCCCGAGGTACTCGCCGAGCTTGTAGCTGTAGAACCGTTTCATCAGACCGGAGCAACGATAACGTTCTCATGCTTCAGCTTTGGAACCTTGCGGCGTCCGTCCTCCTCGTACTCTACAAGGTCGTGTTCAGCGAGAACCTGAAGGTCCTGACTAACAACCGACTTGTCACGGTCAACTACCTCAGCAAGATGACGCACCGACTCAGTTTCCTCCGTCTTGAGTGTGTCGAGTATCTCGGTCCGTTTCTCCGTCAGCACCTCGCGCGCGCTCACACGGTCGAGGACAAACACGTCTTCCAGACCTTGCTTTGCTAAGGCGCGGGCTATTTCGCCGCGCTTCTTCGCCGCGTCTCTCTCGGTTATCGGCATCTACTGTTTAGGTACGACCTCAACGATAATAAAGCCTGTTACAGACCAACCGCCGATGGCTATCCGTCGTACTCGCTCGCCACGACCTCGCGTATCCGCACCGCCGTCTTCTCACCGACGCCCTCAGCGCGCCGGAGTTCGTCCTCGGTCGCTGTCATGACCGCTTCGACGGTCCCGAACTCGTCAAGGAGGGCGCGCGCGGTGACCGGACCAACGTCCGCGATACTCGAAACGACGTACTCCTGTTGCTCCTGTAACGTAGCGCTCGACTTCTCGCCGTGGACACGTACCTCGCGGTCGCTCTCCTCCTGTTCGCGTTTTGCGACGACGGCGAGCGTCTCCGCCGTCTCCTCCTCGCCCGAGGTGAACAGGACGGGGACGCCGTAGTCCACGACGACCGAGGCAAGCGCGCCGCGGACGGCGTTCGGATGGACGCCGGTAGAGTATAGCTGTTCGCGCTCACCTTCGAGGACGAGCAAGGGGCGGGCGTACGACGAAGATAGGTCGCCCGTCTGTTCGAAGAGCGAGCGTCCACCCGTGAGGGTGTCGAGGAAGTCCTCGACCGACTTGCGTTCGACGGCGACGCGGTCGCTCAGGACGTAGTCGCCGACATCGAGCGTTTCGAGCGTCACGTCGATGTCGGACGTGTCGAGTTCGCGGACGACCTTCGACTTCGTCTCGCGCTGGTCGGCGACGACCGTGACGGCGTCCTCGTTGCCTTCTTCGTCCGTCTCGCCGTCTGTCGCGTCCTCGTCGGTTCCGTCGTCGAACTCTCCGAGCGACCGCTGTGAGTCGTCCAACTCGTCGTTGATTTCGTCCTCGACGCCCTTGAGTTCCCGTATCTCGCGCTCCATGCGGTCCTCCTTCCTCCGCGCCGACCAGAAGTAAGCCTCGTCGCGCGTGTCCTTCGCTATGAGGACGACGACACGCCCCGCGCGTTTCCTCCCGGTACGTCCGCGGCGCTGTATCGCACGTATCTCCGACGGAACGGGTTCGTAGAAGACGACGAGGTCAACCTCGGGTATGTCGAGACCTTCCTCGGCTACCGACGTGGCGACGAGTACGTTCTCCTCGCCCGACCGGAACGAGTCAAGGACCTCCTTCTGCTGTTTCTGTGTCAGACCGTCGTCGCCGTCCTTGTTAGCTTGTCCCACGAAACGGACGGGACGTGCGTCTCCGGCGTCAAGGAAATCGACGAGCGTCGACGCCGTATCGCGGTACTCGGTGAAGACGATGACGCGCGGGTCGTCCGCCGCGGCGAGTTCGTCGAAGACGAGCGACCGCAGAACGTCCATCTTGGGATGGACGCCGTCGTACTCCTCCGCTATCTCGCGCGCCTCCTGCACCTTCGACTCGCCCATGAGACGTTTGACCGCCTTGCTTCCGCCCGACGAACGCGCCTCGTTTTCGAGCTTTTCGAAGTACGAGACGAGCGTTTCGACGCCCTGAGTCTCGACAATCTCGACGGCGTGCCTTAGCTTCATCACCTCAGCGTGGACCGACATCGCGGTGTAGCCCGCCGACTCGCCCGCGTCCATCATATCCTGTATATCGCCGCGTGCCGCGAGGAGCTTCTTCATCGACACGTCGGGGCGCGCCTCGTCGACGGCACCGAGACGTTTGAGGCGTTCCATACGGTCCTGCACGACATCGTTGAGAAGGTCGCGCGCTTCGAGAACGTCGTCGGGCACATCAACTTCCTTCCAGTCTACGTCCGTCTCGTGCGTGTACTCGGCGAGCGATGGGTCGTTCTCGGTCAGTATCTCGACGTTCGAGACGCCGATATTGTCGCAGACGCGCAGAATCTCGTCCTTGTCCGAACCCGGCGAGGCGGTCATGCCGGTCACGAGCGGCGCGTCGGCTTGGCGCGTGTACTTCTCGGCGATATAGTTGTAGGCGTAGTCGCCCGTCGCGCGGTGGCATTCGTCGAAGGTGAGATGCGTCACGCCGTCGAGAGCGACACGCCCCGCGATAAGGTCGTTCTCGACGACCTGGGGCGTGGCGACAACGACGGTCGTCTCGTCCCAGAGTTCGGCGCGGTCGTCGGGACGTACGTCGCCCGTAAAGACCTGTATCTCGTCGTCGGGTATCGAGAGCGCCTCGCGGTAGAAAGCGGCGTGCTGTTCGACGAGAGGCTTCGTCGGCGCGAGAAAGAGCGACTTACCCCCCTCACGTTTGAGACGCGCCGCGGTGACGAGCAGAGCGACGGTCGTCTTACCCGCGCCCGTCGGCAGGACGACGAGCGACGGTTCGGCGAGCGCGGCGCTCGAAAGCTGAAGCTGGTACATACGGCGTTCGACGACTCCATCTTCGAGAAGTTCGTGTTCGATATACGCGTCACCTGACGCCTCTGCTTCGGACATTCCTTGGCGGCGGTACGTCGCCGCGTCGGATAAGTCTACCTCGAAACCACACCCGTTTCCGGCAGACGGGGTTTGTAGAAATGTTTATTCAGTAGAGGATTCTACAAGGAATATGGGAACGTCGGTCAAGATGGACCACGAGACTAAGTCCCGTCTGGAGGAGATACAGGCGAAGGTGAAGTTAGAAACGGGAAAGAAGGTCACTCAGGAAGAACTCCTGCGGGAACTGGTCGAACACGCTGTTTCGGACGAAGACGAACTGATAGACCGGTTCCGGGAGACGACCGTACCCGCTACTGAGGAGGAGATAGCGGAGTTTCACAGAGGTATCTCGTCGTCGGGTAAGGACACGTCCGAAGAGGACGTAGACGAGATACTATACGGATGAGTCTTCTGGTAGACACGGGCGTCTTTTACGCTCACCACGACGAAGACGCCGAACACCACGGCGACGCAAGGTCTGCTCTGACAATGGTTCTCAAAGGGGAGTTCGGACAGCCGTATATCACCAACTATATTTACGACGAAACGGTGACCCTCACCAGATACCGGACCGGAAGCGCCGACGAGGCGAAGACGGTGAGCGACAGACTCCTTGAAACAGAC
>JAQZCZ010000051.1 GCA_028751095.1 Euryarchaeota archaeon Ods01 | reverse complement strand
GCGCGAACTCAAGAGCCATATCAAGAAGACGAAGTCGCGTAAGAAACGCCGGAAGAAGGAACGTGTAGTCGCCAACCTCCTGCCGCAGATGGCGGAGAAGGTCGCCGAGGTCACGGAGCGCGAACCTCCATCGACCGACGCAACGCTTGCGCGGATACTCAACAAGGTCACCGTCAAGGCGACGCGGAACGGCGACGCGACGACGGTGCGCGTCGAGAATAACTCCGACCGGAAGCAGGAGTTCGAGGTCCATGCATTCGTCGAGAATGAGGTCGAGGTAGACGGCGCGGAGGTCGTCGACCTTGGCGACGAGTTCGATATAGTCTGGAACGTCTCCGTGGCGAAGAACGGCGAGACGACCCTCAACGTACCCGCGGAGGTTGACGTGACGGTTGACGGAATCGAGGACGAACTCGTGGAGGTGGTAGAATGAGCGCCGACGCCGAAGGGGACGCCCCCGCGGGGAGCGACGACGAGGTGATGCAGGAACTCGTCAAGCTTGCCGACGAGCTGTACGAGCAGATAGACGACGGCGAGGTACCGCGCGTCCGTATACCGACGCGTACCAAGAACAACGTCGAGTACGATGACGACAGCGGCGTCTGGGTCTACGGCGACTCGGAGAGCACGCGGTCGGCGGCATCGGTAAGCGGCGCGCGTAAACTCCTCCGTCTCGCATACGTCCTCGACTTCATCCACAACCAGGTGGACGAGGGACGTTCGTCAACCCTCCGTGAACTCTACTACCTCAGCGAAAGCTGGGGCGACGCACAGTTCAACTCGCAGGACGAGAGCGACCGTCTCGTTGAGGACCTCGAAATCGTGAGCGACGTACGCCGCGAAAGGTTCCGTATGCGTCCCGAGGAGGACGGCGCGACGGTAATCGGACCCATGCGGATACGCGAGCAGACGCGCCGCGGCGAGCGCGAGATACACTGTCAGGAGGATGTCGGCGAAGGCGGATACCAGATACCGACCGACGTGGATACGGTCGAGTTCCTCGAAAACGACGCAGAGTTCGTCCTCGCCGTCGAGACGGGCGGCATGCGAGACAGGCTGGTCGAGAACGGCTTCGACGAGGATTACGGTGCGGTCGTCGTCCATCTCAAGGGACAGCCCGCGCGCTCGACGCGTCGTCTCATCAAACGTCTCCACGACGAACAGGGTCTTCCCGTCGCCGTATTCACCGACAGTGACCCATGGTCTTACCGTATCTACGGGAGCGTCGCGTACGGTAGCATCAAGAGCGCCCATCTGTCGAAACATCTCGCCACGCCCGAGGCGGAGTTCGTCGGCATACAGCCGTCGGATATCGTCGAGTACGACCTACCGACCGACCCGCTCAGCGACTCGGACGTAAACGCGCTCGAAAACGAACTCGACGACCCGCGTTTCGACACGCCGTACTGGAAGGAGGAGATAGAGCTTCAGCTGGACATAGACAAGAAGGCGGAGCAGCAGTCGCTCGCCTCGCGCGGACTCGACTTCGTTACCGACACCTACCTGCCTGAGCGTCTCGGCGAGATGGGGTATCTGTAGAGAGAAACATAGGTATTCCTACATTTTCTCTTGGAGAAAATAATTTGCCGCTACGCGACATACGCAGACGCATGAAACGCGACGGGTGGGACACGAGCCATCTAAACAGGCGCAGGGTGATACTTCTCGTGGGCGGAGCGTTCGTAACAACCGGATGTATGGACGGCGCGGAGGAGAACGGCGTGGGGGGCGACGGCAACGAAACAACCCCCGAAAACGACACAGACGACGGGCACAGTTACGAACTCGACGAAGTACGAGAGAAGGTTGAAGGGTCAAGATGACCCGAGTACGAAGGTCTGATTACAGTCGGCGAAAACATCGGTGTTAGCCGTCTCCCTCCGGTTATTCAACCGTTAGGGCTTTCAGGTTCCATCGACGAAGGTGTTGAATTCGAGTACGCAAGCTTCGTGAGACGAGAGAGCGCGGAAGGAGAGACGGAGACTGTCTTCTGGGTGACGCTTACCAACCAAAACGACGAAGCCGTTGAGGTCGAAGCGGGTGACGTTCCGCCCTACCGTCTCTCGGCACAGAACGAAGATGGCGAGGTTCTGCGGTTCGTTCCCACCGAAGAACACGGACTCGCTGAGGACGAAAAACCCGAGAGCTTCACGGTACCTGCCGATGACTGGGCACTCTGTGAGTACGGGTTCGACGCCGACGGTTCTTTGCCGACAGGAATGTTCGAGTTCAGCGAGGACTTCACGGTATGGCTGTGGGATACACGTACCCCCGGACCTATGGAGGAGACACGGTTCACGGATATAGAAACGCCGAGGTGGGAGTACGAGGTTGGCGGCGAAACCGTGGAGAACCAAGGCAGTTGGTTCCACGAAGCTGACGGGGATACGGAAACGTACTACCAACCCGATACAGAACTTGTCGAACCGCCCGCTACGGTCGGCTTCGAACTCGTGAACAGGAGCAACGGTACCGTGTCGGGTGGACCGAGCCAGTCGCTCTACAAGCTTCAAGACGGCGAATGGTTCCCTATCGCGTTACCCTCCGAACGCCATCCTGTCCAACGAAGTATTCAGCCGGGGGGACACGAACGTCATACAGTCGCGTTCAGGCACGGCGCGTACGAGGAAATCGATGCGGACCGGGCATTCGGAAACCTCGGCGGTGGAGTCTACGCGTACACGTCAGGATTCACGTCGGACGACGGAAGGCTGACAACGCTCGTCAAAATCGACGCGCCCGAAACCGAGGTTGAACCCGATGCCGACGCCGAGGCGGAAAGAGACGGAAGTACCGTCAAGGTCACCGTACCAGCCGAGGAGACCAAGGGATTCACCGTCGTACGTGCAGGCGATGATACTGAGGGGAAGGCAGAACGCGTAATCGCGGAGCAGATGTATCCTACCGGACCGGGCTATATCCCGGACTACGGCGTTCTGAGAAACGCGGTACCGTTTTTTGAGGAAGAGGTCGAAGAGGTCGTCGTAGAACTTGATAAAGAGGCATCTCTCGGCGAAGGTATCTACGAGTACGGCGGTAACAGGTACCGTGTGGAGCGCCGGGGCTGAGCTTCCGGGAAACGGGAAACTAAAGTCGTCTCCCCGCAACTACCGCACATGGACCTTCCCAAGTCGTACGACTCTTCCTCCGTCGAGGAGAAGTGGCGGGAGGAATGGGACGACGACCTCTACGCCTACGACGAGGACAGCGACGCGCCCGAGTACGTTATAGACACGCCGCCGCCGTATCCGACGGGTAACCTCCATATCGGTAACGCCCTCGGCTGGTGTTACATGGACTTCGCGGCGCGGTACAAGCGTCTCCAAGGATACAACGTCCTGTTCCCTCAGGGCTGGGACTGCCACGGACTCCCGACCGAGGTCAAGGTCGAGGAAAACGAGGGTATCAAGAAGTCGGAGGTTCCGCGCGGCGAGTTCCGCGAGATGTGCGTTGACCACACCTACGAGATGATAGACGAGATGAAGTCAACGATGGAGACGCTCGGCTTTTCGCAGGACTGGAACGCCGAGTACGTCACGATGGAACCCGAGTACTGGGGTGAGACGCAGCGGTCCTTCGTCGAGATGGTCGAGAACGGCTACGCCTACCGTGACCGCCATCCCGTCAACTGGTGTCCGCGTTGCGAAACCGCCATTGCCGACGCCGAGGTCGAGCGCGAGGACCGCGACGGAAAGCTCGTCTATATGGAGTTCCCCGCCGCAGGCGACGACGACGCGCCCATAGAGATAGCGACGACGCGCCCCGAACTCCTCGCGGCGTGCGGAGCGGTCGCCGTCGAACCTGGCGGAGAATGGAGCGACCACGTCGGCGACACCGTCGAAGTTCCGCTTTTCGGTCAGGAGGTCGATGTCATCGAGGACGACGAGGTTGACTCGGAGTTCGGTACGGGCGCGGTCATGATATGTACATTCGGTGACAAGCAGGACGTTGAGTGGTGGCTTGAGTACGACCTCGAACTCCGTGAGGCTTTCACGCGTAAGGGGACGCTCACGGGACTCGCGGGCGAGTACGAAGGTATGACCGTTGATGAGGCGAAACGCGCCATCACCGAGGACCTACGCGACGAGGGATATCTGTACGACGAAGAACCCGTCGAACAGAGCGTCGGATGCTGTTGGCGTTGCGACACGCCCATCGAAATACTCGCCGAGGAGCAGTGGTTCATCGAGGTGCGTCAGGACGAGATACTCGAAAGGGCGCAGGAAGTTGACTGGATTCCCGACCACGCGTACACGCGTCTCGAAGACTGGACCGAGGGCATGGAGTGGGACTGGGTTATCTCGCGTCAGCGCGTCTTCGCCACCCCGTTCCCCGTCTGGTACTGCGATGACTGCGGCGCGCCCTACGTAGCCGACGAGGACGAACTCCCCGTTGACCCGACCGAGGAGGACCCCGCGAACCCCTGCCCCGAATGCGGAAGCAACGACTTCGTCCCCGAGCAAGACGTGATGGATACGTGGATGGACTCCTCCATCACGGCGATGTACGTCGGCGGATGGATGGACGACCGCGACTTTACGCCGACCCAGTTACGCGAGCAAGGACATGACATAATACGGACATGGGCGTTCTACACCATCCTGCGTACCGCGGCGCTCGAAGACGAGATTCCGTGGGAGGACGCCCTCGTGAACGGCATGGTCTTCGGCGACGACGGACATAAGATGTCGAAGTCCCGCGGAAACTTCGTTCAGCCTGAGGAGGTCGTCGAGGAGTACGGAGCGGACGCGTTCAGGCAGTCGATGGCGTCGGCGGGGCGTCCGGGGAGCGACATACAGTTCCAGTGGAAGGAGGTCGAACGCGCCTCGAAGTTCCTGACAAAGACGTGGAACATACTCCGTTTCGCCGCGCCGCATGTCGGAAAGGATGTCTACGACTACGACCCCGGCGACCCGCCCGAACTCCGTCTCGCCGACCGCTGGATACTGTCGCGTCTCTCGGATGTCACCGACGAGGTCGCCGAGGAGATGGACGCCTACCGGTTTGACACCGGACTCCAGAAGGTCCGCGAGTTCACGTGGAACGAACTCGCCGACGACTACCTTGAACTCGTCAAGGGACGGCTCTACGAGGAAGAGGGCGAGGGACACGACGCCGTCCGTTGGACCCTCCGAACCGTCCTCGAAGCCGTCGTCGTGATGTCGTCGCCGTTCGCGCCGTTCTTCGCCGAGGAGGCGTACGAGGTCTTCGCGGACGAGAGCATCAACGAGGCGGACTGGCGCGAGGTCGATATGCGCGACGAAGACGCCGAGGAGGACGGCGACGTTCTCGCCGAGACGGTCGCCGAGGTCCGGCGCTGGAAGAGCGACGAGGGAATGGCGCTTAACGCCGAACTAGGGCGCGTCGAGGTCTACGTGGACGAGGGAGTCGAGTTCGACGCGAACGACGCCGGAAACGCCCTCAACGCGGATATAGCGGTCGAGACGGGCGAACCCGAACTCGAAGAGGTCCCCGTCGAGGTTGACCCCGATATGAGCGTTCTCGGACCCGAGTTCCGCGACAAGGCGGGCGAGGTCGTCGGCGCTCTACAGGCACGCGACGCGGAAGCGGTCGCAGAGGAGATAGACGAAGGCGTCGTCACCGTCGATGTCGGCGGCGAGACCGTCGAGATTGACGCCGGCTCGGTTGAGGTCGTCAACGAGCTACGGAGCCGAGGCGAGGAGGTCGAGGTACTCGAACCGGAAGGAGCGACTGTTCTCGTCTTCGGCTAGTCGCGGATATCGAAACCGCCCGCTTCCCTCCACCGTTCGCGGTTGTCGACGTAGCTCTGGGCGTACATCGGTATCTGTTCACGCATCTCGTCGCTCAGTTTGCGTGTCTCCGCAGGAACGCCGTAGGCGAGACTATCCTCCGGGACCTCCTGTCCCTCGCGTACCACCGCGCCAGCGGCGACGATGCTTCCTTCGCCGATGACCGCGTTCCGTAGCACAGAGGAGCCGATACCTACGAGACAGTCGTCCTCGACGCGCGCTTGGTCGACCGTGACGTTGTGTCCCAAGGTAACGCCGTCGCCTATATCCGCCTCGTGTAACATCGAGTGGTCCTGTACGTTGCTCCGGTCGCCGACCGTCGTCGGGCCTATGTCGCCGCGTATGCATACGAAGGGCCAGATGCTACTCTTTTCGCCAAGAGTTACGTCTCCGACGACGTACGCGGCTTCGCTCACGAATGCGGAGTCAGGCACGACCGGCGTATCATCTTCGAAGGAGCGTATCATACACGACCGGTGTCGCGGGACAGTCTTATCTCTGGCGCTACTCACGCGCCGCGGCGGTACGCAGGACTAGGTAGTAGGCTCCGAAGACTGCGCCGACGACCGGAAGGGTACACGCCGCTATGAGACGGAAGGACGGTCCCCAGAGGTAGTTCTTCGCGGTCAGAACCTCCGCCTGCCGGTAGACGCCGTAAGGGACGAGAAACTGTCCGACAGCGCCCGCGAGAAGAGCGACGTAGAAGACCGGCGGGCGGTACCTCCACGTGCCGACCACGACGGGTAGCGCGAGGACGATGAGAAGAACACCGACGACGACCGAGGCAAGCGACGGATACTCGTCGGATTCGACGGGATACGCCATACACGAAACCGCGTCCGTCGCGTATTAAGGGTTCCGTCGTTCCGTAACTGATATACGGGGCGTCGGCGTAGAACACGTCGAGGGACCGTGGGGTAGCCTGGCCCATCCTCGGCCGCTGGGGGCGGTCGGACTCGAGTTCAAGTCTCGACGGTCCCATTTTTACTCCCCCGGCGACAAGAACAGATATGAACGTCGTCTCGCTCCTTCCGTCCGCGACGGAGATGATGTACGCCGTCGGCGTCGAACCCGTCGGTGTCTCGCACGAATGTGACTTCCCTCCACAGGCGCGTGAGAAGCCGTCGGTCACCTCCACGCGTGTCTCAGGAGAGGGTGACAGCGCAACGATAAACGAGGAGGTCGCCGAGGCGCGTCAGGAAGGCGGTATCTACGGCGTCGATGCCGAACTCCTTGACGAACTCGAACCCGACGTTATACTGACGCAGGCGGTCTGTGATGTCTGCGCCGTGAGCGACGACGCCGTCCGCCACGCAGTCGAAGCTATCGATTCGTCGCCGCGTCTCGTCTCGTTACATTCGCATACGGTCGATGGCGTCCTTGACGATATCCTCACCGTCGGCGAGGCGGTTGGACGCGACGAGGAGGCGCGCGAGGCGGTCGATAACCTGCGCGGGCGGCTCGACGGGGTCCGCGAACGCACGGCGTCGCTCAGCGCCGAACGCACCGTCGTACTCGACTGGCTCGACCCGCCGATGGTCGCGGGACACTGGGTGCCCGAACTCGTCGAGACGGCGGGCGGCGAGTATCCGCTCGCGTCGGCGGGCGACGAATCGACGCCGCGTGAGTGGGAAGAGGTGCGGGATGCCGCGCCCGAGACGGTCGTCGCGGCACCCTGCGGCTTCGGACTCGCTCAGGCGGTGAGGAACTTCGACGAGGTCGCCGACCGCGACGGCTGGGGGGAACTTCCGGCGGTAAAACGCGGACGTGCGTACGCCGCGGATGGACACAACTACTTCAACCGTCCGGGTCCGCGTCTCGTCGATACGGCGGAGATTCTGGCGTGTATCCTACATCCCGACGAGTTCGGCGCGCCGCCCTCGGACGCGGTAGCGAGACCCATGCGCGTCCGCTAGTCGAGCCTGACGCCGTCGTCCTTCGCATACGGCGCGCCGACGATAAAGACGCGCGAGTCGTCGAGCGCCACGAGCTTACGCGGCTCGTCGGGCGAGACGGAGACGAAGCCACCGGATTCGACGACGAACGTATCGGGGTCGTCTTCCCTGCCGACCTCGAACTCGACGGAGCCTTCGACAACGTGGTAAACCTCCTCCTGTTCCTCCTGCTTGTGGCGAAATATCTCGTCGCCCTCGTCGAGTAACCAGAGGTTCGAGCGGCTCTCCGTGGTTTCGAGATGGTATCCGACGGGAAGTAGCTCGGCACCCGTATCGACATCGACCGGTTCCATATCGTCGGCGTGGACTTTTCGGTGCATACGTCAGTCTACATCGGCGAATGACGAATTAGTTTCGGTGACCTTCAGGAAGTTATTTGGGCAACGAGGACGTATTCCAGCTATGAAAGCGATACGCGACCCACGCCTCGAAAGGGTCGCCGAGAAGGTCAAAGACGGCGAACGTCTGGGCTTCGAGGACGGCGTCGCCCTGTACGAAACCGACGACCTACACGGACTCGGAATAATCGCCGACCACGCCAGACGCGAGAAGGTCGGCGACGAGGTCTACTTCTCAGTCAACAAGAAGCTCTACCATACCAACGTCTGCGCCCTTGACTGCGACTTCTGCGCCTTCTACGAGAACCCCGGCGACGAGGACGCCGAGGAGCGCACCCCCGATGAGATGGCGCGCGAGGTCGAGGAGTACGCCGACCTGATTTCGTCGGTCCATATCGTCGGCGGTCAGCATCCCGCGTGGAAAATCGACTACTTCGAGGAGCTGTTTAGCGCCATCAAGGAGCGCGTGCCCGATGTCCACGTCAAGGCGTTGACGGCTTCTGAAATAGCGTGGATTGCGAAGCTAACTGAACTTGAGGTTGAGGAGGTTCTGCGACGCTTGCACGACGCCGGACTCGACTCAATGCCTGGCGGCGGCGCGGAGATATTCGCCGAGGAGGTCCGCGAGGAGATATGCCCAAAGAAGGACTCGGCGGAACGCTGGCTCGACGTACACCGGACGGCGCACTCGCTCGGAATAAACACGAATGCAACGATGCTGTACGGGCACGTCGAGGACGCCGAACACCGCGTTGACCATCTCCTGCGCCTCCGCGAACTACAGGACGAGACCGGCGGCTTCCGGTGTTTCATACCGTTGTCCTACCAGATAGAGAACAACGAACTCGGCGACCGAGTCGAACACGGTGCGACGGGAAGGCTTGACCTCAAGACCATCGCGGCGGCACGTCTGCTTCTCGACAACTTCCGCGGCGTCCGCGCCTACCGGATGGTCGTGGGCGAGAAGCTATGTCAGGTCGGACTCGATTACGGCGCGAACGACATCGGCGGGAGCCTGATGGAGGAGCAGATACAGAAGAAGGCAGGAAGCGGCACACGCCAGTACGTCGGACGTGACGATATGGTGCATCTGATACGCGACGCCGGACGCGTCCCGGTCGAACGTGACGAGATGTACAGCGTGGTCGAACGTTTCGACGGTGAAGCCGCACCCGCGGACGACTGATGGAAAGCGTAGATGTAGCCGTCGTCGGCGCGGGTCCCGCGGGATGCTCGGCGGCACGGGAGGCGGCGGACGAAAAGACCGTCGTCGTCTTCGAGAAGGGGGTCCGGCGTGAGGACCGCGACGGCGTCGGACCGGACTCGACCGACGCCGCCGGATTCCTCGACTACTGGCTCGAAGTCGCCGACGTGTCGCCGGAGTTCTTCGACGAGATGCCCGTCCTACAGGAGGTCGAACGCGCCGAACTCGCGGGTCCGACAGAGACGGCGACGATGCGTGACACGGGTATATCGTCGTGGTACGACGGCTTCGGCTTTACCTTCGACCGCGTCGCCATGGACGACCTTCTGCGCGAACGCGCCGAGGAGCGTGGCGCCGAGTTCTGCGTCGGTGAGACGGTCCGTGGGGTCGAGTCCTTCCGGACCTCCGGCGGATACGTCCACGAACTGACCGTCGCGGGCGGCGAAGAAGTGCGTGCCGAGACCGTCATCCTTGCCGACGGACCGTCACGGCGTGTCACGCTCCCCGCGCTGGCGCAGTTCGACGAGTCGGGGGTCGAGGACGCGCTCAACCCGCGTGACGCCAACCATATCGCGTACCAGGAACACCGGCGTTTCCCGGACGAACTTTTCGAGGACGACGTTCTCCGGTTCCGGTGGGGCGTCATCCCAGGCGAGACGGCGTATCCGTGGTACTTCCCCAACGACGACAACGTCGCGCGTGTCGGCGTCACGGTGCCGCGCGGTGTCGGGATAGACGCCGACGATAACGAGGAGTACGCCCTACTGCGTGACGATGGGACGACGCCAGCGCCGAGCGAGTACGTCCGCCGGTACCTCGAAGACGAGTACCCGTCGTACTCTCTCGACGACTTCCCGCTCGCCGAGGAGCGCGGCAAGGACGGCGGTACCGAGAGCTATCCGATATCGTCGACACGTCCCGTCGAATCGCCAGCGCGGGCAGGCGTTCTCGTCGCGGGCGGCGCGATGGGGGCGACGAGCGCCTTCCACGAGGGCGGTTACCACGTTGCGATGGCGACGGGGAAGGCGGCGGGACGCGTAACCGCCGAGGACCGTGTCGCCGACTACAACGACGAATGGCGCGACGCCTGCGGCGACGAACTCGCGCGGAACGTCGGACTCGCGCGTCTCGTCGGCGGCTACACGCCCGACGACTGGGACGCCCTCGTCTCGCACGCTAAGGCGGCGCTCGAAGGAGGCTGGCTGAGGCGTCTCCGACACGCGCCCGCGATACTTCTCCTACAGCGACGGTACTCGAAGGCGCGCAACGGATACGTCGCCGTTTGCGAGGAGGACTACGAGTACTCCCTGCCGAAGAGGACAAAGTAGACGACTCCTACGACGCCCACGCCCGAGGCGAGTGCGAACGCCGCGACGGGCGAGACGCCGTATAGCCATCCGCCGAGGGCGGCGCTCGGTATTACAATGACGTTACGGACGAGGTAGTACGCGCCCGTGACGCGTCCGCCGGTCTTCTCCTCCGCGGGTCCGACGATGAGCGCCTTGTGCGCCGGGAGTCCCGCAAAACGGAGACCTGAGAAGGCGAAGAGCGCGAGCATGACGAGCGCCGACGCGCCGAAGAGGCGCGGCGCGTAGATGAGAGCGACGGGGAAGACGGCGTAGACGACGAATCCCGCGGCGACGACGGGTTTCAGACCGTACGAGTCGGCGATACGAGCGCTCGGTACCATGATGAGAAGGGCGACGAGCATCTCAACGCCAAGGAGGACGCCGAAGTAGGCGTCGGGCGAGAGGTTCCAGCCGACGACCGGGACGGTAGCGCCGACCTCATAGAGTTCGGTTACGACGATGACGAAGAAAACGTAGACCATGCCGTTTGCGAAACGGACGAGAATATCGGCGACGAGAAGCGGACGTAGTTCGACAGGGAGGGAACGTAGGTCGTCGATAACCTCGCCAACGCCCTCGAACGACCTGCCGACCGAGGTATCTTCGGTGTACAGGACGTGTTGAGCGACCGTCGCGGCGACTCCGAAGACGAAGGCGACGCCGAGGACGACGACGAATCCGGTCACGAAGTCAACGGCGACGGTGAGAACCGCGGCGGCGAAAAGAGGACCGGCGAGGAACGCTAGGCGGCGGAAAGTCTCGGTGCTTGCGAACCCCGTGGCGAGACGGTCGTCGCCCGCGCTCTGTTTGACGACCGCAAACGTCGCCCCGAGACCGAGAGACTTCCATGCCTGCGCAAGGAACAGTCCGACGAAGACCCATATCCACGCGGGGACGACGGTATCCGCGTACGGAAGCGGGAGTTCGCCAACGAACGGTGCGGCGAGCCAGACGGCGAACCCGAGGGACGACGCCGCCCCGAAAACCGTGAGCGCACGCCGTGAACCGATACGGTCGGAGACAGCACCGCCGGGGTACGGATACGCCGCGCCGATGAAGTTGCCGACGGTGCCGTACAGACCGATGACGAAAGCGCCCGCGCCGAGTACGCTCATGTAACGCGGGAGGTAACGTGAGGTCATCTGGAAGCCAAGGGAGAAGCAGAACATGGCGGCAGATAGGACGAGAACGTCCCGTTCAAGCGCGAGGAACCGGCGGGCGACGGACGACCTGTCGGTGGCGGCGTCTTCGTCGCTCATACGGCGACCTACGGAAGCCGACGCTTAACCTCTTATGGGGAGATTTTTATCCTGTGCCGCGTAGTTACGCCCATGAAAGTACTCGTCGTAGGCTCAGGAGGACGCGAACACGCTATCACGCGCGCGCTCGACGGTTCGGACGCCGTAGAGGAGATACACGCCGCCGTCTCGAACCGTAACCCCGGTATCGTCGAACTCGCCGACTCGGTCCGTGAACTCGACACGAACTCGCCCGATGAGGTCGTTGAGTACGCGAAAGAGACAGATGTCGGATACGCTGTCGTCGGTCCCGAAGCGCCGCTGGAGGCGGGCGTGGTCGATGCGCTCGAAGACGCGGGCGTCTACGGATTCGGACCCCGCGCCGACGAAGCACGTATAGAGACCGACAAGGCTTGGGCGCGTAACTTTATGGAGGAAAACGGTATCGACGGCACGCCCGACTTCGAGATATTCGAGAGCGCCGACGCCGCGGCGGAGTACGTCGCCGAATACGACGGCGACGTGGCGGTCAAGCCCCACGGACTGACGGGCGGAAAGGGCGTCCGTGTCACGGGCGACCAGTTATCGAAGGAGGAAGCGCAAAAGTACGTCCGCGAGAGCGACTGGGACGACTGGGTCGTCGAGGAACGTCTCGTCGGCGAGGAGTTCACCCTTCAGGCGTTCGTGGCGGACGGCGAACTGATTCCGTCGCCCGCCGTACAGGACCACAAACGCGCCTACGAGGGCGACGAAGGACCGAACACGGGCGGAATGGGTAGCTACACCGACGCCGGACGCCTTCTTCCGTTCACCTGCGACGAGGACTACGAGGCGGCGCTCGGTATCATGCGTCAGGTTGTCGATGCCCTCCCCGAGTACCGGGGCGTCCTGTACGGGCAGTTTATGCTGACCTCCGACGGACCCAAGGTAGTTGAGTTCAACGCCCGTTTCGGCGACCCCGAGGCGATGAACATCCTGCCCCTCCTCGAAACCGACTTCGGCGAGGTTGTCCGCGGAGCAGAACGCGGCGACCTACCCGATGCGACCTTCGCGGAGCGTGCCACCGTCTGTAAGTACGCCGTCCCCGAAGGCTATCCGACCGACCCCGAGGCAGGCGCGGAGATTACGCTCGACGTGGAGGAAGGTGACGACACGCTCGTCTTCTACGCGAGCGTCGATGAACGCGACGGAAAGCTCTACACGACGACCTCGCGCGCCGTCGCCGTCGTGGGGGTGGGAGACAGTATCGCTGAGGCGGAGGAACGCGCCGAGAACGCGCTCGCGGGCGTCGGTGACGGTCTACGCGTGCGGCACGATATAGGCAAGCCCGACGTCGTACAGAAACGTATCGACCATATGGAAGAGCTAAGATAATGGACGCCGTCGTCCTCGCGGGCGGATACGCGACGCGTCTCTGGCCCGTGACGCGCCACCGCGCCAAGCCGCTTCTGCCCGTAGCGGGAGAGCCACTCGTTGACCGTATCCTGCGTCCTCTCGAAGATGAACCGCGCGTCGAGACGGTCTACGTCAGCACCAACGAGCGTTTTGCCGACGACTTCGACGCGCATGTAGAGGGATACGAGAAGGCGCGTCTCGTCGTCGAACCGACGCGCGAGGAGGACGAAAAGCTCGGTACCGTCGGTGCGCTCGCAGAACTCGTTGAGAGCGAGGACGTTGACGACGACCTCGTCGTAATCGCGGGGGACAACCTGTTCTCGTTCGGAGTCTCGGAGTTCATCGACTACTTCGAGGAAAGAGGCACGCCGTGTCTCGCGGCGTACGATGTGGGGGGGCGCGAGGAGGCAACGGAGTACGGCGTCGTGGCACTCGGAGACGAGGACGGGGACCGGGTGGTCGGGTTCGAGGAGAAGCCCGACGAACCGCCCTCGTCGCTCGTCTCTGTCGCGTGTTACGCCTTCCCCGCGGGTTCTCTCGGCGCGCTCAACGAGTACCTCGCCGACGACGGCAACCCCGACGCACCCGGATACTTCGTCGAATGGCTCCACGAGCGCGAGAACGTCGGCGCGTTCACCTTCGACGGCGCATGGTTCGACGTCGGAACACCCGAATCGTACCTCGACGCCAACGAGTATCTGCTCGACGGACCGCTCGTGGAGAACGGCGCGGAGATAGAGAACGCAGATATCGGTGATGGCGTCTACGTCATGGACGGGGCGACGGTACGCGGTTCGTCGCTTGAACGCACCGTCGTCTTCGACGGGGCGGCGGTACGCGGTTCGTCGTTGCGCGGAACGGTGGTTGACTCAGAGGCACGCGTCGACAGCGTAGACCTGACCGACAGCGTAGTCGGCGGTTACTCACGCGTCAACGGCGGAGAGTAGCGTCAGTCACGTGTAGAGAGCCTCGGACGCCGTCCCAGTCCTTCTCGTACTCTACGGCGAGCCTGCCGTCCATATGCGGTCCTGCGACGGCGAGAGTCTCGAACTCACCGCCTTCGCCCATCGGATGGACGCCGTACTCGTCACG
>JAQZCZ010000029.1 GCA_028751095.1 Euryarchaeota archaeon Ods01 | reverse complement strand
ATTGTAGCCCGCGTGTTGCCCGGTCCATTCGGGGCATACTGACCTACCGTTGCCCGCTCCTTCCTCCTTCTTAGCGAAGGCAGTCTCCGTAGTGTACCCAGCCACTGAACGTGCTGCTGGCAACTACGGACACGGGTCTCGCTCGTTGCCTAACTTAACAGGACGCCTCACGGTACGAGCTGACGGCGGCCATGCACCACCTCTCTCTGGGTCTGGTAAGCTCGTCAAGCTGACCTTCACCCCCAGAGTCGGGACCGGTGAGATGTCCGGCGTTGAGTCCAATTAAACCGCAGGCTCCTCCCGTTGTAGTGCTCCCCCGCCAATTCCTTTAAGTTTCATCCTTGCAGACGTACTTCCCAGGCGGCTCGCTTCGTGGCTTCCCTTTGGCACAGCGCAGGCTCGTAGCCTACGCCACACCTAGCGAGCATCGTTTACAGCTTGGACTACCCGGGTATCTAATCCGGTTCGAGACCCAAGCTTTCGTCCCTGACCGTCGGATCCATCTTCCCGAGGCGCTTTCGCCACCGGCGGTCCGTCGAGGATCTCGGGATTTCACTCCTACCCCCGACGTACCCCTCGGGTCCTCTGGTCCCAAGCCGTATGGTTTCCGCCGGACGTCCGCCCGTTAAGCGGGCGGATTTCCCGACGGACCCGTACGGCAGGCTACGGACGCTTTAGGCCCAATAAAATCGGCCATCACTCGAGCTGCCGGTGTTACCGCGGCGGCTGGCACCGGTCTTTCCCAGCCCTTATTCCTGAACCATTTTACGGTTCAGAAAAGCCCACGCTAGGCGCGGGCACTTGGGATCCCCTTATCGCACTCTCGTACAGTGTAAAGGTTTCGCGCCTGCTGCGCCCCGTAGGGCCTGGATTCGTGTCTCAGAATCCATCTCCGGGCTCTTGCTCTCACAACCCGTACCGATTACTGGCACGGTGGGCCTTTACCCCACCGTCAACCTAATCGGCCGCAGCCACGTCCTGTGGCGCCTGAGCGTTTCGGAGCCGGTGCATTCCAGCGTCCGGCTCCTATGAGGTCTTATCCTCAGTTTCCCGAGGTTATTCCCCTCCACAGGGTAGTTTGGCCACGTGTTACTGAGCAGTTCGCCGAGTCCAAATGACTCTCGACTCGCATGGCTTAGTCGGATCCCAATAGCAATGGCCTCCGGCAGGATCAACCGGAGTTCGCCTGCCCGCGAATGCGGGCAGGACTTGGCGGGTATCGTAACTTGCTATATGGGTGTGATAACCCGATGAAGCCGAACCACGTCGGATTTCACCGAGCTACCAGAGCGTACATCAGACCCGAGGTGACGACGCAGGACGCCGGGTTCTCGAGTCCTCATCTCTCGCGTATCGCGGATTTGAACTTACGTCGCCTGTACGCATAAAGGCAACGGTTCGTTCCCATCCGCGGTGGGGCGCGTCCTTCCGCGCCCCGCTTCGACGCATTACTCCCTATTTGGATGATAAACTTAAGCGTTGCCAAAATCACCCTCCGTGACAGGGTTTGACAGGCTGAACTTACTAATTAGGCTTACGATGCTGAACAGGTTTCCCGTCGCCATCCGGTGAATACAACGCGAGAACGACACGAAACATCCGTGTCAGTCAACGAGCGCGTCGCGCGCCTCGTCCGCCGCGCGTTCGACGGCGTCGTAGGCGCGGTCGACGAGACCTTCCATGTTGAGAAAACCGTGTACCATCGAAGGGTAATGCGTATGGTCGACCGCGGTGCCGTCCTGCGAAAGAGTGCGGGCGTACTCAACCCCCTCGTCACGCAACGGGTCGTAGCCCGCCGTCACGACGTGCGCGGGCGGCAGGTCGGAGTGGTCGCACGCCTGAAGCGGAAGCGCGTACGGGTTGCGCGCGTGTACCTCGCTTCCGAGGTAATGGTTTAGGAACCAGATGAGGTCCTGCGCCTCTAGGAAGTAGCCCGACGCGTTCTCGGCGCGCGACTCCATCGGTTCGTTGTAAGCCGTCGCAGGGTAGAGGAGAGTCTGGTGCCCCACGTCGGGCATCCCGCGGTCGCGCGAGAGGAGCGAGACGACGGCGGAGAGCGTCCCGCCTGCCGAGTCGCCCGCGACACCCGTCGCGCCGTCGTACTCGTTCGCCGCCCAGAGCGTCGCCTCGTATGCGTCCTCAACCGCCGCGGGGAACGGATGTTCGGGCGCGAGGCGGTAGTCGGCGGAGACGACACGTAGTCCCGAACGGTCGGCTAGGAGACGGCAGAGGGCGTCGTGCGTCTCCAAGCTTCCGACCACGAAGCCTCCGCCGTGGAAGAAGACGATAGTCGCGGGCGCGCCGTCGGGTTCGTAGACGCGCGCGGGGACGCCGTCGGCGTCCGCCTCATAGACCTCGTCTACTTCCACAGGGTCGGCTGTTGACATACCCGTGACGCGTTCGAGCATCTCGCGCGCTTCCTCGGGGGACTGGTCGCTCAAGGAGAAGTCTACGCTGTTTACCATTTCGAGGACGCGTTCGACCTGTTCGTCGAGTTCGCCGCGTCCGGCTTCGAAGCTCATGGATGAGGGATTGCGGCGTGAGACAAAAGAACTGTCGCCTGTTCAGACCGGCAGGAAACGGCGCGCGAGACCGACGAGTTCGTTCCAGCTGTTCGCCATACCTTGGCGGAGCATCTCGGTCATGTTTACGTCGGCTCCCACGATAGGGAGGACGACGAAGAGGAACAACGCCGTGCCGACGAGGCTACCGAGGTTGGTGAGTGCGACGACCATCAGGAGCTTGAACGTCTCAACTGCGTACATACGTCCGAGTAGCTCGCGGACGGATGCTTGGGCATCCGACAGGATTTCGTTAATCTCGTCGATATCCTTTACCGATATCTCTCGGTAACGTAGCTCGACGTATCCCGCGAACCAGCCGGGGGCGAGCGCAGGGTTGAGCGAGGTCATCCACGCGAGCGAGCCGCCGACGAGCGCCGACCGGAGATGTGCGCCCGCGACCATAGCGCCGAGGAACGCGGGGACACCGTTGACGAAGAACCAGTAGAGGGCTAACTGGGCGAGGAAACGGTCGTCGGCTCCCGCCATGAAAAGGAGTACGAACATCAGTATGACGAAGATGCTGACCGCGTATCCGAGGAGCTTCATGACGGAGAAACGCCTTCCGCCCCCGGTCGATTCGAGCGCCTCTATGTCGGGGAGCGTCTCGGGCGCGGCGAGGTAACGTTCGATTCCGGCACGGTGTCCCGCGCCTATGACGGCGACGACCTTGTCGTGTTTCTTGGTGAGTTCGAGCAGGTTTGCGGCGATATACGCGTCGCGCTCGTCGATGAGCGCCTCCGCACCCCGCGGCGAGAATGCGCGGAACTCGTCGATAAGCGTCTCGACCATGTCGCCCTCAACGATTTCGTCCATCTCCTCCTCAGTCATCTCCTGTCGCCCCAAGCCCGCTACGCCCGCGATAAGAGCGCCGACGAACTTGAGCTTCTCCCAGAGCGACATCTTGCCCCAGAGACGCGCGACGGTGACGTTGATATCGCGGTCGACGAGCGCGAGCGGTATGTTACGTTCCTCGGCGAGGTTGACTGCGGCGAGCATGTCCGCGCCGGGTTCGATGCCGAAACGGTCGCCCATCTTGGTCTGGAGGTAGGAGAGGAGCCAGTAGATGAGGAGTTCGAACGGCTTGTTCCCCTGTATCATATCCTTGGGGTCGAGGTCGTCGGGTCCGTCGCCCTTGACCGACTTGTACCGTTTCTCGTCGAGTTCGACGGCGACTACGTCGGGTTCCTCCTCGTCGATTGCGCGCTCAACCTCCTCGACACTCTTCTCGGAGACATGCGAAGTGCCGACGAGGACGACCTCACCCTCCTGCTGTGACATTGGTTCGTCTATACGGGGGACTCCCCCGACATACGTTTTCCGGAAAACTGATTCACGGCGCGCGTCTATGCGTCGGTATGTCAGTTGATGACG
The DNA here is from genome assembly GCA_028751095.1 of Euryarchaeota archaeon Ods01. Taxonomy (GTDB): domain Archaea; phylum Halobacteriota; class Halobacteria; order Halobacteriales; family Halorutilaceae; genus Halorutilus. Next base: position 20,374 of record JAQZCZ010000029.1, on the reverse strand, counting down.
CCGACGAAGGTATGCCCGAGGTTGCCGTCGCGCTCTCGTTTGAGGACGTTCTCCAGCGCCTCGAAAACCCCGCGGATGCGGTCGATAGCATCGCGGCGTGGGCGGAGTACGTCGGCGTGGCGAGCGAGAAGCCGACGCACGTCGTCAACGGCTTCTGTGCCAAACGGGAGATACATATCGACTTCTTCCCCGGTCCCGACTCCGGAAAGATGGAGACGCTCCGACGCGCGCGCGACGAGATGGGGTTGGACGCCGACCGCCATATCTACGTCTCGGACTCGAAACGTGACGAGGTGATGGCGGAGAAGGCAGGATGGGAGTACATGAGCCTTGACGAGGTGCGGGAAAACGTCGGATGGAGCGTCAGCGGGTAGGCGGACTATGTCTGACAGAGAAGGAGTCGTCGTCGCCGTCCTCGATTAGAAGCGCGTAGCCGCAGTCGACGCAGACGCGGTATTCGGCGTCACCGTTTTGGTCGGGAACATCGTAGACATGGAGCGCGCCGCCGCAGTCGTGCGTTTCAACCTCGCGCGGCGAACGGTGCGGACTGTCCTGCGCGACGCGTTCGTAGTCGGAGTCGAAGCCCTCGAACGACGAGACGTGTTCGTCACAGACCTCGACGTACAGTTCAGCTTCGTCGTCGCGGAACGCTTGGGACGCTACGCCGTCACAGTCGACGATATCGCAGACCCCGCGTACGTGGTCGGGCTTGCTCATTCCCAGCCTTCTTCCTCAGCAACCTCGTAGAAGTCGTGGTACTCCCAGCCGAGCTTCTCGGCGAGAACCTCGTCGCGCCTCCCGGTTCCGAGGAAGACGTAACGCGGGTCGTGGTTGGGGTCGTCGGCGACACCGCTTTCGAGACCGTTCTTCTTCCCGGGCGGGACGCCGTAGAAGTCTATATGTACGTCGTGTCTCCTGCCGAGGTCGTTGACGGTGTACGGCTTCACGTTGCCAACGACGCCGAGTTCGTCGACGCGTAGCTTCAGGTCGTTGAGCGCGAAGCCCGGGTCGTCGAGTTCAACGATACCGTCGTAAGCGACGGCGAGGTTGACTTCGCCCTTGAGGTCCATCAGATATTGATGCCCATCGCGTTTAGCTGGACGCGCCCCTCCTCCGAGACCTTCTCGGGCGACCACGGGGGTTGCCAGACGAGTTCGACATCGGCGCTCTCGATTCCGTCAACCTGCTCCGTCGTCAGTTCGACCTCGCGCATGATGGAGTCGGCGGTCGGACATCCCATGCTGGTCAACGTCATCTCTATATCGACGTGGTCGCCGTCGAACTCCATATCGTAGATGAGTCCGAGGTCAACGATATTGACGGGGATTTCGGGGTCATGAACGGTTTCGAGTTCTTCGAGTATCTCGTCCTGAAGTTCCTGAAATTCTTCGTCTTGAGTTTCTTCGTCTGTCATACGCGAACCTTTGCCCTCCGACAGCAAAAGGGTTGCGCGTCGTGTCCACCGACCGATTAATGTTGCGCGACGCTCACGGTGGTGTATGACAGAGTTCGACGGCTTCGTGAGGCTCGATACGCTCCCCAAGAGCCTCGTGCGCGAACTCCTCGACGAGACGCGCCAACTGAAACGCAACCCGCCGACCGACGAGCCGCTACGGCGTGCGACGCTCGGCACCGTCTACCAGAAACGGTCGACACGGACGCGTGTATCCTTCGAGGCGGGGATGAACACGCTCGGGGGCGACGCCGTCTTCCTTAGCTCCGACGACATCCAGCTAGGGCGTGGCGAGACCGTCGGCGACACCGCACGCGCGCTCTCGCGTTACGTAGACGGAATCATGGCGCGCGTACACGCGCACGACGATATAGAGAAGCTGAACGCGCACGCCGACGTCCCGGTCATCAACGGCTTGAGCGACTTCAACCATCCGTGTCAGGCGCTCGCCGACGCATTCACCGTCGAGGAACAGGTCGGCGCGCTCGACGACGTACGTCTCGCGTGGCTCGGTGACGGCAACAACGTCTGTCACTCGCTCCTGCATGTCTTCCCGCGTTTCGGCGCAGAAGTCGCGGTCGCGACGCCCGAGGAGCACCGACCCGACGAATCCGTCGTCGGGACTGCACGGCGGTTTGCCGACGACTCCGGCGGCGACGTGACGCTCACCGACGACCCCCGCGAGGCGGTCGAGGACGCCGATGTCGTCTACACCGACGCGTGGGTCAGCATGGGGGAGGAAGGCAAGGACGCCTCGGCGTTCGAGGGCTACCGCGCCGAACCCTCGCTCTTAGACGCGGCGGACGACGACTACGTCTTCATGCACTGCCTTCCGGCACACCGCGGACAGGAGGTCGTTGACGAGGTAATCGACGGTCCTCACTCGGTCGTCTGGGAACAGGCGGAGAACCGTATGCACGCCCAGATGGCGCTTCTCGTCCGTCTTCTTTCGTGAGGAATGGGAATCTTCAAACCGCCGGATTCCTTTTTTCCGTTGAGCGAGGGTAGCTTAGCCAGGCCAACAGCGGCGGGCTTAAGACCCGCTCCCGCAGGGGTTCCTGGGTTCAAATCCCAGCCCTCGCACTGAACGAATCTGGGCGAAGGAGAAGGCATGGATTTGAGCAGGGAACGAACTGACCATATTCAGTCCCAGCCCTCGCAGTTTTCGGGTAACGGCGAGCAGACTGTCAGACGCCCGTCGGACAATCGGGGAAAGACTCTTATTGACGAACTCGGAAGTTGAGGTATGCCCACTCTCGAAGAGGTATACGAACGCCGTCTCGACGAGGACGAGGGCGACGGCGGCTTCCGTGTCCGTGCGGGGATGGCGCTTCTCTCCGTCGGCGTCTTCATGATGTTCTTCGGCGGGGTCGTCGCCTTCTCCGAAACGGTCGGCGCTCTCTTCGATGCCACGGTCCCGTGGGAACGCTGGGGCGTCGGTGCCATCTTTGCGGGCGCGGGTCTTCCGGTTGCTTTCACCGGCGTCTTCGTCGTCGTTCCCGCGCCGCGGCGCGACCAAGCCGTTGCGGGCTTCGGTATACTCGTCGCCTTCCTCGGCGTCCTTCTTTTTGACATAGCGTACCCGTCGATGTGGCAGGGTAACGACCCTGACCTGTCGCCGCTCGTCTTTACGGTCTACGCTCTCGGCTCCTTCCTGATGTTCGGCGCTCTGTTCCGGTCGGTCCTTGACATAGAGATATCGCTCCCGCGTTCGTCGCTCTCGTTCGAGTACGAGGGCGACGACCTGCCGAGCCGCGAGGAGCGTATCAGGGAAGAGATGTCAACCGAAACGCGGAGTAGCACCAGCACCGACGGAGGCGTAGGCTTCGCGGTCGCAGACACGACCGACGCCGAGGTCGTCCGTAAAGAGAAGGAGGAAGACGAGGAGGAGGAAGTTAGCAAGTCCTCGGCAGGATTCGCCGGCGACAAGTACTGCGGGAACTGCGCCTTCTACGAGTACGTCACCCAAAACGGAGGCGGCTCGCCTTTCTGTGAGTTCCACGGGGAGGAACTCGACGACCTAGAAGCCTGTGACGAACACGAGATGCGTCTAGGTTCGACGCGCCGCGGTCGCTCCGAGTAAGGAGACGACGAAGGCGGCGATTAATACTATCCCCGTGTAGCCGGACGCGGGTTCAGGTGCGGGTCGCGCGTCTATCGCTTCTACGAAAGGCTTCTCTGCGTCGGTGACCGAAGGACGGAGTTGGTCGAGACCGTCGACGGTTGGAGCGTGTACGACGGTGACGTTAGTGCCGTCGCGTGCGACGCGGTACGCCCCTCGGAAGTCGCCCTCTACGGTACGCGTTGCCTCATCGAGAACCGTCGCGTCGTGCCCGTCAAGCACTTCGAGGTAGGCGCGCGCGAACCTCTCGGCGTCTTCCTGGGTCTCCCAGACCGACTTCCAGACGAATCCCGTGTTGTTCGTGTCGTTTCCGCGGTAGTACGGATAGATACGGTCGCCTGTCCATCCCTCGGAGACATCGCTTCTGTACGTGTATACGTCGTACTCGCCCGACTGCTCAAAGAAGCCCGTCGTGTCGATAACGTCGAGACCGTATCCCGAGGAATGCGACTGGTACCAGAATGCCATGAAGATAGAAGCCTCGCCAGCCACGTCGTAGCCGTCTATACCAACGCCGTCGAAAGTGGTCCAGTTTCCGCGTGCCTCGTCCTCGTAGTCAATTTCGACGCGGTCGTACTCCTCGTGGTGGATTATCTCGCGGGTCGTCGTCGGAACGTCGTCGTACTTCTCGTCTACGGCGTCCCATCCTCCTTCCTCATGCAGACGGTGGACGTACTCGGGACCGTCGGAGTACGGCTGGAACGCGGTCATCAAGACGCCGAAGTTAGTGTCGAGCGGGGCGCTTTCGCCTGAGGAGGTCGTCTCATCGTAACAGTCCCAACCGGTGGCACACCGCTCCTCGTAGAGGTACTTGACGTACTCCGCCTCACCCTCGACGATACCGTCGCTCGCCAGCTGTTCGTCCTGAACCGGTGGAGTGAAGCTTTCTGCAGTCAGGTTGTACCGCTGGTCCTGCATCACATGGACAAGTTCGTGGGCAAGCGTCCCCTCGTCAACCCCGTCGACTATGACGATACGCCCTCCGTGGGCATGCGCGTCCGACTCGTTGCCGCTGTCGGGTTCGTAGAACCCCTGCGTCGCACCCCCGAAGGTGTCGGCGATAACCTGATTCGCGTACTCGTCCTCACCGACGGTTAGAAGTGCCTTCCAGACAACGTCGTTCCAGTCGCCCTGTTCATTACGTTCGACCTCGACCTCAAGCTCGTCTTCGGCTTCGTCTCCTTCGAGGCTCTCGACCGTCGGTCGTTCCTCAAACTGCCGGTCGCGTATCACCTCGACGCGTGCCATAGCGCGCGACACGACAAGTTCGAGTTCCTCGTCCGTCAGTTCGCCTTCGAAGCCGAACTCCTCGTCGTACTCGACGCCGTCGACTACTCCCGTCTCCGCGGCGGCGGTTCCGGTAGCCGCGAGGCAGACAACGAAAGCCACGGCGACGAGTGTGCGTCTCACTTCGACTCGAAGACGGGCGCGGGTTCGTCGTCGTGTTCGAAGGTGTCGTCAAAAACGACCTCGTCGCCTATCTCGGCGGTCTCGTCGAGCCTTCCGAGAACGCGTGCGCCGGTGTCGCCGAGTTCGACGATACCGACCTTGTAGCCGCGTTCGTACCCCTCGGGCGGGACGTTTATGGTCGTCTCGGAGTAGACCACGCCATCTTCGGGTAACGTCGTACGCGACACCGACCGCGAGCCGCATTCGGTACACGCCGCCTTCGGTGACGCGGTGACGTTGCCACATTCCTCGCACGCCTGTCCGACGAGTTCGCCTCCGCGGAGCGTCTCCTTCCAGTCGCTGTAGCTTAGCTCGGTCATTCTCTTTCCTCCATGACGGTGACGACGGTCGTACCTGAATCGCCGCCGAGGTTGTGCGCGACTCCGGTGCGTGCGTCCTCAACCTGACGCTCGCCAGCCTCGCCGCGTAACTGCTCGGTGAGTTCCGTAATCTGCGCAGTACCCGTCGCGCCTATCGGATGTCCCTTTGCCTTCAGACCGCCCGACGGGTTGACCGGAGTCTCGCCGCCGAGACGCGAACGTCCCTCCGCGGCGGCGGGTCCGCCCTCGCCGTCCTCGAAAAGACCGAGAGCCTCGGTGGCGAGGACCTCCGCGCCCGTGAAGCAGTCGTGGACCTCGGCGAAGTCGACATCGTTTGCGGTAACACCAGCCTCGTCGTACGCCTCGCGCGCCGCATCGCGCGCCGCCTTCGTCTCGGGAAGGCTGTCCTTGTCTCCGAGAGGTACGGCGTCGACACCGTGCCCGTTGCCGGTTACGTCAACGCCCTCGGCGTCGAACGAACCGGCGAGGTCTTCGCTCGTCACGACGACCGCGCTCGCTCCGTCGGAGAAGGGACAGCAGTCCATGAGCCTGAACGGGTCGGCGACGACGGGACCGTCGAGGACTTCCTCGACCGTCTTCTCGCCGCCGAAATGTGCGCGGTCGTTCATGCTACCGTGGTAATGGTTCTTGACCGCAACCTCGGCAAGCTGTTCCTCGGTCGTCCCGTACTCGTGCATATGCCGTTTGGTGAGGAGAGCGAAGACGCCAGGGAAGGTGAGTCCCGCGGGCTGTTCGTACTGTCGGTGCGACGCCGATGCGAAGATACGTGTCATCTCGGGCGTATCCCTCCCCGTCTCGGGCGTACAGCGCTCGACACCGCCGACGAGTACGGTGTCGTGTACACCGGCTTCGACAGCCTGTACGGCGTTCTTGAAGGCGTTCGCCGAGGTAGCGCACGCGTCCTCGAAACGCTGGAACGGAACGCCGGTCATGCCGAGATGAGTCGCCACCTTAGGCGCGAGATGGGTCTCGTTCTCCGACAGACCGCTCATCGCGTTACCGAAGTAGAATGCGTCGAGTTCGTCCTGCGCTACCCCCGCGTCGTCAAGCGCGGGAAACGCGGCGTCGGCGAAGAGTTCGGGAAGCGTCTGGTCGTGGACGCCGAACTTGGTCATTCCGACGCCTACGACGGTTGCTTTCGTCATGAAACCACGTACGCTCAGGGGACATAAATATCCATCTGAACCTCTCGCGGCGTCTGCGGCTGGGTTCGACACGGACACGAGTTTTTGCATAAGCGGATAAGTTAGCCCGTCAGTATGAACGGCAGAGAGGAAGTAACAGAGACGGCAAGAGTAGGTGTTGCGGTCGTCGTTGCCCGACGCATATAGAAGGTTCACGCCTGCCTCAAACACGGAGCTATCGACGTCGTGTAGAAAGCCTTTCTTTCCTCGGCGTACCAGATGTGAGCGTGGAGAACGTAACCGACCGCGTATCGAACCCGTTCGGAATGCGTCCGCCGTCACGCCCCGCGGTCCACGGTTATGGAGACGCAAACGCCGACTTCCATTTTATCGGCGAGTCGCCGGAGGCGCACGGCGGCGCTGAGAGCGATGTGCCTTTCTCGGCGGAGGAAGCATCCCGACTCCACGACCTCCTCGACGACCTCGGCTTCGTAATCTCACGCGACCCTCTCCGTCTCCATAACGCGTTCCTGAGCTACGTCCGCGCCGCCAACGGCGTTCCGTTCGACGAACTCGAACGGTACTTCGACGCCGAACTCCGCGCGGTCAATGCGCATATTCTCGTCCCTCTCGGCGAGACGGCGGCGAGACACGTAATCGGAACGTACACGGCGCAGGCTCCGAAGCTCGCCGAGACGCCGCTCTCCGACCTCCACGCGACCGAGGTACGTGGCGCTGGCTTCCTCGTCGTCCCTGCGCTCGACCCCCGCGACTGGGACGACGTGGCGTACGACGCGCTACGGGACAGGCTACGCGAGATACTCGAATCCGACTACCGGCAGACGAAGGGCGTGGCGACGAGGATTGGATGACGGCATAGAAATCTCTGATTTCCAAACGGTGGACGAGCGCGACGGGAGTTGAACCCCGATGGTATCGCGCCATCGATGCGCGTGAGGCATGCGAAGCATGCCTTCGCAAATTGAAGATTTGCGGGCTGTCAGGCTCTGCCTGACAACTCTAACAGGTCCAGAGGGTTACGGTGGACGAGCGCGACGGGATTTGAACCCGCGACCTCGGGGTCCGGAACCCCGCACTCTATCCAGACTGAGCTACGCGCCCTGTCGGATGTACGGAAACGACGCGGGATAAGAATTCCTATGGACGCCAGCTTGATGTGGCGCGTCCACCGACAACGTCCATGAACCTCGATGTCGTCAGGTCGGTGGTCCGGGAGGCGCAGGAGAAGGAGGTTTCGTTCCTCGCGGCGAGTATCGCATTCTACGCCTTCTTTTCGGTTATCCCCGTCCTGATGCTATTCCTCGCCGTCGCGTCGGCGGTGGGTGGCGAAGCTCTCGAAGGACGTATTCTTGACTTCGTCGGCGTCTATCTTTCACCCGAAGGCGAGGTCGTCGTTGACCAAGCCCTTACCAGCCCCGCGGGACGTCTAGGGGCGTCCATCGTGAGCGTTGCCGCGCTGTCTTGGAGCGCGCTCAAGGTCTTCCGCGCCGTCGATATCGCCTTCGACCGCATCTACGAAGCCGAGGAGCGTGCAACCCTCGGACGCCGTCTCGTCAACGGCGGCGTCGTCCTTGGTGCGGTCGGGGTCGGTCTTCTCCTCATGGTTGTCTTCCGCGCCCTCGCGGCGTCTCTCGGCGTCCCGTACGTCGGCTGGCTCGTCCTGTTCGGCGGTCTGGTCGCCGTCTTCGCGCCTTTCTACTACATCATGCCGCCGTTCTCCGTCACTGTCCGCGACATCTTGCCCGGCACCGTCGTCTCCGTCTTCGGCTGGCTCCTCCTCCAAGGTCTGTTCGGCGTCTACGCTTCGGCGGCTTTCCGGTACCAAGCCTACGGCTTCCTTGGTGCAGTCCTCCTCTTCCTTCTCTGGCTATACTTCGGCGCGATGGCTCTCCTTCTCGGCGCGGTCGTAAACGCCGTACTCGACTAGTTGAGACGTTTCTCCATACGTTTCGACGGTATCTCAACGTCAACAGTGTCATCGTGTTCGCCCGCATCTATCTCCTCGACCGTTTCGTACCCCATCTTCTCGTAGAAGCCGACGGCGTTCAACGACGCGGGCGTCCATAGCTTCTCGATTCCTTCGTCCGCGGCGACGCGTTCGAGTTCCTCGGCTATCACCGTCCCGACGCCGTCGTCGGCGTCTTCGGGGGCGACGAAACACGCGGCGAGTACCTCGGCGTTAAGGTCAACGACACCGAACCCGACCACCTCGCCGTCCCTTTCGGCGACTACCGCGTGTACGCCCTCTCCGAACGCGTGTTCGACGACCTCCTCGCCGGATTCGGGCGGCGCGAGCGCGTCAATCTGTTCCTCCGTATACGTTTCGGCGGCGCGTTCCCGAATCGATTCGTTCTGTATCCTAGCCATCTCCGCCGCGTCGTCACGTGTCGCCTCGCGGAGCATAGCCGAGTTACGTCCCCGACGACCAAAATATTACAGTTCGAAGTCGTCGCCGCCGCGTGTTCCCTGGGGCATCTCGTCGTCTTTATCGAGAGGTCCGAATCCGACGAAGCCGTAGTCATCGTCCACGAGGTAGACCTCGCCGTCCTCCGTTTCTACCTCGACGCGCGGAAGGCGCGAACCCTCACAGGGTCCGTAGTTACAGTACCCCGTGTCCGTCTCGAAGTAAGCGCCGTGTTTCTCGCAGATAATCTCGCCGTTCCGGACCGTAGCGCCGTCGCCGTCGTCGAGACGTACGTCGGTCCAGTGCTGGCACCGGTTTATCCACGCGTGGACCGCTCCGTCGTCGCGCGTCAGTATCGCTTCGTCAACGGGTGCTTCCTCGATACCGTTACGGACGCGGAAGACGACCGTCCCGTCCTCCGGAACCTCGTCAACGCTCGTGATACGTTCCACATCGGCGGTTGACCGCCTTCGGGCTAAACCCTTCCGAAGTTCAACAGTTCTATGCCTCCGCTCCGCCTACCTCCGCCATGGCGCTCGACGGCGAGGAAAGGGACCGTGTGGCGCTTTCGGTCGTCGTCTTCGTCGTCCTCTTCGCGCAGATTCTTCTCTACCCGGGCATACCGTCGCTCGTCGAGGCGCTCGGCGCATCGCCCGAACTCGGTGCGGGCGCGGCGTTTATCGCCGCCGAGTTCGCCGCGTACATTATCTTCGCCGCCCTCTGGGGCGCGGCAAGCGACTCGTCGGGCAGACGCGTCCCGCTCGTCGTCGTCGCCGCCGCAGTGGCGTCCGTCGCCTACTTCGCCGTCGCTCTCTCCCCTCGCGCGGGTCTGCCTTTCGAGGGCGCGCTCGTCTTCCGTTTCGTACAGGGCGCGGCGACCGTCGGCGCCTTCTCGCTCGCCGTGACGACCCTGATGGACCTCGGCGGCGGACACGGACGCAACATGGGGGCGGCGGGCGTCTCGATAGGCGGCGGCGTCGCACTCGGCGCCCCCGTCGGCGGCTTCCTGTACGAACTGGGCGCTCTCGTCCCCCTCTACGTTGCCGGTGTACTCCTTGCCGTCGCCGCCGCCGTCTGTATCACCGTCGAGGACCGCGCGCCGACAGGCGAACGCGGCATGGGACATGCCCTACGCCGACTCGCCGAGACGCCGTCGCTCGCAGTCCCGTACGCCTTCGGCTTCGTTGACCGTCTCACCGCGGGGTTCTTCGCGCTCGTCGGCACGTTCTACTTCCAGGAGGCGTTCGGTCTTAGCGCCGCGGAGACGGGGGTGACGCTCGCCTTCTTCTTCGCGCCTTTCGCCCTCCTTCAGTATCCGCTTGGACGGCTCTCCGACCGCGTCGGACGCGTCCCGCCCGTCGTCGCGGGTTCGCTCCTGTACGGCGTTGCCGTCTTCGCCGTAGGCGCGGCTTCCACGCTCACGACCGCACGCGCCGCGATGCTCGCCGTCGGCGTCCTCGGCGCGCTCGTCGCCCCCGCAACGATGGCTCTCGTGACCGACCTCTCGTCGCGCGAAGGACGCGGCGCGGCGATGGCGGGCTTCAACGTCGCCGGAAGCCTCGGGTTTCTCGTCGGTGCGGTCGCGGGCGCGGCGCTCGCCGAAAGCTACGACTTCCTTGTCGCCTTCGCCGTCGTCGGAGGCGCGGAGGTAGTCGTCGCGTTGGTCGCGGTCCCCTTTCTCCTCCGTCTGGACGTGCGGTGATACAGGCAGAACTCGTTCTTTCGGCAGTATATGCCGCCGACGCGGGGGTTAAGTCCGGTTAGCGGCAAGGTTGGGTATGTCGGATGGAGTTTACGAAAGACTTGGCGGAAGGAAGGGTATCCGAGCCGTCGTCAACGACTTCTACGAGACGCTGACCGAAGACGACGAACTCAGCGGCTTCTTTGAGGACGCCGACGTGGGGAGACTAAAAGACGCACAGACGGAGTTCCTGTGCGAAGCCGCCGGGGGTCCGGAGAGCTACGACGGCGAAGCCGTCCGGGAGGCGCACGTAGACGTGCCGTTAGAGCCGTCGGACGTACGACGGGCAGTCGCCGTGCTACGTGAGACGCTCGAATCCCACGGAGTGAGTGAAGACGACGTAGATGCCGTGACTGCCGTAATCGCCGCGCGAGAACGAGAACTCGTAGCCGACGGAACACCCTAAGACATAAGCCGGTTCCACCGAACCGTTTCGCATGGAGCTTCCTCCGCCCGATGCGCTGGTTGTCTTCGCGCTCATCGGGGTAGCGCTCTTCCTGTTCATCTCAGAACTTCTGCCGAACGACGTTACCGCCATCGGCGTAATCTTCTCACTCGGTGCGCTCGCGCCCTACCTTGGTCTCGGAAGGACCGACGCTATCTCGGGCTTCTCAAACACGGCGACGGTTACGATAGTAGCGATGTACATGCTGAGCGCGGGTATTCAGAAGACAGGACTGGTACAGGCGCTCGGCGTCCGTCTTGCACGTTTTACGAAAGGTGACGAGAGACGGGCGCTCGCCGCGACGGTCGGAACGACGGGACCTATCGCAGGCTTCATCAACAACACTCCCGTCGTCGCCGTCTTCATACCCATGATAACCGACCTCGCCGAGAAGGTAGGTATCTCGCCGTCTAAGCTACTCCTGCCGCTGTCGTACGCTGCTATACTCGGCGGAACACTGACCCTCATCGGTACCTCAACCAACCTTCTCGCCTCTAACTTCGCCCGCCAGCTAATCGACGGTCGTGACGGTATCGGGATGTTCGAGTTCACGCCCCTCGGAGCCGTGATACTCGTCGTCGGAGTCGTCTATCTGATGACCGTCGGGAGGAGACTCACGCCGGCACGCATTCCCGTCGACGCCGACCTCGTCACGGAGTTCGGTCTCGAAGACCATCTCGCGCGTATCTCGGTTCCTGCCGACTCACCCCTCATCGGTCTCACCGTCGACGAGATAGACGAACGTATCGTCGCCGACGTTACGGTCCTCCAGATAATACGCGAGGACGAAAGGTTCGTCGCACCGTACACCGACACGACGGTCGAAGCGGGCGACCGTCTCACCGTTCACGGAGACGGGGATGCGGTAGAGGCGTTCCGCGAGAGGCACGACGTGCGTCGTCTACGGCGCGCCGATATAACCGAGGAAGGTTTTTTGACAGAAAGGTCCACGCTCGCTAAGGTCGTCGTCCCTGAGGGTTCGCGCTACGCCGACACGACGGTCGGAGACAGCGGTCTGGAGGAGCGGCGCGGAACGACGGTTGTCGCGGTCAGACGCGGCGACGAACTCGTCCGTTCGGGACTCGACAGCTTCGAGATGAAGGAGGGCGACACGCTCCTCGTACAGACGAACGAGGATGCTATCGCCGAGTTCGGGGAGACAGGTAGCCTGTTTGTCGTTGAGTCGTCGGTCACCGTGGAGGAAGACGAGGTATCGCTCAGTCCTAAGATGCCGGTCGCGGTCGGAACGATGGCGGCGGTCGTCGTCGTCGCGGCGCTCGGCTGGCTACCCGTCGTAATCGCGGCGCTCGGAGGCGTCTTCGTCATGGTGGCGACCGGATGTCTGTCGTCGTCGGAAGCCTACGATGCCGTCTCGTGGAACATCATCTTCCTACTCGCGGGCGTCATACCGCTTGGTCTGGCGATGGAAGCAACCGGAGGCGCGGCGTTCGTCGCCGACCTCGTCGTCGCAACCGAGGTGTTTCTACCCGTCGTCGGAGTGATGTTCCTGTTCTACCTGCTCACCGGTCTGTTCTCTAACGTCATTACCCCTGTTGCGACCGTCGTCCTCATGATTCCGGTCGCGGTTGACGCCGCGATGCAGATAGGCGCGGACCCGTTCTCGTTCCTCCTTGCCGTCACCTTCGCCGCCGCGACCTCGTTCATGACGCCGGTCGGCTACCAGACCAACCTGATGGTCTACGGACCAGGCGGCTACCGTTTTTCCGACTTCCTCCGAGTGGGTGCGCCGCTCCAGTTCCTCCTCGCCGTCGTCACGACAGCAGGTATCGTCATCCTCTGGGGCGTCTAGTCGTCACGGAGACCGAAGTAGAAGACGAACCGGTAGCCGTCGCCCGCCTTGACGCTCGCGGCTCCGAGATAGACGCCGTCTCCTACCCGACGGACCTCGTCACGTATACGCTGTACGACAGCCGGACTGTCACCGACGTGGCTCAGAACCGCGGCTTCGTCGCCGTCCAGAACCGACGGTTCGGTACGCACCTCAAACTCGGCGACTTCCTTCGTGAAAGGACCGACGGTCAGGAGGTTCACGCCCTCCTCGTCGGCGACACGTTTCCCCTTCCACGGGTTTAGCGGCGTGTTCACAAGACCTCTTAGCCGGCGGAGACGTAACGCGCCCCTTCCGGCGAGTATACGCTCTTCCAGAAAGCCGTCGAGTTCGTCGGCTTCAGGAGGGTCCCCCGACGCGAAAACGTCGTCGAGTTCGGCGACGGTCATTTCGGAGAGGGAGTCGAGAGAGTGGTTCTGTCGTTGCATAAGGCGAACTGTCGGCGGGGTACCGTAAATCTTGGCTGTCAGTCCGACGAGACGAGGTCTCCGAAGCTTTCACGCACCTTCTCCAGCTTAGGCGGTATATGTACGCGGCAGTACGGCTGTTGAGGGTTTTCCTCGTAGTAGTTCTGGTGGTACTCCTCCGCCTCGTAGAACTCCTCGGCGGGCGACAGTTCAGTTACGATACCGTCGTAGGCATCGCCTTCGAGTTCGTCGATGACCTCCTCTGCGGTCTCACGCTGTCCGTCGTCGTGGTAGAAGACCGCCGACCGGTACTGGCTTCCTACGTCGGGTCCCTGTCTGTTACGCGTCGTCGGGTCGTGGACCGCGAAGAAGAGTCTCAGAAGTTCGCGGTACGCCACAACGTCGGGGTCGTAGACGACGCGGACCGCCTCGGCGTGCCCCGTCTCGCCGGAGCAGACCTCGTCGTACGTCGGGTTCGGTGTCTCGCCGCCGGTGTAGCCCGACGTTACCGACTCAACCCCCTCTACGAGTTCGAACGGAGCCTCAATGCACCAGAAACAGCCGCCTGCGAAGGTCGCTTTCTCCATGTATGCGTTACGTGACGGGAGGACAAAACCGTGGCGGAGAGGGAAAGAAGGAACTATGAGCGGAACGTCTCGCCGCCATGGAACTCGACAGACGTGGCTTCGTGGCGGCATGCGCGGCGCTCGCCGCGGCGGGAACCGGATGTATCGATGACGGTAACGGAGACGGAGACGGGGAGCCTGCCGAACTACCCGACTACACGCGGTGGATGCCCGAACCGCGCGAGGGAGGCGTCGAAAGCTTCGGCTTCTTCTTTGTCGCGCCGTCCGCGGTCCCTGACGCCGCGCGTCCCGCCGAGGAGGACGCAGTCATGGTAGGACTAGACGAGTTTGACGAGTTCGACGGCTACGCCGAGGTTCAGGACGAGGGTGGAGCGGCGCGGATACACGACTACGCCGACGAAGAGAAGTTCGAGACAGAGGTTGACGAGAGGGTAGACCGCGAAGACGAATCTGAGGAGGTCGGCGAGTACGACCTCTATGAGGTGAACGGCGGTTACGTGGCGGTGAACGACGAGGACCGTACCGTCATCGGAGCGGCGGAGAGGGAGAAGGTCGAAGGAGTGGTCGAAACGGTCGAGGGAGACGCCGAGACGTACGCCGCGTTAAACGACGCCCTCGGTGAGGTCGTGCGGCGTGCGGGAGACGGTCACAGCGTTGAGATAGGTCCCGAAGGCTTCTCGGGCGAAGCGACCGTGGGGGCGCGCGTCAAGACGGGACGTGACGACGGGACCGTCGATATGGTCGCCGCCGAGATGTACGAGGACGAGGACGCCGTCGACGCCGACGGCTTCGAGAACGCTCTCGAATCGCAGGGAGAGTTCGTCGAGGAAGTAGAGGTCGACGGACGCGTGGCGGTGGCGAGAGGGTCGAGTGGCGTCGGTATCGTCGTGTGAAGGACGCGCAGGTCTTATTTCCCTCCGCGGCGTAGGTCGGGTATGGACGCGTCGGGTCTCGGTAGACGTGGTTTTCTCGCCGTCGTAGGCGGCATCGGCACGGCGAGCGGACTATCAGCCGGACTCGACAGCCGAGGTACTGGATACGTCGAAGCAACATGGACCGAGGAGATAGAGGACACGGCGATAAGTCCCGAGTACGTCGACAGCGACTATCCTTCGATACGGAACGTCGGACCGGTACAAGAAGTGTTGCGGCGCGCCGACGGTAGGAGAAAGAGCGGCGAAACGGCGACCGCACGCGTCGAGGTAGAGGACGCAGAGAGGTACACCGCGGTAGCGACGGCTTTCGACAGCCTACCGGAGTACTGTACCGCCGAGCATCTGCGCGGGGCGTACGTGCGGTACGGGGACGAAGTGTACGTGGTACGTGTCGACGACGGCACCGTGGTTTAGAATACAGCCTCCTCCACCTCGTCGTACGGCGGGAACTCAGGGTACTCGTCGGCGACCCACGCGTACTCGACGGTCATATCGGCGTCAACCGCGAATACGGCGGGACGAGGCTCCTCGACGCCCTCCATTCCGTCAAGGTCATTCGCTATCCCCCAGTCACGGGCGACGGAGTTCGACGGGTCGGAGAAGAGACGAGCGCCGAGGTCACGGTCGTCAAGGAACCGAGCGTGCGAGTAGGGCGTTGACGCCGTGACACCAACGACGTTAGAGCGTTCGTCCCAGCCGCGTTCCTCAACCTCGTCCCAGATGTACGTGGCGGGGAACGAGCCGTTCATCGGGTAGAAGACGACGACAGAGGGGACGAGCGACGACAGGGCGGTATCGACCCAGTACTCGTCGTTCACGAGAGGGCGGACGAAGTCGGGCGCGCCGTCTCCTTCGGCAGGCGCGTCGTGGGACGGCAGTTCGACGACAGGGAAGCCTAGGTCCATTCTACTCGCCTCCGTAGTACGTCTCAACGTACTCGACGATGTTGTCGCTCTCGGTCAGCGTCGCACCCGTCTCGGGGTCAACGAGGACAGGGACGGTCCGGCTACCGGAGACGCGTTTGACGACATCCCGTTCGCTGTGCAAAGGCTCGACGAAACGCGACTCGTAGTCAACGCCGTACTCGTCAAGGACGCGGACGACGCGTTCGCAGAACGGGCAGGCTTGTAGGCGGTAGAGAACGCGCTGTTCGTCAGTCATGGACGAGAAAGGAGGTCGGCGCGGAAAACCCTGACGGCGCTCAGTTCGCGTCGTCCGCCCCGTTGTCCTCTCCGTCTTCGGCGGCGTCCTCGTCTTCCCCGCCGCGGGAGTCCTTCCCGTCACCTTCGGCGTACGGCATCTCGTCGTCACGGGGCGGGTCACGGAAGACGGTACGGGAGACGTTTCCATCGGAGACCTCGGAGAGGCGGTACATCTCGTCGTCCGCCTGTACGGTCACCTGACGGACCATCCCGTCGTCGTTCACGCGCGCACGAACGAGCCTCAGGTCACGTCCACGGCTTTCGAGGTACTCCATCTCGTCAACGACGGCGTCACGTAGGGCGTCCGAGAGTTCGAGGTCCGCCGACGCGAGGTCGTCGGGTTCGACGTTTCTGCTCTCCATACCGACGACTGGGGACGCGAACCGGTTAACTCTTTCAGTCGTCTTCCTCGGTATCCGTCGGACCTCCGCTTCCACACGTGTCGACCTAAGATTGATTAACTAGGACGGTGTTTTGGGAGCATGACACGGGGGAGCGTAAAGGGGAAGCTCGACGAGCTGGTGAACGAACTGATAGACAGAGGGCTAGAACACCTGAGCCTTTGGGGGATTCTCGGGCTCAGGTTCATGCCTGGCGACAGCTTTCTGATGTTTCTGTTCGGCTCGCAGGTCCGTGACGAACTCGGACAGTACCGCGCGATGTACAACAACCAGTTCCGTATAGTGCTTGACTACGCCGAGGACGTAGCGGAGAACGGCGGCGACGCGGAGTTCGGAAAGTACCGAGAGGAGATGCTCGGATGGGACAACTTCTACGTCAACTACGAGGGCGACGACGAAGACGAGTTCGCCGAACGTCTGTCTGAGAGGTACAGGAAGATAGGCGAGGACCTCGCGCCGCTCGTGGCGAGCAACGAAGACGGCTTCTGGGACGCCGCACGCGACGCCTACGAGAAGGACGAGATAGTCGGAAAGCTTGACCACGCGTTCAGTTACGCCGACATAGTCGAGGACTACGCCGACGACATCGATGTGCGCACGCCGCCGGTACTGTTCTTCCTCCGTCTCAGATACACCGACGAGGTTGTACGGGCGCTGAGAAAGAGCGAGAACGAGATATTCGACAGGATGCGACAGAAGGCGGACGAGGTCTTCGACAAGGCGGGCGAAGAGGCGAAGCCGGTTCCGTAATCCGGATATACGTCGCGTTCCTGCCTTAGATATGACACGTAAAGCGGTTGAGGACCGGATGCGTCTCGTAGCCGAGTCTGTCTTCGAACTCTGGTGGGAGCGTTTCAGACCTTCGCGGGTCTTCGGCGTCGGGTTCGTGCCTGCTCCCGCCGAGGGTATCGCCCGTTTCTTCCTCGGCGGACGGCTACGCGAAGGCTTCGGTAGGCTCCGCGCGGGTTACGAACGCGGAATGAAGGCGACAGTCGACTACGCCGAGGAGGTCGCCTTCGGCACGGGAAGCTTCGGAAAGTACGAGAACGAGATACTGGCGACAGACGGCTGGTACGCAGGATACGACGGAAACGACGGCTTAGGCGACGCCCTCGTGGAGAGGTACGAGACGCTGGGCGAGGCGGTCGCGCCGCTCGTGGCGAGCAACGAAGACGGCTTCTGGGACGCCGCACGCGACGCGTACACGAAGGAGGAAGCGGTCAAAACCGCCGAAATTATCTTCGGCTACGCTGATACCGTCGAGCCTTACGCAGGCGAGGTGAACTTAGAGTTTACAGTCCTCTCGCGGAGCTTCGGCTACGCCGACGAAGCGTTACGGTCGTTACGCGAAACCGAGGACGAGCTTCTGGAGAGGATGACGGCAAAAGCAGACGAAGTCTACTCAAGCCCGAGGTAGCCGTCGAAGGTCGTCAGGTCGTCAACCGTAACCCCGAAGGCGTCGATATCGTTGGTTCCCTCAACGACGTTGTCGAACTTGAGCGACCGGTACTGGTCCGAACCCATGGGTACGAACGGGAGAGGGTCGGCAAGCGAGAGACCGACCTTTGCGAGCGGCATCGGTATGGGAACGACGCGGAGCGACCGCCCCTCGGCTTCGTATACCGACCGCGACATCTCTGCGAGAGTGAGCGGCTCGGGACCGCCTAGCTCGTAGGTCTCGCCGACGTGTTCCTCGTCGAGTGCATCGGCGAGCATCCCGACAAGGTCGCCGACGTAGAGAGGCTGGAAACGCGTCTTCCCGCCTCCCGGGAGACCCGTCACGTACGGCGTCGTGAGTAGCTTGGTGAAGGAGACGAAATCTCCGCCGTCGCCGAATATTACCGAAGGTCGGAAGACTGTCGCGTCGAGAGACGACTCCGCGACGGCGCGCTCAGCCTCGCCCTTAGCACGTATGTACGCCGTCTCGCCGTCGGAGTCAGCGCCGAGTGCGCTCATATGTACGAGACGTTCGACGCCGTCACGGTCGCACGCCTCGACGACGTTCCGCGTTCCTTCAGCCGTCACCTCGTGGTGTGTCGTGCCACGCGGCTTGACGAGCGGCGACAGAGCGACGAGATGGACGACGGCGTCCGCTCCGGAGAAGTCGAGCGTCTCGGATTGGGTTACGTCGCCCCCGCGTCGCTCAACGGAGTCATCTATCTCGACAGGTGATTCGTCCGGGTTGCGTGAGACAGCGACTACGTCGTGTCCTCTCTCTACGAGACGGTTCGACAGGTGCGAGCCTACGAATCCTGTGCCCCCCGTGACGTGGACTTCCATGTGCTAGACGTTGACAGCGCCCGTAGTAAATCTACCGCGTATCTTCGTCGCCGTCGTCCAAGCCGCCGCGTATCCTGCGCTCGGCGTCGTCAAGCACTTCTTCGGCGTCGAAGCCCTCAACTATCTCACGTAACTCGGTGGTGGGCGCGCCGCGTAGAGAGTCCGCGAACTCAGCCATCCGCGGAAATGCGCGGACGACGTTGTCGATGACGGGTACCGTCGCATTCTGCGCCGACCGCGAGAGCGGATTGAGGTCGATAACAATCTCGTCCTTTCCCATAGCCGCAAGCGCCTCGGCACGGTCACCATCTTCAAGCGGGACGAGGACGACATCTGCGGAGTAGATACCTTCCTCATCGACCTTGGCACGTTCGCTCGACAGTTCGGGAATACGTGCGTCCGCCTTCAGACCGCGGAGCGCTACGTCCGCGTCATCGGCACCGTGTTCACGGAGATGGTCGGCGATGGCTTCGAGACGTTCACGGGTACGGTGGAAGATATTGACCTCAAGGTCCGCGCCCGTCGCCTCGGCGAGAGCGGCGGCGTCTTCGGGACAGAGCGCCGCGACGTTTCCGTTGACAGAGACGACGGCATGGTCCGCGAGAAGTATACGTGCGACAGCGGCGCGTTCGGCGCGTTCGGCGCTCTCCGTCGTCTCCTCGCCGAGAAGGTAGTCGAAAGCCTCGCCGCGTCCCTGAGCGACGAGTCCCTGCTTGCTCGTAATTCCCTTCTCGACACCTTCCTCTATCCGGTGTCGCGTACGCAGGGATTCGCGTCGAGGATGGTCGTCGGGTATCTCGGTCTCCGTCATTCGGTCGATACCTGCCAAGTCGTCGATGTGGACCGACCCCATTTCTGTATCTCCATCTCGTCACAGGCGTCCTTGAGAATCGAGAGATGGACGCCGACCTGCTTAGACGACAGGTCGGTCGAGTCGGCGATGCTCTTGCTCTTGAAGTACGTCTTTCCGCGACCGATGCCGTCACGGAGGTGTTCGAGGATACGCCGTTGTTCCTCGCTGTACTCGTCCTCGGACATCGGACGCGTATACGGCTTCCGGCGTATTAAA
The DNA here is from genome assembly GCA_028751095.1 of Euryarchaeota archaeon Ods01. Classification (GTDB taxonomy): domain Archaea; phylum Halobacteriota; class Halobacteria; order Halobacteriales; family Halorutilaceae; genus Halorutilus. The sequence continues at coordinate 544 of JAQZCZ010000029.1, read as the reverse complement.
TCGGTCGCTCGTGTACGCGCCACTCACGTCCGGACGAGTTCGAAGGGTTCGCCAGAGTTGCGTTCGCGTCCGCGTTCGTTAACGAGACGCGCCGCCGCTACGTCCTGTATGGCGAGTCCGGTTGAGTCGAAGACCGTGATACCGTCCTCGTCACGCGCCGGTGCGTCGCCGGAGACGACAGCGCCAAGGGTCGCGTAGACATCGTTCTCGTCGAACTCGCCCGCGGCGACGGGCTTGTTTATCTCGCCCGAGTGCGAACACTGCTCCCAGTCATCGACGACGACGTGCGCGTCGTGGAGTACCGACGGTTCGAGTTCCTGCTTGCCCGCGGCGTCTGCGCCCATCGCGTTGATATGCGCTCCGTCCTCGACCCATTCGCGCCGGACGACGGGTTCGCGTGAGGGGGTCAAGGTGGAGACAATGTCGCATCCTGCGGCTTCGCGTGTATCGCCGCCAACCACCTCGTACGGCGCGTCGGCGTGGTCCTCGACGAAACGTTCGACAGCCTCGTCGTCGAGGTCGGAGACGACGACGCGTTCGATAT
>JAQZCZ010000014.1 GCA_028751095.1 Euryarchaeota archaeon Ods01 | reverse complement strand
CGCTTCGCTTTCGCTCGACTCCGCCTCTAAACGACGCGCCGCCTTCAACGCCGCCTGCCTAGGCGTGTTTCCGCTGAATACGCTCGTCTCCTCTCCTTCTTCCCTCAGTGCAAAGTTCCTCTTTCCGTCTTCTCTTACCATGTATTACACCTCTCACGCTACTTTCTCACCCTCCTATATTAATCTATCCCCGACGGGACCGCTTACGCTCTGTCTCCCGCTTACCTCGTCGGCGTCGAGCGCATACCAGACGAACTCGGTTTCTTCCACAGGCTGACGGAAGACCTCGTTCGACGCCATCCTCGCCTGAGACGCGAAGACCGCCGAGGCGCGTGTTTCTTCTTCGGGCGGTATCTCCTCCAAGCCTCCTTCAACGAGTACGGTACGCCAGTCCTCGGTATCGGTGCGTTCGTAGACTGAGAGGGTTACGCGTCCGCCCTTTTCGATGTACTCTTGCTTACGGCTTCCGTCGCCGAAGGCGAACTGGAAGACGCAACGTCCGTTTGCGGCGTCGTATCCGAAAGACATCGGGACCGCGTACCCTCCGTCCTCGTCGCCGAACGCGAGGGTTCCAACCCCCGTCCTTTCGAGGAACCGCTCGGCTTCTTCGGTTGACATCTCGGACCCGTACAGTTCTGAGGTCATGACCTAACGTAGTTCGGAAGACGTTTAATCCCTCGCCCTACGTCTGACGAAGCTTTTTGACGGGGCGGATACGCCGGTATACCATGAGGTACACGACCGTTCCGATAACGGCTACCGTAGCCATCTTGTTGACATGTCTGTTCGCCGCCCCTGCCGCCGGTTTTGTCGCCTCCGATGACGTGACGGTTGACGCGGGCGAGGAAACGGCAGTTGAGTACGACGTAATCGTGGACGAGGATGACGAGGTCACCCTTGACATTGAAGACTATCCCGACGGCTGGTCGGTCGAAGACAACAGTACCGACGGCGGTGCGTGGAGTCCCGACGACGAAGTCTTCATCTGGCTGACCGCCGACGACCAAGTTCTGAGACCGTCGGTAGACGTGTCGGTGCCAGAGAACGCGACCTCGGGCGTCCATAACCTCACCGCTGAACTTACCGTTGACGACGGCGACACCGAGGAGGCGGAGACCGAAACCACCGAGGTCACCGTTGAGAACGGAACGGTGACCGACGAGGGTAACGTCTCGCCCCTGACCTCGGTCGTCTCTGTCGAAGCCGGCGGAACCGCGACCGCCGACTACGCCCTCGACATCGACGAGGACCGGACCGTCGTCTTTGAGGTGGTCGAGTATCCCGAAAACTGGACGGTCGATTCGGCTGACGACGACGGCGCGGCGTGGTCCTCGGGCGATGAGTCCTTCGTCTGGCTGGAGACTGACGGAAGCATACTGACGCCGTCTCTCGAACTGTCTGTTCCTGACAACGCCTCGGCGGGTAGCCACGAACTTACGACCGAACTCCGTGTCGAGGACGACGAAGGCGAGGAGGTCACGACACACAGGACTGCTGTCGATGTCGAAGAGGCTGACGCCGGCGGCGATGAGGGTGACGACGGTGAGGAGGATACAGACGAAGACGACGGTGCCGACGACGAGGGTGATGACGATGGAGGTGACGACGAAGGCGAGGGTCTTCCTGGCTTCGGATTCGTCGCCGCGGTTCTCGCCCTCGTCTCGGTCGCTCTCGTAAGCCGTTTCCACCACGGGTAGGTCTCTGCGGAAAGAATCAAGTTCGGGGAGTGTCAAACAACCGACATGACCAAGTCGCCGGTCCCGTTCCGAGGAAGCACGCGCCGCGTGGCTTCCCTTTTCTTCGTCCTCCTTGGGTATGCAGTCGCGGGATTCGGCGCTGTCCTCATGATAGACGGCGGTGTCCGTGCCGTCTCAGTCGCCGTCGACCAAGGAGTCCTCGTCGACTCGCGCACCGTCAACGTTGAGTTCGCCGTCCCCCTCTTTCTCATCGTCGCGGGGGTTGCCGTCTTCGTCTTCGGATGGGGACTCGCGGCGCTTGCCTCAAGACGAAAAGGCGTCTTCAGCTAAGCACCTCAACCGCCGCCACGAGAGCCGCGAGAAAGACGTGTTCGCCGTCTATCACGAAGCCGTAGAACAGCGGTCCACGGTCGCGTCTGGCGAACGGAACGTAACCGGCGACGTAGCCGAGAAATCCGAGTAGGACGAGATACTCCGCTCCGAAGACATGCGAGGCGACGAAGACGGCGGGTACGAGAGCCGCGACGACGCCGAGGGCGGCGAGACGCGTGGCGCGCGGTCCGTGTACGTTGGGAACCGTACGGATGCCTTCGCGTCTGTCGCCTTCGATGTCCTTGATGTCGAACAGAGCCGCCGCGGCGGTTATTTCGACGCCGAAGAAGACGGCGAGGTACAGTATTTCGGACGAGACCGCGCCGTAGTAGACGCCGACGCCGAGAGGTATAGCGCCCCACGCCGCGCCGACGACGAGGTTCTTGACGAGGAGAAGCCGTTTTGCGTAGACCGAGTAGACGATGCCGACTATGAGAGGTAGTGCGAGGAAGGGCGCCCCCCTGACGCCTATGGCGAGTGCGACGGCGAACGCGGCGACGTAGAGCGTCACGCCGACTGCCAAGAGAGGCTTCCCGTACCTTCGCGTGAAACGCGCCCGTGACGGTACGTTCTCCTCGTCCTCGGCGATATCGGTGATACGGTTAAAGCTGTAGACGAAGAGTGTCGCCGCGAAGACTATGAACAACGGCAGGGGTTCGAGAGGCAGGTCGGTGAGAAGGACGGTTGTGACGGCGACAGAGGTGGCGGAGACGGAGACGAACAGGTTGCTGTGTACGAGAAGACCGACCGCCGTTAGAGCCGAAGAGTAGAGCCGTCCGACGCCTGTCACGGAGGCGGTCATCGGGCGTCGGTACGTGTCCCCGACGGTTGACTCTTCTGTTTAACTCAAACGCGGGTTTTAGCCTACGTTTGGCTTATGACGATGCAGCCGTAACGTTGTCCATGAAGCTGACACGGAGACGTTTCGCGGCTCTCGCCGCCGGAAGCGTGACGGTGACAGCCGGATGTCTTGACGGTGACGAGAACGACGGACGGAACGGGAACGACGACGGAAACGGTGACGGGGGCGACGACAGAGACGACGGGGTCAACGACGAGAACGGTGACGAGGAGACGACTGAGTTCCGTGGGTACGAACTCCCCTCCTTCCCGCACGCCGACCGGACGGTCTGGTACCACGACAGGGGCGACGCGCCGGTCTACGTCGAGCCATCGGACGAGACGGTCGAACCGCCCGCCGAGGTCGAGTTCACGCTCAGAAACGAGGGTGACGAGGAGTTCGGCGTCAACCCGTACAGCTGGAACGTCTACAAGCTACACGACGGCGACTGGAAGCTACTGAGGGCGCGCGAGATACCCGAGCCTTGGCAGATGGTCGAGCCGGGCGGCACGGTTTCGCAGACGGTTGGATTCGGCGACGACGCCGACTACGCCGTTGGCGACGGCGTCTACGGCTTCTACCTTGGGCGGCGCGACAGGGGGGCGGCTTTCGAGGTCACGGGCGCGGAACTCATCCTCGAACCCGTCGACGAGACTGTGACGAGCGTCGAGCGCGACGACGGCGTCGTGACTGTCTATACGACCTATTACGACGAAATCGAGGAGTATCAGACGCCGGGAACGCTCGTTGTGCGCCGTGGTGACGAAACCGAACCGACGCCGTACGATATTCCAACGTTAATCCGTGAGCAGGCGGCGAACGAGGAGGTTCTACGTAACACGCTTCCGCAGTTTGAGGAGGGCGTTGATGAGGTCCACCTCAAGATACCCACGACACGCCGCGGAAGCCTCGGACAGCTCCTCGGCAGGGGTGTCTCGGTCGGCGGAGGCGAAGTCTACTTCATCTACGAGGGCGACGAGTACGCCGTCGAGCTTGTCGAGGAGTAGCTACAGGAGACGGCGGACAGCCCCCTCATGTCTGTCGGGAACTAGGTCGCGTAAGGCGTCTTCGTCGGTCTCGCCGTCGGCGTTTACGAGATACGCGCGTCCACGTTCGTCGCCGTAGATTCCTTGGAAGTCGTAGACGAAGCCGTAGACGGTCTCGTCGTCGGGGACTTCGTTGCTTCCGAGGAGGAACTCGACCTGTGCGTCGACGTTGTACTCAACGAGCTGGTCGACGAGAGAGGCTTCGCGGTCGTTGCTGACACGTTCGTCTTCGAGACCTTCTTCGACCACGGGGACGAGGCTTTCGACCCATTTTGTGATACCCTCGGAGATATCTTTTTCGCCGCCACCGCCGTCTTCGAGGCTTTCTTTGACGACAGGAATGAGGTTTTCGACCCAGTTTGCGACGCCCGCGGGGGCTTCATTTCCCTCATCCTCCTCGTTGCGGACGGCTTCGAGCGCCGCTGACACGGCACCACAGCCCGTATGTCCGACGATGAGCGTCACCTTCGTGTCCGTAAACTCCATCGGGTACAGGACGCTACCGTCGACGACCTTCTCCCCGTCGTACACGTCCCAGACTTGGTTGCCGATGGTGCTGGGCGTGAACAGCCATCCGGGCTTGTCAACGTCCCACATTCCTTCCTGCGGAACGCGCGAGTCCGAACAGCAGACAGAGACTGCGGCGGGTTCCTGTCCTTCCTGAACGTCGTCGAAGTATCCCTCGGGAAGCTTACGGACGTGGCTCTCGTTACGTTCGAGGAGTCTGCTTAGCATCGTCTCGGACACAGTGGGGCTTCGTAGTGCTTCCGTAAATATACGCCGCAGAAAAGAGCCGTTATTCTAGTGCCGTGAGTTCTTCGAGTTCGGGGATTTCGGTGTCAGCATCCAACATCTGCTTCATACGTCCCTGATGTCTGTCGGCGGCGTACTGAGCGAGGCGTCCGGGTCCCGTCCCGGGGAAGTCCCTCGGGTCGTCGACGGCGTCCCAGACGTGCATCACGGTCTTTTGGACGAGCGGGACGATGTCTTCGAGTGTCGAGTGCAGAACCTCTTCGTCAACGCCCTCGTCGTGTATCGCGCTCTTGACCTTCTTCATACCGAATCCGACATGACGCGCCTCGTCGCCGCGTATCAGCTTGATACCCTTGACGAGTCCCGGGAGGTGCGGCAGGTCGTCGGCGGTGCCGTCGAAGTTCTTGGTCAGCCCCCAGTAGCCCGTCTGCGCCAGAATGCCCTCGACGGTAAGATGGTAGTGGGCGTGCGCCTTGACGCGGTTTTCCGGCGTGTTCTCGTCAAGGAGACGGTGCATCGCCTCCTCCTCGCGCTCGAACAGGTCTATGTACTCGTCGGCGTACCACCTGTCTTCGTGGGGCGACGTGGTTCCCATGCCGACCGCTTCCCTGGCGGGATTAATGACCTCACGCCAGTAACGGTCGAAGAAGTCGGCGTGTTTCGCCTCCTCGTACATCTGGGTCGTAATGAACATCTGGTCCTCGATACTTTCGAGAGCGACGGCGAGCGGCGCGAGGTCCTCGGTTACCGACTCCTCTCCCGCTCCGAACATGGCGAGCGCCGACCCCAGTATGTTGGTTGAGTTCTCTATCTCCTCATCCGACCAGTCGACATCGTCAGCCATCGCAACGAGGTTCTCGCGGTCTTCCTCAAGGTCTATCTCGTACGGGTCCCAGTGCCCTTCGACGGCGTTCCTGTAGTAACGGTAGCTATGCTCCGAAGTGCCGAGCGAGTAATCAGCGCCCATACCCGATACTGTCTTCGTAACCGTGTAGGACTTACTCCCCGCAAACGGGGTTCTTTATGTTGGGGCTTCGGAGTCAGATAACCGCCGGCGCGGCGACCACCGGTGCCTGAGAACATGCCCCCTCCCCAATTTGAACTCGGTCACTCCGCTTCGCTCCTACGTCGCCCGCTCCGTTCTCTGCTCAAGTCAGGGGGGCGTCGTTTTTTCGGGGTTCGCTACACTCACCCGCTCAGAATATGCCGCCTCCCCGATTTGAACGGGGGACAACTCGATCTTCAGTCGAGCGCTCTCCCAGGCTGAGCTAAGGCGGCGCATCCGTATCTCGTGGTTTCGCGGAAATAATACTTTCCATTCAGAACAACGCGGAAAACCAAAGATAGAAAAACGCCCGAAACCTGTGGAAAAACAGGGTTCGTGGTCTAGTTGGTTATGACACCGCCCTTACAAGGCGGAGGTCCCCGGTTCGAAACCGGGCGAACCCATCCGCTCTCATCCGTCGCTACCCCTCGCTACAGGTACTTCTTGACGGTTTCTTCCACATCCGAAACCTCGTCGTCTTCGAAGGTCCAGTACCCCTTCCACTCGTTCGCGCTGACCTCGACTGCGACGAGAGCCGCCGACTCCTTCTCGGAGACGTGGAGGACAAACCAGGTTGAGTCGAAGTCGCCGCTGTATCCCGCGTGCGCCGTGACGTCTAGTTCGCGCGGAGGAAGGCGGTCCGGCACCCCGTAGACGTGTACGTTGGGACATCTGTCGCCTATCTTCCTGTACACCTTGAGCGTACCCTTCTCATCATCGATTCTCGACAGGCGCTGGAAAGAGGCGCGGTGCGTGCCTCCGTTGAGGTACGAGAGACGTTCGATGTAACGCGAGATGAGTATCAGCGGCATCTTCTCGTGGTCCGACTCGGGATACCCGCGGACGTGGAAGGTCGTTCCCGAAAGCTTGGCGATAACTTCGGGCAGTTCGATATCTTCGATACCGACGACTCCCGTTGTGTAGAGGTCGGAGTTTACCAACAGGACAGCATCTAAGAGGGCGTCGAGCGGCGACGACGCGGCGACCTCTCCGTCCTTGAGAAGAATAACGGTGTCGTCGTCGAACTCCGACTCGTCTACGTCGACGAGTTCGACCGGCTGGCGTTCGAAGAGTTTCTCGACCATCCGGTTGATGGGGTCGGGATGGGTGAGGTTGATGACCGCCATCTCGTGCGTCGTTCCGCCGCGCGCTTTGACGAACTCGGACAGACGGCAGTCGGGGAGGTCAGCAGACTTTGGCATATCCCTGTGTAAGAATTCGGGGCACAAAAGTTCCGGTCCTGAAACTACTACGGAACCGTCGGGCTTATCGAGGCGCGTTCGTTGTCGGTGACAACGACGACCAGCTTAGGCTCGTCGGCTTCTTCGGGGCATTCGTCGGCGACCTCGACGGGAACGGTTTCGCGGTCAGCGAAGGCGTCGTGTAGCTCGTTGGTTTCGTGGTCGTAGAATCCTTCTCCCCTGACGATGACATCGTGGACGCGTGACTCGCCTCCGCCTAAGACGCCGCGCGTCCTGTCGTCGTACCTAACGCCGGCGGTCTCGCGGTCGGGCGTGTAGATACATCCGTCGACAACCGGTGCTTCGGCGACGCGCGACAGGGCGAACGGGTTCTCGACGGTCACTGAGCCGACGACTTCTTCCCCACGTATCTCGTCGGGCACGTCGACCTCGTCCTCAAAGTCGTAGTCGTACGTCGGCTGTGCGCCCGTAACGTCGAAGACGAGAAGCCCGAGGGCGAGGGCGAGGACTACCGCGACGACCGCGAGTGCCCTCCGACGCTCGATGTCGAGACGCCCTTTGCTCGACAGGTAGCCGAGGGCGACGAACAGCGCTGACGAACCTGCGAGGAGGACGAAGACGCCTCCGTCACCGATTTCGAAGACGGCAAGCGTGTAGGCGACGAAGACGAGGTACGCACCCGCGGCGAGGGCGTAAAGGACTGTATCGAGCGTCTCGGTTTCGACATACAGACCGACGAAGAAGAAGGCGACGAAGCCGAGCAGTAGGACGGCGCTCGTCGTCGTCGGCGACAGGTCTTCGAGTAGCTCGAAGCCGAAGTAGAACGCCGCGATGATACCGAGAAGGACACCGACGGCGTAAAGGACCTTGACGCGGTCTATCTTTGCGTTCACAGGCGAGGTATGCGGACCAGCATAATGAAGCTAACGTAGGACCAAACGCGTGTTTTAGTTAATCTGAGAGAACGTAACGACATCCGAAGACAGCACCCCGCTTCCTCTGAGTATATCCTGTCTATCGACGGTTTTTTTGACTGCTGATGCCACGATACCGGTATGAGACCTGTCACCCGCCGCCGTCTGTTGGCTCTCGCGGGAGCCGCGTCTGTATCCGGCTGTCTCGACGGCGAAGGCGAAGACGACGAATCCGTTGACGACGAAACTCCGGAAGGGAACGGCGAAGAGGACGAAGAAGCCGAGGAGACTACCTTCAGCCCCGAAGAAGCCGACGAGTTCCGACTCTGGCTTGCTCATGAACGACCGCGCGAGGACACGAACCATAGGTTCGACTACGCCGAGGGATATGCTCCGTCGTACGTCGAAGGTGGACGTATCGAGTTCCTCGACATACCAGCCGAGTCCTACGACGGACATCTGTCTCAGTCGGGGTCCGCGGTACATCTGGGCGAGTTCGACGTTGACACGCTCCTTGAACGCGTCGAGGAAGACGACGAACACGAACGCGCCGGCGTGTACGAAGGGTACGCGTTGGTCGAAGGCGAGGATGTCACGTTTGCGATAGACGAGAACGCCGTCGTTGTTGGCGAGATGTACGAGACTCTTATCGACACGCGGAACAGCGAACTCGACCGTCTTGAAGAGGTTGAACCCGACTTCACTATGGTCTTCGACGAACTCCCGGATGCCGGTTCTATGACGGGTCAGTACGGACCACCCATAGGCGGCGACGTTGACGCCGAGGAGATACATCTCTGGGGGCACTCTCTCGAAACACCAACCGGCGGGGACGCCACATGGATATTTGTCTTTGAGGAGGAAGATGAGGTTACCGACGAAACCGTTGAGGAACTCGAAATGATAAACCCGTTCGGCGGTATAGACGAATCTGAGGTCGACGGCAGAACGGTGAGGCTTGAAGGCGAGGTGGAGACTCCCGACGGAGTCTGACGCCGCGGTATGAAAGATGAATTTTTTGTCTTACCAAAGCTACTTTTCCCTTCTGTGCCTAAACGTTAGTGATGAGAACAGTACGGCGAAAGGAGGATGACGAGGACCAGGAGGACGAAAAGAACGAGGTCCCCGATGTCCTCACGATAGACGACGAAACGACGCGCGACGTGCTTAGCTCAGTATCGTCGGAGACGGCGCTCTCGATACTGAGTTCGGTTCACGACGAGCCGAAGATACCGATGGACCTTGCTGACGAGCTCGGTACTTCGACACAGAACATCCGTTACCATCTCGACAACCTCGAAGAGGCGGGTCTGGTCGAGGTTGGCGACATCTGCTACTCGGAGAAGGGGCGTGAGATGTCAGTCTACCAGCCTGCCGAGTCGCCGTCGGTGCTGGTCTTCGGCAAGCAGAAGGACGGACCGCGTATGAGAAAGGTACTCGCAAAGGTTTCGTCGTCAGCCGGTCCTGCGGCGGTCGCTGTCGCCGTAATCGTCGCCGCGAAGGCGAAAGGTATCGTGGAGTGGTTCGAGTGAACCGTCTCGTCCTCGTCCTCGTCCTCGTCGCCTCCCTCGTCCTAACAGCCGGATGTATCGGCGGCGACTTCGAGGGTCTCGGGGTTGAACTCGACCCCGATGTCGAAGAGACTGACGCTGACGATACGGGCGACGAGATACTTGCGTCGTCTGTCGAAGCCGCTCAGGACGCCGAAACTTACACGGTCGACGCCGATAGCCGTATGGCGGTGTCGGTATCGAGCTTCTTCAGCATCTCCGTGCCTCTCGAAGCCAACGGCTCCTTCGACCGTGGCGTGGACGAAGCGCGCGTCGACGCTGAGGGCGAGGGTGAAGTAGAGGCTCTCGTTTTCTTCACCAACCGGACGGCGTTTGACACCACGAGATACGTCTCCGACGGAACGACGTACACGCGGAAGGCTGAGGACGGCGCTGAGGTAACCGACGGCTGGGAGACGGCTGACGGGGGTGTTGACGGTATGAACCTCAGTCTCGCCGACACCGTGTCCCTCTACGAGGATGCTGACGCCGAACTCGAAGGAGCCGCAACCGTCGACGGAGACGACGCCTACGTCCTCTCGCTCGAACTCGACCCTGCCGATGTCGGCGACCACTCCGAAAGGGTGACCGACGCATACGGACCCGATACGCTTGAAGGCGGAGACGACGAATCAGCCGAGGACGAACAGGCGCTCGACGACATGACCGAGGGGTTCGACGCCTATCTATGGGTTGACCAAGAGACGCGCGAACCCGTCCGTCTCAGCTACTTCCTCTCGGTCGAGTTCGAGGCTGAGGGGGACGATGACGCCCTGATTAGCGTCGATACCGACGGGAAAGGCGAGTTCTTCGCCGACCTCCGGTATGGATACGGAGACGTTAACGTCGAACGCCCCGACGGAGTAGACGGCTGAGGTCACAGGGTTCTCTCGACGTACAGATGCGAGAAGACTGCCGAGTAGACCGCTGTCGTTCCGACCGAGGCGACCGTCCGTAAAGCGCCGCCGCCGTCCTCGAATCCGAAGACGAGCAGACCGATTATTACAGAGAAGCTGCCCGCGACCAGCACAATCTTGACACGCCGCAGACGGACGACGCCCCAGCTCTTACGGACGGACGATACCGGACCGCCGCCGCCGATGAAACACGCCTCGTGTACCAAGAGGAACTTAGCGTAAAGCAGGAGTAGGACGAAGACGGCGACGAGTACGAGAACGCCGAGCGCGACCGAGACGGTTACGAGGTTGTCAAGTCCGGCGTTTTCGAGTACGATGAGGGCGGGCGCGGCGAACAGGAGGGCGACGACTCCGCCGATGACGACCGAGACGAACAGCGCCGCCGAGACAGTCGGTAGCTTTCGGACGACGCGGACCATCCTATCGCCTATATCGGTGTCTTCCTTGCCGAGGTCGTTGGCGGCGCAGAGGTTGACGTATCCTCTGCCGACGAGAGCACCCACGAAGACACCCACGCCGCCAGCCGAAACCGGTGCGAAGACTGCCGCCGCGGCTATCAGACCGAACAGGAACAGTATACTCGGATAACGGCGGAACAAGGAGAAGGACCAGACGAGGACATCGACCGAGTCGCGTCGCTGTACGTCGTATCTCTCAGTCCTGCACCGTATGCAGTTACAGCCGTCCTCGTCCATCTTTTAGAGCGTGAGGAGGTCAGGAACGAAAAGAGCGTCGGACATCAGCCCCGAAGAGCCTCTACGGGGCGTTTGTTCGCCGCTTTCCACGCCGGATAAGCGCCGCTAAGCAGGCTGATACCGACGGCAAAACCCATCGCCGTCAGGAGGTAACGGAGATTCGCCGGACGGAAGACCATCAACGCGTCTTCGAGCATGAAGTGGTTGATGACGCCGCCGATGAGGATGCTGAAGGCGACACCTACCGCGCCTCCGACGAAGCCGAGAAGCGCCGCTTCGGCGAGAAGTATCTTGAGGACGCTCGTGCGCTGTACGCCGACGGCGCGGAGAACCCCTATCTCCTCGCGGCGTTCGACCGTCGACATAAGCATGACGTTGAGTATGCTCACGCCCGCCACGAAGAGCGAGATAGAGCCGACGCCGATGAGAAACAGGTTGAGGAGACGTTGCTGTTCCTGTATGTTCTCTATCATCTCGCTACTCTCCTGTACCTCGACGACATCATCACGGCGGTTCATGCTCTCGTCGATACGCTGTGCAGTCGAGTTCGCCGCCTCCGCCGACTCGTCCTCGACTATGACGCTACTGTACTCCTCGTCTCGGAGTTCACCCTCGGGAACGATGATACCGAAGTTGGGGTTAAGTGGCGCTGTCCACGGCTCCTCTTCGAGTATGCCGACGATACGGTACGACGAGTTATCGACCGTGACTGCGCTACCGACGTTGACCTCGGTCGTCTCGGCGAGCGTACTTCCGACGAGGACACCGCTCGACATCTGAGCCGGAACACGCCCTTCCTCGGCGTCGAACAACGCGTCCGGCTCGGGCACCGAGTACGCCGTCCGTGTCACCGAGGAGGTTCCGTACTCTATCTCGACCACCTCCTCCTTGACGGGCAGGACGGACGCCCCGACAGCGGCTTGTCGCACGTCACGTACGTCACGGTCCGAGAGCGTATCCTCGGTCGGCGTCCCGCCCATGGGGTCGTCGCCGCCGCTCGCGGGCGTTACCTCTATCTGGTTCGCCACGTCACCCATGTTGTCCATGAATCCCGCCTGAAGCGTGAAGCCGAGTATACCGAGCGACGCTATTGCTACGACCCCTATGACGATACCGAAACAAGCGAGCGCCGACCGGAGGCTGTTACGCATGATGTTCCGGCGCGCCATCAGGAGGCTGGGAAACAGACGGTAGAGGCGTTTCAGACTACCACCCCGTCGTCTAACTGCACGTCCCTGTCGGAGTACTCCTTGACGCGTTCGTCGTGCGTGACGGCAACGACGCCCACGCCCTCATCACAGACGGACCGAATCTGTTCGAGCGCTCTCTTGCTCGTCCCCTTGTCAAGGTTTCCCGTCGGTTCGTCCGCGAGGAGAACGTCGGGTTCGTTGACGAGGGCGCGTGCGAGCGCGACGCGCTGTTTCTGACCGCCCGATAGTTCGTTCGGCTTGTGGTCCTTCCTGTCTCCTAACCCAACCTTTTCGAGGAGCTCGGCGGCGCGCCCCCCGCTCCCGCCCGAAAAGACCGTCGGCGCTTCGACGTTCTCCTCTGCGGTGAGCGACGGTATGAGGTAGAAGTACTGGAAGACGAAGCCGATAGACTCTTTCCTTGCACGCGTCCTTTCGCGTTCGTCGAGTCCGGTTACGTCCTCGCCCTTGAGACGTACGGTTCCTTCCGAAGGCTCGTCAAGGAGACCCAGCATGTTGAGCATAGTCGTCTTTCCGCATCCGCTCGGTCCCATGACGGTGACGAACTCGCCGCGCTCGACGCCAAAGTCGACGCCGTCGATGACCGTCAACGTCTCCTCGCCGCTGTCGTACCTCTTTACGGCGTCCTCCAGTTCGAGTATCATTCCCGTTTCCTCCAGCCGTACGCCATCACCGCGACGACGCCGACGATGAGGGCGGCGATAACCCATGTCGGTAATCCGCCGTCGTCCTCAGGTATCTCGGCTTCGTTCGGTCCTGCCGCGGCGCCGCCGAAGCCGCCATCGTCGCCGTACGAGACGTACTCGGTACGTTCGAACCGCTCGCCGTCGGAGACGTATCGAACCTCTACGGGTATCTCCGAGACGTTGTCGGTCACCTGAGCGTTAAGCTCGAACGTTCCGAAGTCGCTTGCGGGTACGGTTCCGACGAAGTAGTCCGACTGAGGCGGCGCGGGTTCCACGCCCTCGGTATCCTCGACGGCAAGCAGGACGCTGTCGGCGTCTTCGACACCGACGTTGCTCGCGCTACCGGTTATCGTGACCGTCCCCGCCCCGTTGACCGAGACGCCGGTGAGACGAACGTCCGACTCGGGCGCGTACCCTACCGTCGCGTCGGCGTTGCGTCGTTCGTCGCCGAGGTCGTACGAAGCCGACAGGTCGATGTCACGTTCCTCCTGAACCCCCGTTACGTTAAGTTCAACCGTCTCCGACGACTTGGGGTCGACATACTCTATCTCCACGGGGACGACCTCCGCTCCTCCTTCGACGAGAACGTCCTGTACCGCGGCGTTCCCGACGTTGACAACGGTGGCTTCGATACCGTTCTCGGAGGTCTCAGCCTGAAGACGGAGTTCGTGGTCGCTCTCCTCGAACTCGACCGTCTCGTCTCTTTCGACCGTCAGGCTGTTTCCGTCTGAGTTGGTGTATCTGACGGACGTAGTAACTGTTTCTTCGCCCGCAGTATCCGACATCACGTACAGACGGACTGTTTTGGTACCTCCCGCCGAGACGTTGGAGACGAAGCCACCCTCCTGAGTCTCGACGCCGTAGCCCGATGCTTCGACGCGGACGTTACGTATCTCGTCGTTGCCGCCGTTCGAAACCTCGACATCGAGAGGCACCCAAGCGCCTGCCGCGGCTTCGCCGACATCCGTATCGACGTTCGCCTGACTCCCGCCTACCTCAACCGTTACGGGATACTCAACCGAGCCTATACTACTCGACCGACCGCTCGCGCGGACGACGAACTCCTTCGTACCTTCCGAACTGAAGCTGACGGTCAGGGGAACTTCTATCTCCTCGTCAGGCGATACGGTGCCGAGGTTGGTCGCGGTAACTGTCTCGGACTCGTCCCAACGTATCAGCCTTACCTGACTCAGGTCGAACCTTTCGTTCCCGTCGTTCTTGACCGTCGCGGTGACCGTGACTGACTCGTCTACCTCAGGCGTCTCGGGCGTCACGTTCACCTCGGATATATGTATGCCTTCGCCGTCCGCTCCGACGACGGGTGTTCCGAGCGCTACTGCGAACAGTACGACTACGAATGTTAGTTTAGTTCTTGTCATAGTACCTCGGTTATACGGAGTAATGTGGTGCCGCCGTACGCGTTCCAGAGTACCACCAACGCCGCCGCGGCACCTCCGGCGACAGCGGCGCTACGGAGTTTGACGTTACGGACATGGCTGACGCCGAACGTCCAGAGGTAGCCCTGCCACGCCACGAGCGTGTATCTCAACGCACGCATCTCAGCTGACTCGACCGCTTCGTTGGCTTCCATCTGCATATTGACCGCCTCCTCTATACCCGACGGCTCCGTCCCGCTCAGGACGTACACCATGACGCCGAGACCGACGAGGGAACCGACTACCGACGGTACGAAGCCCCATCCTGCGATCTTGACCGTGCCAGAAGCGTTTCCTTCGCCGCCAAAGTAGATGGTGATGGCGACGAGAACCGCACCGACGACGAGCCAGCCCACGAAAGGCGCCAGTACCGATGGGAGTGAGAACAGGACGGTTGCTCCCGTTCCGACTCCGTCCCCTTCGGTTGCGGAAGCGACGTATCTGCTCGTGTAAACCCCGCCCGCGAGTTCGACGATACCGGCTATGAGGACGATGCCAGCCGGCAGGAGGAAGCGCGGGCTTTCCGCCTCCTCCTCAAAGAATGCGTCGGGGTTGATAACGAGGTCAGTTAGCTTAGGCATTCTACTCGCTCCCGAAAAACGCCTCTGTAAAGCTCATTTTACAAACGTGTACGGGTTCTTCGCCGTCAAACTTCTTTCGTTCTTTTCGCTGTCTCACGGAGTGGTTAAATCTCGTTGCGTAGCCCTGTCGGCTTGCCATCACGTGATGGTAGTCGGCGTCCGAACAAGTAGCTGACGTAGGCGAAAACAGCTATTTTACATACGGGCGAGGTTTACGAAAGCTCCTTCCACGACGCCCAGAAACGCTGGAGTGCGGTTACGTTACCGACGACGGCGAACAGTATCAGGAGCCACTCGAAGGCGACGAAGCCTGCGACCTCCTCGGCTCCGGCGACGACAGGCACGAACGGGTGGAGCGCGCCGACGACGATGATGAGGACTATTCTGTCGGCGCGTCCGAGAGCGCCTCCGTAGTCACGTCCCGCGCCGACAGCCTGTGCCTGCGTTCCCATGTAGGAGGTCAGGAAGACGCCCGTAACCGCGAACAGACCGAGCGCCCATGCGTCGAGTCCTCCCGCGATTCCGATGAGCAGGACAAGGTCGGAGTAACGGTCGAGAGTGTGGTCGAGCATGTCGCCCTGTGCGCTCGCCGTCCCCATCCGGCGCGCCAACTGACCGTCGACGGCGTCGAGAAGACCGCTCAGGGCAACGAGGAGAGCGCCCGTGACGTACGTCTCCGGTGTTGCGGCGTAGAAGGCTCCGGCGGCGGCGACGGCGACGACGAACGACAGGACCGATACCTGATTAGGCGTAGCGCCGACGCGTTCGAAGGCTCCGACGACGGGTTCGAAGGCGCGTTCCGCCGTCTCGTCGAGTTCGGCGAGCATCACCGGACACCCCCGATATGCGCCGACCAGTCGACGACGCCGTGTCTCTCCTCCCGTTCCTCGACAGCTTCGGCGACCCGTTCGACCGTCTCGTCCGGTGTCGCGTCGGTCGTGTCCCACTCGAAGACCGGTATCTCCTCGGCGAGCGCTTCGGCTAAGACAACGTCGAGAGCCTCCGCCTCGACGTTTTCGCGTACCTTGTCGCGTTCCCAGCCGCGTTCTTCGAGGCGTTTCCGGAGCGCGCTTGGCTTGCACCGAAGGACGACGGCGTAGTCGGCGTCGAGACGGTGTGCGATATGTCCGTCGAGGACGCCGTCGTCGGGTAGGGAGTCTTCGAGAGCATCGATGTCGGCGACGGGAACGTTCCTGTCAGCGTCGTGCCCCGCCGACGCTCCTTCGCGTACCTCTTGGGTAACGTCGACGTACTCGACGCCGCGGCGGTCGGCGAGACGGCGTGCTACCGTTGTCTTTCCGACCCCGGGTGTTCCTGTTACGGCTATTCTCACGCCGTACCCTCCTCGTATACGTAGTTTATCTCCTCGACAGCGCGCCGTGTCTCGTCGCGCGTCCCAACCGAGACGCGTATGCACGACGGTAGACCGAACGAGGTCGTGTCGCGGACGATGACACCCCGTCGTTCCAGCTCGGCGGCGACCTCTCCCGCGTCCATCGGCGAAACGTCGGCGAGGACGAAGTTACCGTGGCTCTCGTACGTCGGCGGTTCGAGTTCCTCGCTCATGTAGTCGCGTCCCCATCGTGCGAGTTCGATAGTTTCGCGCCGGTGTTCGTCGTCGCCGAGCGCCCCGCGTGCGGCATAGAGGGAGACGCTACCGACACAGAACGGCGTGACGACCTTGCGGTAGGCGCTGGCGAGTTTGTCGGGCAGGACACCGTATCCGACACGCAGACCCGCGAGTCCGTACGCCTTCGAGAAGGTCCGCGCTACCGCCACGTCGTCGCGTTCGAGAGCGAGGGGGACTGCGGTCGGACGGTCAGAGAACTCCCAGTATGCTTCGTCTACGAAGACGATTCCTTCGACACCGTCGGCGACCCGCTCGACGGTTTCGAGCGTCGTGTCCGTGCCGGTCGGGTTGTTCGGCGCGGTGATATAGACGACCTTCTCGCCGTCGTAGGTATCGACGATACGTTCGGCGTCGTACTCGAACCCGTCGCCGTCGCGTAACGGGTAGCTACTCTCGTATCCGCCGAGGTTCCGTGCCGACATTCCGTAGTACGAGAAGCCGGGTTCGGGCGTCAGGACGCCGTCTCCGTCTTCGAGAACCGCGCGTCCGACAGTATCGAAGACGCCGTCCGCGCCTGGACCGAGGACGACGTTCTCGGCTGGCGCGTCGAGTGCTTCGGCAACCTCGTCACGTACGTCGTTATGGAGGGCGGTCGGATAGACGTTGACGCCTTCCGCCGCCTCGTGTATAGCTTCTTCTGCGGCAGGCGGCGGACCGAGCGGGTTTTCGTTCGACGCAAGCTTAGCGAGGTCGTCGGGGTCGAGACCGTGTTCGCGCGCGACCTCGTCGACTCCGCGTCCCGGGACGTACTCTTCGAGCGCCGAAAGGTCCCTGAGCAGGTTCATTACGTTGTGGCAGGCGTCGGTCTATAATAAATAAAGTGATGGAGGTCAGTCTTATGTCGAAGGAGACACGAGACAGAGTCATGGAAAAGTTCCACGTTTTGACCGTAGCCGCGACGGTCCTGTTCGCCGCGGCGGCTACGGTTTCTGTCGTCGTTGAGTCGGACCTCGTGTCTATCTTCTCCGGCGTTCTGGCTCTCTGTATTCTCGTTGCCGCCGGTGCGGCGTCGGCGCTCGTCTTCTACTCTCAAGGCGAACGGCGCTGGTTATACGCCGCCGTCTTTCTCACGCCTTTCGTAGCCGCTCCTGTCTATCTTGTCCGCCGTTTCGTCGCAGACGGGCTGACGGTAGACCTGACCGCCGTGGACCTTCGGCGTGTCACGGACCCCCGCCGTTTCTGTCTCAACGACTTACCGGTCTGGTCCCTCGTGAGCGTCGGACCGGCGCTAATCTACGTCCTGCTCTCTCTCGAACGTTGCGGTAGCCATACGCCGTGCTACACTGCAAGCCCTCCCGTCTTCGTCCTCGTCGCGGCTTTCCTCGTCTTCCTGACCGCCGTCATAGCGTCGTCGGTACGGCGTGCCCTTGACGGACCGCGTCTTCTCGTCAGCCCAGATTCCTCCCTATCGCTTTCCGTACTGTTCTTCTACGCCGCCGTCGTCCTCAGCTTTGCCGTATTTGTCGCCTTCCCGGGGTTCCGTTTCGGCGAGTCGGCGGTCGGCGAGGTCCACGCCGCTTTCGGCGTCTTCGCTCATGGCTTGGCTGTCGTCGGACTCCCGTTGTACGCGGCTGACGCGGTTTCCGGCTTTCTCGACTTCGACGCCGTCGCCCCGTACGCGGTATATCTCGTCACCGTCGCTTCGGTCGTATGGACCGTAACCGTGCCCGTCGTACTCTACCGATTTTCGGTGCGGTGGCTCGATAGCCTCGTCCGTCTCGCCGTCGTCGCTGTCGCCGTCGCCGTCTTTGCCGGTATCGGACTGGCGTTTCTTTCCGTCTCCGTCCCGTTAGGTAGCTACGCCGATGTCGACCGTCCCGACCAGCCCGAACCCTATCTGCCTGCCGAGGAGTACGCGGTTGAACACGCCGAAGCCGACGCATACGACGCCTCGTTCGGTTTTGCCGACGAGTTCCTGCTCGAAGCCGTCCACGTCACCGATGTCAGTCCTTTGTGCTACGTTATCGGAACCGAGGAGAACGCCACAGGGACGTTCGTTGAGACGGACTGTCTAACCTCCGTCGTAGTCACGGATGAGTGGGGAACGGTGAAGGAGGGATTCACGGTTCCGAACCGGCGCACCTACTTCGTCAACGCCTCGGTCGCGCGCGGCTACGACACCGTCTTCGGAACCCATCCGGTCGCTCCGAACGTCGACCTTTCTGGCGTCGACCTGTCCGGCAAGGACCTCGGCGACGCGAACCTGACGGGCGCAGACCTGACCGGAACCAACCTTTCGGACGCTGACCTCAGCGACGCCGAGATGCGGCGCGCGAACGCGACCGACGCTAACCTGACCGGCGCTAACCTACGGCACGCTGATATCTCGGAAGCGACTCTCAAAGACTCCGAAGCCGAAGGGGTTGTCGCCTCAGCCGCCGACTTCGCCGGCGCTGAGATGCGCGGCGTCCGTATGCGGGACTCGTCCCTGACAGCCGCGAACATGACGCGTGCAAACCTGAATGACGCTGACATGAGCGACGCCGACCTGCACAACGCCGAACTGGGCGCGTCGACCGCGGTCAACGCCTCCTTCGACGGTGCGAGAATGACACGTGTCGACCTAACCAACGCCGACCTGCGCCGAGCCACCGCCTCGGGTTCACGTCACGGAGGCGCGGAGACGGAGGGCTGTCTCTGTCCGTCAAGGTTCACGCGCTGACGCGCATGTTCTGCCGGTACCACAACCGTAATTAATGCATATCCCGTACATCAGGTAATGACAGAGCCAGCGAAGCTAGACGGCGAGCAGGTAGACAGGTACTCACGTCACGTAATCTTAGACGAAGTAGGACCTGAGGGACAGGGCAAGCTCCTCAATACGCGTGTTCTGTGTATCGGTGCGGGAGGTCTTGGCTCTCCTATCATACAGTACCTTGCCGCGGCAGGGGTAGGTACTCTCGGCATTGTCGACGACGACGAGGTTGAGCGTTCGAATCTCCAGCGTCAGGTGATTCACGGCGACGACGACATCGGACGGAAGAAGGTTGACTCTGCCGAGGAGTTCGTCAACCAGCTAAACCCCGACGTGACGGTCGAGAAGCACGATACTCGCGTAAACGCCGGAAACATAGAGGAACTTATCGCCGACTACGACTTCGTGGTTGACGGCACAGACAACTTCGCGACGCGTTACCTCGTAAACGACGCCTGTACACTCGCCGGAAAGCCGTTCTCGCACGGCGCTATCTTCAAGTTCGAGGGTCAGGTCACGACATTTACCGACCCCGACGGTCCGTGTTACCGGTGTATGTTCCCCGAAGCGCCGCCCGAAGGCATGGTGCCCAACTGTTCCGCCGCGGGCGTCATAGGCGTCCTTCCAGGTATAATCGGAGTCATACAGGCGACAGAGGTCGTCAAACACGTACTCGGGAAGGGGCGGTCTCTCGACGGCAGGATGCTGTTCTACGACAGCCTCGACATGTCGTTCGACGAGGTCGAGATACGGAAGGACCCCGACTGTCCCGTCTGTTCCGACGACCCCGAGATAGAGTCTGTCCACGATGTCGAGTACAGCCAGTCGTGTTCGATTCCGACCGGCGACGACGAAGAGGCTATAGCGGGCGAGGCGGACGACTGAGCGCGAAACGGACGTTTAATTAACCTGTCTTCCCTACCCGTCTACATGCCAATAAACGAACCGGACGACGGCAAGTCGTACGGTATGTCTGCCGTCGCAAACTGGATAGAGGAGGACGACTTCCCGACGAACAAGGACGACCTCGTCTCGCGTTTCTCCGACCGCGAAATAATGCTGAGCCACGAGAGCGAGACGACCTTCGGCGACGTAATGGAACACGTTGAGCAGGAGGAGTACGAGGATATCGTCGACTTCTGGAGCGCCTTAGGTGAGGGTTTCCGTGCTGTCGACGAGCGCGTCCGCGAACGTTATCTCGAAGCATAGGGTTAATTTCCGGAATATATAGTACGGTAAGAATATGCCGGAACGGTAGTCTTAAGTCAGTTCCTCACGTATTGTTAGTTAGGTTATTTGGGTACCGTACAATGGATAATATAGCTAAAGAAACACGGAAGATTATGCTCTAAGATGTCAGGATATGACGCAGAAAGGATACAGGTTCTCGAAGGGCTACAGGCTGTCCGGAAGCGCCCCGCTATGTACATCGGGTCTGTCGACTCGAAAGGACTTCATCATCTCGTATACGAAGTAGTCGACAACTCGATAGACGAGGCTCTCGCCGGACACTGTGACGAGATAGAGGTCGTGATACACGAGGACGGGAGCGTCTCTGTGAGCGACAACGGACGCGGAATACCTGTCGACCAGCACGAGAAACACGAGATGCCCGCCGTCACCGTCGTGATGACGGTTCTACACGCGGGCGGTAAGTTCGACTCCAAGTCCTACCAGATTTCGGGCGGACTCCATGGCGTCGGCGTGAGCGTCGTCAACGCCCTGAGCGAATGGGCGACGGTAGACGTGCGCCGCGGGGGAGCGGTCCACGAACAGCGTTTCGAGCGCGGCGAACCCGTAACGCCGCTCGAAGAGGTCGATGATGCTTCGGAGACAGGCACGCAGATACGGTTTAAGCCTGACGGCGACATATTCGAGACGACCGAGTTCAGCTTTTCGACCCTCCAAGGACGCCTCCGCGAACTCGCATTCCTCAACAAAGGTCTCGAAATCTCCTTGCGGGACGAGCGCGACGGTAGCGAGGAAACCTTCCTGTACGAAGGCGGTCTACGAGAGTTCGTCGAGTACCTCAACGAAAACAAGACGCCGGTACACGACGACGTTATCTACTTCGAGGAAGAACGCGACGGAATCGAGATAGAAGTCGGGGCACAGGCGACCGACGAGCCGACGGGAACCGTACACTCTTTCGCCAACAACATCAAGACGAAGGAAGGCGGCGCGCACCTGACCGGCTTCAAGACGGCGCTGACGCGCGTAGTCAACAGCTACGCCGAGAGCGAGGGCATCGTTGGCGAGAGCCTCAAGGGACAGGACGTGCGCGAAGGACTGACTGCCGTCGTCAGCGTCATGGTTCCTGAACCTCAGTTCGAGGGACAGACCAAGACGAAGCTCGGGAACAGCGAGGTGCGCGGGGTTGTTGAGGGCGTAGTAAACGACCGGCTGACGACCTACTTCGAGGAAAACCCCGATGCGGCGCGTGCGGTCGCCGAGAAGGCGGCTGAAGCGGCAAGGGCACGTCGCGCGGCGAAGAAGGCGCGCGAGCTTCAGCGCCGAAAGAGCGCGCTCGAATCGACGGCACTTCCCGGAAAGCTCGCCGACTGTCAGAAACAGGAGCGCGAAGGAAGCGAACTCTTCATCGTCGAGGGCGACAGCGCGGGCGGGAGCGCCAAGCAGGCGCGTAAACGAGAGACTCAAGCGATACTTCCGCTCAGCGGCAAGATTCTGAACGTCGAGAAGCACAGGCTTGACCGCGTTCTCGAAAACGACGAGATACGTTCGCTCATCACGGCGCTCGGATGCGGAGTCGGCGACGATTTCGACGCCGACGAGGTGCGGTACGAAAACATCATCATAATGACCGACGCCGACGTAGACGGCGCGCACATACGGACGCTTCTCCTGACGCTGTTCTACCGCCATATGCGTCCCCTCCTTGAACGCGGACACGTCTACGCCGCACAGCCTCCGCTCTACCGCGTCCGTTGCGGGAGCGAAACCTACGACGTGATGACCGAAGAGGAACGCGAGAAGGTTGTAGAGGAGAAATGCAACGGCAAGGCGGACAACGTACAACGGTTCAAGGGACTCGGCGAGATGACGCCGCAACAGTTGTGGGAGACGACGATGGACCCCGAGGGGCGCGTCCTCAAACGTATCACGGTCGAAGACGCGAGCGCCGCCGACAGGATGTTCAGCGTCCTAATGGGCGACAAGGTAGCGCCACGTAAACAGTTCATCAAGGAGAACGCCGACGAGGCGGAATGGGTTGACATATGAGTACGGAAGATGAGACTCCGGAGGGCGGCGTCTATCCCGATGTAGACGCCGCGAACGTAAAGAACGTCCGCGTTGAGGACGAGATGGAGCAGTCGTACATCGACTACGCGATGTCGGTCATCGCGGGACGCGCCCTGCCCGACGTGCGCGACGGTCTGAAGCCCGTCCACCGACGTATCCTGTACGCGATGGAGTACGAGGATATTACGTCGCGTTCTGGACACCGGAAGTCTTCGTCGGTCGTCGGTACCGCGATGGGTAACTGGCACCCCCACGGCGACAAGGCGATATACGACGCCCTCGTCCGTATGGCGCAGGACTTCTCGATGCGTTACCCGCTCGTCGACGGACAGGGTAACTTCGGTAGCTTAGACGGCGACCCGCCCGCCGCTATGCGTTACACCGAGGCACGTATGGCTTCTCTCGCCGAGGAGATGCTCGCCGATATTGACAAGGACACCGTTGACTGGCAGTCGAGCTACGACGACCGTATCGACGAACCCGAGGTGCTTCCTGCGGGATTCCCCAACCTCCTCGTCAACGGCTCAAGCGGTATCGCCGTCGGAATGTCAACCAACATACCGCCGCACAACCTTGGCGAGGTGGTAGACGCGGCGGTCGAGCTTATCGACAACCCCGACGCGGATGTCGCTGACCTGATGGAACACGTCAAGGGACCCGACTTCCCGACGGGAGGAAAGGTCGTTGGACGGAACGCGATAGCGCGCGCCTACGAGGAAGGGCGCGGAAAGCTCACGGTGCGCGGCGTTACGGAGATAGACGACGAGGAAGGACGCGTCATTATCGAGGAGATGCCGTATCAGGTCGACAAGGCGGATATGATAGAGAAAATCGCGGACCTCGTCAACGAAGGTAAGATAGAGGGTGTCCGCGACATACGCGACGAGTCCGACCGGGACGGCGTCCGCGTGGTCGTCGAACTCAAACGCGGGGCGACGCCCGAACTCGCCCGTAACCAGATGTTCAAGCACACGCGTCTGGAGAAGACCTTCGGCGTCATCAACCTCGCACTCGTCGACGGACAGCCGCGCGTCCTGTCTTTGCGCGAGATGTTACAGGAGTACCTCGACCACAGGCGCGAGGTTGTCCGGCGGCGTTCGGCGCACGAACTTGACGAGGCGGAGGAGCGTGCGCACGTACTCGAAGGACGACTCGTCGCCATCGACAACGCAGAAGATGTCGTTGACGTAATCCGGAACGCCGAGGACCGTGACGACGCTAAGAACGTCCTACAGGACGAGTACGAGATGTCGGAGCGGCAGGCGGAACACGTCGTCCGTATGCAGTTAGGAAGCCTCACATCGCTCGAACGCGAGGATATTGAGGAGGAACACGCTCAACTCGAAACTCGTATCGAACGCCTCGAAGAGATACTCGGCGACGAAGACGAACTCATGGAGGTCGTTAAGGATGAACTCCTTGAGGTCAAGGAGGAGTACGCCGACGAACGCAGGACGCGTATCGAAGAGGGCGGCGACGAGGTGACGCGCGAGGACCTGATACCCGAGAAACGCGTTCTCGTCGTCATGACCCGCGACGGATACGCCAAGAGGATGGACCTCGACGAGTTCGACGCACAGCGCCGTGGAGGAAAGGGCGTTATCGGCGCGGACCTCAAGGACGACGACGAACTCGCGTCGGCGTTCGTCGCCGACAACCACGACTTCCTCCTCTGTTTCACCAACCACGGCAAGGCGTACTGGCTCAAGACGTATGAGGTTCCCGAGGCAGGACGTACGGCACGCGGAAGAAGCGTCGTCAACCTCATCGACCTCGACGAGGATGAACGAATTACGGCGACGCTTCCGGTAGATAGCTTCGACGAAAGCCGGTGTTTCGTGATGGTGACGCGCGAAGGCTACGTCAAACGCGTCTGCGCAAGCGAGTTCTCTAATCCGCGTTCGACGGGGATTATCGCCACATCGCTCGAAGACGGCGACGAACTCGTCGGCGTTGAGGTCTCGGACGGAGAGGGATGCGTCGTCGTAGGTACGCGCGACGGTATGACGATATGCTTCGACGAAAACGACGCGCGACAGATGGGACGTAACGCCCGCGGCGTCCGTGCCGTCGAACTCGAAGGCGGCGACGTGGTTGCCGACGTTACGACGATAGATACGCCCGAGGGCGACGGACATCTGTTCACGGTAACCCGTGACGGATACGCTAAGAGGACTCCCGTAGGCGAGTACCGTTGCCAAGGACGCGCAGGCAAGGGACTCGTCGATATAGATACGGACGAGGGACGCGTAGCCCTTGACCGCGTCAACGGCGGCGAGGAAGTTGTCGTCGTCAGCAAGAACGGGCAGGTCACGCGGACCCTCATCGAAGAGGTATCCGAGATAGGCAGGAACACGCAGGGCGTTATACTGATGCGTCTCGAAGAGGGCGACGAGGTAGCCGACGTGACCACCTTCGACGGTACCGACGACTCCAGCGACTGACGAAAGGCTTGAAACACCGTGACACGAAACAAAGACGTGGTAGAAGTCGGTGATGTCTACACCAACCTTGAACTCGACCTGACCTACAGGGTCGTCGATATACGCGCTGAGGAAGAGGAGGAGGTAGTGACGGTGGAGACGTTGGAAGAAGGCGTTGAGACATATCGGACCGTCGGAGAGATACAGGAGATGCTCGACTCCGGCGAAGTAGTCGAGGACGACGTACCCATCGACGAGTTCGAAAACGCCGACGAGGAAGCCGTTCCTGTCGAAAACTCACGCGACACACGCAAGTACCTGAAGATAGGCGGCATCGTCGCCGTCGCGCTTGTCCTAGGCGGTATCTTCTTACCTGTGGCGGGAGCGCTCATCAAGATATCCGCCCGTTTCCTCGTACCTGTTGCAATCTTGGCACTTGCCGCCTACCTACTCTACCGGACTCTCTCGTAACTACTATTCCTCCGCGCCGCCAATCCGTTTCCATGTACATAGGACGTTTCCTCGTAATCGCACCCGAGTTCGGCGCTTACCGCGTTTCGTCACGTTCCTTCCCCGACCGTGTTATCCGCGAGAACGACGCAGGCGACGGGTTCGCGGTCGTTCCCGAAGACGACTACGACAACCCTTACGTCGCGTACAACTGCCTCCGGAGCGTCGGTAGAACCGACGCCACGGTAGTCGGAAACGGAACGCACGTTGACCCCGTGACGGAGAAGATGGAGGCGGGCTATCCGGCGCGTGACGCGCTCACGCTTTCCTTACTGGCGCTCGACTACGAGAAGGACGACTACGACACGCCGCGTATCGCGGGCGTCGTCGGAGAAGAATCGTATATCGGTACGGTGACCCGTGATAACCTCGTCGTCGAACGCGTCGAGGAGCCTACCCTCGTGGCGACGTACGAGATTCAGCGCCCTGAACCGGTTGGGTTCGACGTTTCGAGCGCCGACGAGGCGGCGCGCCGCGCCTACGAGATGGAGTACGAGCATCCCGTCGCCGCGTGTGCGGTCCACGGCGACGAGACAGCGGCGTACAACGGAGAATGACCGTCGCATTAATCAGCGATATCCACGGTAACAAGCCCGCGCTTGACGCCGTCTTGGACGACGCGCCGGAGGTAGACGGCTTCGTCAACGCGGGAGACACGGTCGGCTACAACCCGTATCCGCGCGAATCTATCGACGCCGTCCGTGAACTCGGCGCGGCGACGGTACAGGGTAACCACGACTGTGCGGTCGCAGGCGGCGGTTCGTTCGGCTTCCATTCGACCGCCGGACGTGCCGTCGAATGGACGCGGGAGGAGTTAGACGACGAACGTATCGACTGGCTCGGCGCGCTCCCGCACGAGCGCGAGACGGTTTTCGGCGATACGCGGGTCAAGGTCGCTCACGGCGCTCCGGACGCGCCCGACCGGTATACGTACCCGCGCGACTTCTCGCCGACGCTCCTAAGCGGCGAGGAAGTACTCGTCCTCGGACATACGCACGTGCAGGGTAAGGAGGAGTACGACGAGGGCGTTGTCGTCAACCCGGGAAGCGTGGGACAGCCGAGGGACGGCGACCCGCGTGCGGGTTACGCGTTGTTGGACGAGGAAACGGGCGAGGTCGAGTTACGGCGGGTCGAGTACCCCGTCTCGCGCGTTCAGGACGAGATACGCCGTGCGGGTCTGCCCGAGTCGCTTGCGGAACGTCTCGCGGAAGGGCGTTAGGCGTGTCGTGACCGACGGCGAAAATGACATATACGACCGCACACAATGCATACATGTAAGTATGTCCGCCGAGAAGACGATACGTATTTCGGAGAAGAACCGCGACGAGCTACATAAACTCAAGGATGTGGGTGACTCGTACGACGACGTCATCACCGAACTTCTCGACGAATACCGGAAACGGAACCGTGAGAAGCTCGCTGAGAAGATGCGCGAGACTGAGCAGATGGACTCCGACGAGCTTGTTTCTCTCGGTGACGGATGAGCTACGAAGTCCTCCTCCATCCTGACGCTGACGAATTTCTGCGCGGACTGGCCGACAAGAGCGAGAGGATAGTGCGCGATAATCTCAGGAAGCTCACCGAGAATCCGTATCCAGGTAGCGGAAAGGGAGACAAGGAGAAGTTAGTCATCGACGGCGATGAACGTTACCGTATCCATATCTCGCGTGAGTACACGGCTTTCTATGACGTGTACGAGGAGAAGAACGAGGTACGTGTCACCGAGATACTACCCATCGACGAGGCGCACAAGCGGTATGGATACTGAGTGTTAGCCCTCGCTGTCGTCAAGGGTTTCGGTCAGCGTACCGATATCAAGCGTGTCTTCTCCTCGCTTCCTGATACGTTTGACTGATTCGAAGACCCAGTTCTCTATGTCGGCACCCGTTACTTCCTCATCGTTGCTCCCGCTCCCCTCATCAAAACGACGTAGTTCGAGTGCATAGTCATCCATGTCGGCGACGGTGACCTTGCTACCCCCTTTTCTGTCGCCGGTATCTAACCTCTGGTCGTCTCTTGTCAGGTTATCCATCCGCTCAGGAATACCCTCCAGAGCTTCCGTCTTCTCCCCGGTAACGAACCTCTCCAGTTCGCTCCCAAGCTTACCGTCTTCGCTCGTACGTATCTTTTCAAGATAGTGGTGGAGTATCGCCAGCCGCTCTTCTTCTTCCGGCGGTTCGAACCTCACACGGCTACCGAGTCTCCCGGGTCTCAGGAGTGCGCGGTCAACGGCGTCGATTTTATTCGTGGACGCTATGACCTTCAGACTTCCTTCTTCGCTGTCCCCCTCGGACCTCTTCTTGGCTTTCACGCCGTCAAGGAGAACGAGGAGCTGGGGGACTATCTGCGCGCTGTACGACTCGGTATCGTCGCGCGACCGTCCGATTGCGTCGAGTTCGTCGATATATAGAAGCTTATGCCGTGTGTTACGCGCCTCCTCAAACTTCTTGCGCAGAGCGCGCTCCGACTCGCCAACCCATCTGTTCAGTATCTCGGGACCGGAGATGATAACGGGTACGGAGCCGTACTTCTCCTTGCAGACTTCGCGCACGAGTTCGGTCTTGCCGGTCCCGGGAGGTCCTTCGAGGAGTATCCCCGTCTGCTCGGAAAGACCGAAGTCGTCGTCGATTCCGCGCAGGAAGTCAAGTATCTCCTCTTTCTCGTCTTCAAGACCTGCGACGTGGTTGGCTCCTACGGCTTCGTACTCATCCAGTACCTCAGCTTCGACTTCCAGTTCGTCGTTCTCGTCCCACGGTAGCTGTTCGCCCTTGAGTTCGACGACGATACCGACATCCTCGGCTTCTGAGCCAATCCACTTTACGGACAGAGTATGGTGGTTCCATTCTACGACTTCCCCTTCACGTGTAGAGTATGTGTACCGTGGTACAGAATACTTGTACCGCGGTTCACGTTCTACAGGCTCAGGATTAGCAACATAGCTATCCCTCTCAAGCTTCGCTTTGAGCTTCTCTCTTTCCATCCACTCGCCGGACATCCGTGCCGAGACGCGCACGTCTTCGGTGCCATACTCATTCAGCTTGTCCCGCAGACTTGTCTTCTCAGACATCGTCTTCTTCCTCTTTTTCCTCTCCGTAGAGTTCGTTCACGACAACCTCGGCGGGTTCTAACGACGCGCAGTAACTCCGGTTCAGAACTGGCACGCGGACATATCCGTTGCCCTCCCAGTTATCGACCAGTTCGACCACCATCCTCGCCCGTTTCCTGCCCCTGAACAGCAGGCGTGGTGGAACTACTACACAGACTGTTCCGTCGTCGCTACCATCATACTTCTCCACTGTCTCGCGTATCTTGCGGAAGTTGAACGAGCCTTCGTTACGTCCCGTCTCAAACTCTATGTAC
This sequence comes from Euryarchaeota archaeon Ods01, assembly GCA_028751095.1. Classification (GTDB taxonomy): domain Archaea; phylum Halobacteriota; class Halobacteria; order Halobacteriales; family Halorutilaceae; genus Halorutilus. Next base: position 4,104 of record JAQZCZ010000014.1, on the reverse strand, counting down.
AGCGGAAGCTCTACCCGCGTACCGTCGTTACCGAAGAATCCCGTAACAGCCTCGGGCACGCCTCCGCCGTCGTTCACCTTGATGTCCGTCTTCCTTTCTTTACCGTCTTCGTCAGCCTCGGTCTCAAGCAAATCCTCTCCGAGAATACTGTCTTCGATGTACTCGCCGAAAGACCGCTCATCGTTCTCGCTCTTATCAACGAGCCACATCTCTCGCGTAATTCCTTCGACGATAGCCGACTTCCAGAAGTAGTGTTCGTCGCTCTCACCGTTGCCTTCGGTCTGTCTCTCTGTCAGCGCGATACGTTTCCAGTCGTTCTTTCGGAGGATGCGTTCTTTTTCCTCCTCCGTCTGCGGCACAGTCGGAAAGCCCTCGTCAGCGTTGAAGCCGAAGTACAGCGCCGTCACCTTTTCCAGTTCCTGCTCTCCGTCTAAGTTTGGTTCGGCTACAACTACGGGCGCGGATTCAAATCTCTCAAACGCACCCACTTCTCGGCTTTCGTCGTTCTCTTCGTCTTTCTCTGTCTCGGTAAACCGCGCGACGAGCCTCTCGAAGAACCGTTCCTCCACGAAGTCGGCTTGCGCGTCCCACTCCGATGGCGCGTTAACGACGAAGTATCCTAGTTCGCCCGTGTAGAGCGTCGAAACGACCTCACGTAGCTTCGGCACGATATCGTCGGAGTTGCGCTGTATGACGGGCTTGCCGTCGCGTACCTTCGCGCTCCACCCACTGTCAGTCAGGTCAAGCGTCACGATGCTCTTCTGCACGCTCGGTACGCGCGGCTCGTTCGCAACGAACTCTACCGTCTCGCCGTTGGGTTCTCCGCCTACCATCTCCTTGTACGTGTCGCGTAGGAGGATTTGGAGGAACGGGAGCGTATCCACGCCGCCGTCGCTCTTGTGTATCACGAACTTCGGCTTTCCGGAGCCGTACGGCGAACCGCCCGCCCACGAAAATACGGGGTCCTCTTCGTCAGGTTCTATCTCTTCCATGCTTGAACTCTGTTGTGGTGCTATCTGTTGGCTGACGGACTCTTCTATCTTTTCGACCGACGCCTTGACCGTCGTCACCTCGAACTTCTCGCGCGCTTCGGGTTCCTCGGCGGGCGAGACGCGGTTCTCTACCGACTCTGACACTGTTTCCGCCGAGACCGATTCGACGACGGGGACCTTCAGCGTCGCGGAATCAACCCCGGTCGCGTCGTCGCTCTCCGCGACGGAAGCCTCGGGGCGCACCCGACGGCTCACCGACTGCTCGACGCGCGTGAGTTCGACTGTCTCGGCGTCCACGGTCGGCACGGTCAGGCTTTCGACGCGTTCGTATAGTGCCTCGGGTTCGACGGTCTCCTCAACGGTCTTCTCGCGTCTATCGGTCTGTATCACTTCATCGACGACGGCTATCTCGATTTCGTCGGGCGTCGTGGGTTCGTCGTCGTCCTCGGAGGCGGGCGTTGTGGAACTACTCCCCGTCACCCCTTCTGTATGCCCGGACTTTTCAGAGTCTGCTTCTGTGTCGAATATGCGGCTATTCAGCTTGTCTTGGTCTTCCGTCATCTATCTGAAGTTTGATGGACTCATTATTTCGAGAACCTTCGACTTTTTACCCGCGGTAGAATATCTACCGGATTGTCGGAAACCGTCGCTCTCCGACCAAGTGACACACATAATTCCTCTTCGAGTCCTCCGAAGAGGTAGTCCAAAACACTCTTTGGTGAACATGGTCTCCTCGCCATCGGACAGTTTTGTTGGCTTACCGCTTGCTTTCCTCAGCCATTTGAGCGTGTCTTCGTCTACATCATAACTCTCAGTCCAACTCTCGTAGAACAGAATCTCCAATGTGCTAATCCCGTCGGGAAGTTCAACGTCGATATCGAAGACACCTCCCATACCCCGCATGATATTTTTCAACGGTTTGCGGTACTCCTCCTCGTGTATCTTCTCTCCTGAATAGCCTACGCTTTCGAGTGTCTCCAAGACAGCATCCCCATCTGAGAAGGTTTCCCTCACTACCTCACGTCTCAGTTGGAGTTAACCATCAGAAGAGACGTGAGTTCTTCGTTGTGCGGTGGACACAGACCGAGCAGATTTTTGAACCATTCTTCGAATGAATCGGTCGTTTCTACCTTGCCATCAGACATTCGGAAGATATCCTCTCCTAAGGAGTAGTCCGAATTTTCGCCGTTAATACCGACGCGTTCGTCTATGGCTTCGTGTAGTCTATCGAAGCTATTGAGTACCGATGTGATATTTTCGTCCAGTCTCGGCTGATGAATCTCAGTAAGGTTCGTGTTACCGAAAACTGACAACGAATCACCGATATTATCAATGGTTTCCGCGTTCGAACTTGCCTCCCATCCGAACGACTCCAGCCACCACGGAACCTCCGCGTTCTCCTCGTCCGCGTACCCGATAACCGACTTGCTCTCGTCGGGTAGGTCGTCCCACTCGACCGACTCGGGCAAGTCGCCGTGGTCGTCGCCAATAAACTTCTGCCATATGTCGTCCTCCACCCGTCGCTCGAACTCGTCGCCGTCGGGCAAGCCCGCTATCTTCTCGCCGACCTCTCTGATACGGTCCTCGGTGAGCGTCTCGGTCAGCGAAACCTGTCTCGTTTCCATGACACGTTATTCAGTGCGGACGGCAAAATATCTGGCGTGCCCGAAGATGGTTAGATAGACGGGTGGTGCACCGTATGAGAACACATATCGGTGAAGTCGCAGTCTTTACTGAGGGCGATATACAGAGTTGGCGTTAGTTCATTTGTCGTCCTTCTGCCCCTTACGCATACGACCCTGAATCCCATGGTACTTCGCAAAGCCGACGGCGTCTGTCTGGTCGATGTCGTCTGTCACGCCGCCTGTGTCGAACGAGACCATCTCTTCGCTGTAAAGCGCGTTCTCGCTCTCGCGTCCCACGACGCGCGCCGTTCCCTTGTGTAGCTTGACACGTACCTTGCCCGTGACGACCTCCTGCGACGAGTCAACGAAGGCGTTCAGGTCGTCGAACAGAGGTTCGTCTACAAGTCCCGCGTACGCAAGGTCGCTCCATTGGTTCTCAACCGTCTGCTTGAACTTAATCTGCGACCGGCTGAAGACGAGCGATTCGAGGTCGGCGTGCGCCTTGAGAAGAACGGTAGCGGCGGGGTGTTCGTAGACCTCGCGCACCTTGAGTCCGAGGACGCGGTCCTCCATCATATCGTTACGTCCGACGCCGTGCTCGCCCGCGGTTTCGTTCAGCGTCTCGATGAGTTCGACGCCTTCCATGCTTTCTCCGTCGAGCGCGACGGGTACTCCCTCTTCGAACTCGATTTCGACCGTCTCGCCCCCTTCCGGGGCGTCGTCGGGCGACTGCGTCCATTCGAAGACCGCTTCGGGTGGTTCGTTCGCCGGATTCTCCATCTCGCCGCCCTCGACCGAACGGCTCCAGATATTCGAGTCTATCGACCAAGGCTCCTCCTCGGTCGCCTCGACGTCGAGTCCGTGTTCCTCGGCGTACTCCATCTCCCATTCGCGCGTCAGGTTCATCTCACGCATCGGCGCGATAATCTCGAAGTCGCCCGCGCGCCAGACAGCCTCGAAACGTAGCTGGTCGTTGCCCTTTCCGGTACATCCGTGGGCGAGCGCGTCGGCACCGACCTCCTCGGCGACACGTAGACAGTGGCGCGCGATGATGGGGCGCGCGATGCTCGTACCCATCGGGTAGCCCTCGTAGCTTCCGTTCGCCTTGACCAGCGGGAAGACGAGTTCTTCGACGAACTCCTCCGTCGCATCGATTACGCGGTGTTCGTCGAGTATATGCTCGCGGTCGTAAGCCTCCTGCATATCCTCCTCGGGCTGTCCAACATCGACGGTGACGCCTATCACCTTGTCGTATCCGTAATGGTCGTCGTCGCGCAGAAGCGGTACACAGACGCTCGTATCCAACCCGCCCGAGAAGGCGAGTACTGCTGTCTTCGTCATGGGTGAGACGAAGCGCGCGAGGTACTAAACTGTTGTGTTTACGCCGGAAATGGCATATTTGTGTCAGCCGAACGCCGACCGCAGAATCCGCTGTCTGAACACCGAGTCAACGGCGGCTCGGTAGACGACGGACGCGTGGCTCTCGG
>JAQZCZ010000112.1 GCA_028751095.1 Euryarchaeota archaeon Ods01 | reverse complement strand
GTCTACTGACCGCCGAAGCCGTCGAGCGCGCCGCCCACGGTGCTTTCGACGTACTTCGCGACGATGTCCGCCTCAAAGTTGACGGGGTCACCCGCCTCCTTGTCGGAGAAGTTGGTGACCTCGTACGTCTCGGGGATGATAGCGACCGAAAAGGTGCCGTCCTCGTGCATCTCGGCGACCGTCAGCGAGATACCGTCGAGCGTCACCGAACCTTTTTCGACGACGTACCGCTCATATCCGTCGGGAACCTCAAAGAAGAACTCCCAGTCCTCGCCGACCTGCCGCACGTCCGAGAGGCGTGTCGTAGTGTCGACGTGTCCCTGCACGATATGACCGTCGAACCTTCCGTCGGCTGGCATCGCGCGTTCTAGGTTGACGGCATCTCCTTCTTCGAGTTCGCCGAGCCATGTCTTCTTCAGGGTTTCCTCGGAGACGAAGACCTCGAAGCCCTCTTCGTCGGCGCGCTCGGCGGTGAGACACGCGCCGTTGACAGCGACGGACGCGCCGCGCTCGGGGACGAACGACGCGCCGATTCGCAGACGTACGCCGTCCTCGTTCCTATCGATAGCTTCGACGCGTCCCGTCTCCTCCACGATACCTGTGAACATACCGAAGGTACGGCGCGCGCGTCCGAAAGCGGTTCGGTTCTCTCGGCACTCGACACGGCACGTCAGGTTCATGAACCGCGCGCCCGTAGCCCAGAGCATGACCACGAAGGTACTCGTCCCGTACGACGGCTCCGAACAGGCGGAGGAGGCACTCAGGCACGCTCTACGGACACACGACGACGCCGAGGTCGTCGTCCTACACATCATCGACCCCGTCGGCAAGGGCGGCAAAAAAGGCGCGAAGGCAACGTGGTGGAACATGTGGTACGAGGACAGGGAGAAGCAGGCGGAAGCGACGCTCGAAGAGGCGCGCGAGATAGCCGAGGAAGAAGGTCACGAAATTACCACCGAGATAAGGACCGGCAAGCCGTCGAAGAAGATAATCGAGTACGCCGAGGAGGAGGTGGTGGATGCGATAATCATGGGCAGACAGGGTGAGACCGGTCTTTCGCGCGTCCTGCTGGGAAGTTCCGCCGACAAGGTCGCACGTCACTCAGACGTTCCTGTCACTCTCGTCGGAGAGACGAACTAGATGAACGGTGCGTAGCTGAAGAATGCGTACGACAGACCGGCGGCTACCGTCGGACCGATTATCCACATCGAGACGAAACGTCCGATAGCGCGCGGATTGACTAAGTCTCTTTCGGAGATTATGTCCGACGGCTTCTCCTCACCCATCGCGGGAACTTCGTCGGGCGTCTCGGCTGTGAGAGCCGACATCGAAAGCTCGACATCCCCTTCGCCACGTGCGTATTCGAGTGCTGTTGTCGTGCGCGTCGCGCGCCCCCACCCGAGACCGACTATAGTCATGACCGTTGCCATTACGAGCGAAATCGGGATGCCTATCCACGACAGAAAAGTCGTTATAGTTGAGGCTACGATGGCGACGATGAGGGCACCCAGAAGAGGCAGTTCGGTCAGGTCGTTTCCCACGGACTCCATCGTACGCCGTGCTATCGTGAAGCCACCGAACGCCACAGCGAAAGCGGCGAGAAGTATCGCAGGACTCTCCGGTAGAGCACCGCCACCGACGAGCGGCGCGACCGCGTTCGCCGTGTTGCTCGCGCCCGCGCTGAACGACATGTAACACGCGATAGCGACGATACTTACCACGCCCCAAAGTTCCCGTATCGTCGTGTTCGGGCCCATAACCGGCTTAGGAAGCCTGCCTGACCTGTCGAGTTCCAGAAGCGGTCCGCGTGACTGACGTAGATAGAAGTAGGTGTCAAGGTACGGATATAGATACCGTCCGACTACCATACCTATCCAGAAAGCAATTGCGGGCGTCATCATCCACCACATGAAGATACGCCCGAGCACCTCCCAGTTCAGATCACCGACCGCAGCACCCAGACCGGCTATCGCACCGGTTGCTACCATCGACGTGGGGACGGGAACACCAAAGACGTTGGCGATTAGCATACCGAGTCCGATGAAGAATAAGACGGCGATTCCTGCCACGAGTGTAAACTCCTCTTGTGGGACGATACGTCCTCCAAGGGTTTGGATTACGTTGCGTC
>JAQZCZ010000071.1 GCA_028751095.1 Euryarchaeota archaeon Ods01 | reverse complement strand
GCGTCTCCGGCGTCGCTTTCACGGGGTCGCGCGAGGTCGGTCGTAGTATACGACGGAAGTTCTTCGAACTCGGCAAGGAGGGTCCCGTCGTCGCCGAACTCGGGGGTAAGAACCCAGTTATCGTGACTGACAGCGCTGATACCGAAAGCGCGGTCACCGGAGTCAAGAAAGGCGCGTTTAGCTACAGCGGACAGAAGTGTTCGGCAACGTCGCGCGTCTACGTACACGACGCCGTCTTCGACGGCTTCGTCCGCCGTCTGGTTGAGGAAGCCGAGGAGATACCCGTAGTTCCCCCCGAGGACGATGACGCCTTCGTCTCGCCTCTCATCGATGACTCCGCTGTCGAGCGGTACCGTGAGATATGCCGGACCGCGCGCGAGGACGGAAACGTACGTACAGGCGGCGAGGTCGTTGACGTTTCCGGCGTAGACGGTCGGTACGTCCGACCTACCGTGGTAACCGACGTACCCCACGGTCACGCCCTCGCCCGCGAAGAACATTTCCTGCCTTTCGTGACCGTCCATCCGGTTCCGGACCTCGACGAAGCCATCGAGAAGTCGAACGACAGCCGGTACGGTCTCTGTGCCGGTCTTTTCACCGAGGACAAGACTGAGGTCAGCGAATGGCTCGACCGTATCGAGTCGGGAATGTGCTACGTCAACCGTCACCAGAGCGCGACCACCGGTGCGCTGGTTCAGGCTCAGCCCTTCGGCGGATGGAAGGAGTCGGCGACGACGGGTAAGTTCGCCGGTGGCTACCATTATCTTCCGCAGTTTGGGCGCGAACAGTCTACGACCGTCGTCGGCGACCTTGGAGAGTGACGACCCCCGCCCGTGGAGTTATCCGTGCGCACACGAGTATACGACTATGGACAGGGACACAGTAGAGCCGGAAGCCGGTCCGGTACCAGGGGAGAAAGCCCGACGCTGGGTCGAATACCACGACCGGTTCGCGGCACGTAGCACGGCGGCGTACGGCTTCGTCTGGGACCTGACCGCCGACGCCGTCGGACCTTTCTGTACCGACGTGGACGGAAACGTCTTCCTTGATTTCACGAGCCATATCGCCGCGGCTCCACTCGGCTACAATAGCCCGACTCTGAAGGAGAAGATGGACGAGTTCGACCTTCCTTCCCCGACTAAGATAGCAGGACAGAGCTTCTACTCCAGCACCGGCTATCCGCCCGAGTCACCCGATATCCCGGGACCCGCACAGCTCATGGAGAGGCTGACCGAGATATCGGGGGACGGCTTCGATACCGTCTTCCTGTCGAACACCGGTGCCGAAGCCGTCGAGAACTCCATCAAGATATGTTACGACCACCGCGGGGGAGCGAGCCAAGCTATCACGTTCAAGGGTGCTTTCCACGGACGTACTCTCGGAGCGCTGTCGCTCAACCGGTCTAAGGCGGTCCACCGACGCGACTACCCTGAAGTTTCGGGCGTCCACGACGTACCTTACTGCGACGACATGGACTGTACGCCCGAGACGTGCGACTGCGGCTTCTTCTCCGGCGGTTCGTCCTTGTTACGCGAAGCCCTCGACCCCAAGGAAGGCTACGTCGACCCCGACGACCTCGCGTATATCATCGTCGAACCCGTGCAGGGCGAAGGCGGCTACCGTTTCCCGAGCGACGCCTTCGCGGAAGAGGTCGCCGCAGTCTGCGAGGAACACGACGTTCTCCTCGTCGCCGACGAGATTCAGACGGGGTTAGGTCGGACGGGCGACTGGTGGGCTTCCGACGGCTACGCCTTCGAACCCGACGTAATCGCAAGCGCCAAAGCTCTTCAGGTCGGGGCGACCGTCTCGCGCGAGGAGGTCTTCCCCGACGAGAAGGCTCGTATCTCGTCGACATGGGGCGGGGGAGACGTTCTCTCTGCCCTCCAAGGCTCGTTGATAATCGACACCATTGAAGACAAGAACCTGCTTGAAAACGCGGTTGAGCGTGGAGAACAGCTCAAGGCTCTTCTGCGCGACGCTGAACTTGACGCTGTCACCGGTATACGCGGCAGGGGGCTGATGGTCGCGGTCGACTTTCCGTCAAAGGATGTCCTCGACGAGGCGGTCCGTGCGGCACTCGAACGCGGTCTTCTCACCCTCGGCTGTGGTCGTAGAACGATGCGTCTCCTGCCGCCGCTGGACGTTACCGAGCGCGAGATTGAACTCGGCGCGCGTATCCTCGCCGAGGCGGCTAAGACGGTCGACGGATGAGCCGCGGCGTCTGAAGACTTATTGTCCGTCGTTCTCTGTTGAAACGTATGAGTGAGGAGCCGACAGGAACCAACATCGAAGGCGACTCTCCGAAAGCCGAGGAGGTTATCGAGACGGACGAGGCGACCGTAACCGAAGAGTCGGAGCTTGAGCGCACCCTTGGTCTGACTGGTGGTCTCGCAATCGGCATAGGTACGATGATAGGCGCGGGCATCTTTGTCTTCCCGGGTCTGGCGGGGGCGGAGGTCGGAACCGCGGCGACCGCGTCGTTCGCCGTCGGCGGCGTAATCGCTCTTCTCGTTGCTCTCCCCACGTCCGAACTCGCAACCGCGATGCCCAAGAGCGGCGGCGGCTACTACTTTATCTCGCGCGGACTCGGCACCCTCGCCGGAACTATCGTGGGTCTGTCCCTCTGGCTCGGACTGGTCTTTGCTACCGCCTTCTACCTCGTCGGTCTGGGATACTACGCCCTTGACGGACTCGCCGAAATCGGCGTCACGGTGGGTGCGAGTCCTGGGATTATCGTGTCGGCTCTCGCCGTCGTTTTCGGGGTCGCTTTCACCATCCTCAATATCACGGGTACCGAGAACGCCGCCAAGCTCCAGAACGGAATCGTCGCTCTTCTTCTGTCAATGTTGGTCGCCTTCCTCGGATTCGGACTCCTCGAAGCCTTCGGCTTCGTCGATGCCGACACGCCCGCCTCCGAGGCGGCGGATGTCTGGGAGGTCGTCCCGGTTCTTTCGGTCGCCGCCCTCGTCTTCACGTCGTACCTCGGCTTTGCACAGGTCGCAACGGTCGCGGGCGAGATGAAGAAGCCCGGGCGCAACCTACCGCTCGCCATGATAGGCTCGGTCGTGATAGTTACCTTCCTGTACGTCATAACTATCTTCGTTGCGACCGACGTGTTCGACCGGCAGGCTCTTGACGACGCCGGTGAGACGGCGATGGTTGAGATAGGAAGACAGTTGCTCGGCACTCCCGGGGCGCTCATCATAATACTCGGAGGACTGCTCGCCACTATGTCGTCGGCGAATGCCTCGATACTAAGCACGTCGCGCGCCATCTACGGCGTCTCCAAGGACGCTCTCCTGCCTCAATGGGCGAGCCGCGTTAATCTCAAGTACGGGACGCCCCATGTCGCGCTCGGCATGGCTGGCGGTCCGGTCGTCGTCCTCGCCGCTACGCGTCAGGTCCAGCTTCTCGCGGAGGTCGCGTCTTTCCTCCATCTTATCATGTACGGTCTCATATGTGTCGCCCTCATCGCTATCCGACGCGACGAACCCGATTGGTACGACCCCGACTTCCGTGTCCCTGGAGGAAACGCTATACCTGCTGTCGGCGCTCTTGCGAGCTTTGGACTTATCGGATTCATGGACCGCCTTTCGATAGCCGTCGGGCTGGTCGTCATCGCCGCGACAGCCGGATGGTACTTTTATTATGCCGGAGACGTGAACCTAAGGGGGGCACTCTGATGACACGTGTACTCGTACCCGTCAAGGTCTTGGAAGGGGGGACGGTCTCCCCGGGTCTGATGAGCCTTCTCGGGACCGTCGACGTAACCGTCCTCGGATACCACGTTCTGCCTGAACAGACGCCGCCCGACCAAGCGCGTTTCCAGTACGAAGACCGTGCCGTGGATGCTCTCGAAGACCTGACACAGGAGTTCCGTGCCGCAGGAGGCGCGGCAGACTACCGTCTCGTCTTTACCCACGACCGCGAGAAGACAATCGAACGGGTCGCTGACGACGTGAACGCGAGGGCGTTCGCCGTCTCCGGCATCACGGGCGACGTTGACCGTCTTCTCGTCTCTGTCACGGGCGACGTAGCCGCCGACCGTATACTCGGCTTTGTCGAGGAGGTTGTCGGCGACCGCGAGATAGACGTAACGCTGTTCGCCGCCGTCAAGGAGGCTGATGCCGACGGTGCCGCCGACGAACTCGAAGTCAAGGCGGAACGCCTCCGTGGCTCCGGAATCGCGGTCGAGACACAGGTCGCCGTCGGCGCGCCGTACAAGAAGCTTCTCGACACCGTCCCTGGACACGACGCCGTCGTAGTAGGCGAGAAAGCACCGTCGCTACGTTCTCTCGTCTTCGGCGACGAGGCGGAGAAGATGGCGGCGGCTTCTGTCGGTCCGGTACTCGTCGTCCGACACGACGAGGCACTCGACGGCTGACTGAACGGTACGGTTATCCGACGTGCCGACGTTTTTGGCTCATGCGTTACCTCTACCTCGTCGCCGGTCTTCTCCTCGTGGCTATCTCGCCGTACGTCGTCGTCTACGAGGGACAGACCCTCTTCGGCGTCGCGTTCGCCGTCTTGGGCGTCGCGTTACTCGCTGACGAACTCTTCCGCGACGGTGAATCCGACGAAGAGGACGGTAAAGAAGCCGACGCCGAAACCAACGACGACGGATGACGGCGGTATGAAAAACGCCCTTTTTCGCCTACGTAAGCCCTTTTTCGTGGCGTAACAAACGTCGAGCCATGATGGCAACAGCCGGAAACGGAGGAGGCATAGCATGAGGTACGCCGGATACGCGCTCGTCGTCGCTCTCGTCCTGACAGCCGGATGTATCGGCGGCGACTTCGATACGATGGACCCCGAGGAAGCCGACGTTCTCGGCGAGGTTCCTGCCGAAGAGGTGGAGACGGACGAGACGGGCGATGAGATACTCGGAACCGCTGTCGAATCACTCGACGAAGCCGAGACTGCGTCGTTCGAAGCCGAAAACCGGATGGCGTTTGACGCTTCCCTGTTCTCGATGACGGTATCGATGGAGTCCGACGGCGAGGTTGAGACGGGCGATATCGGACATGTCTCCACCGACGGAGGTATGCGCGGCGAGATTCTCGGCACGTTCGACAACCGTACTGAATTCGAAACCGAGACGTACGTGACGCCGACGACTACCTACAAGCGCCATGCCGAGGACGGCGACGAACTCGGTGACTGGACCACGACGGAGACGGGACTCGACGACGGGGGTCTGACCATCGGAACCGAAGGTATCGCCTCCGTAATCGAGGACGCGGACGCGACGGTCGAAGGCGCGGATACGGTCGACGGCGACGAGGTTTATGTCCTGTCTCTCGACCCCGAAACCGAGGAACTCACCCGCCACACGGTCGAGATATTCGACGCACACGCGGTTGACGATGCCGACGAGTTTGAAGAAGACGAGGACGACGAGGAGGTTGGCGAAGACGACATGACCGAACTCGAAGCCTATCTCTGGGTCGACCGCGACACACGGGAGCCGGTCCGGCTTTCGTACTACCTGCTCGCTACCGGTGTCGAAGAAGGTGACGAGGAGGATGACTCCGACGGCTTTGCGGGAATGGAGATGTACTTCGACGGCAAGTACAGCTACGGCGAGCCGGTTGACGCAGAACCGCCTGAGGCTGACTGAGTCCTCGTTCTCCCGACGCGCGCCGAGAAACAGTTTAGTTATTCGCGTCCGATAAACCGTATATGCTGATACTAAACGTTCTTCTGGTCGGCTCTACGGTAGTTCTCTTTGCTCTTATCGCTACGTATGTCTACATAGATGCGCCGGAGTACGGTATGAACCCTAGAAAATGGGCGGCAGTCTCGTTTCTCATACCCTTCTTCGGCTTCTTCGCGTACGTCTTCGAACGCGACGACAGGCGTCTGGACGCCGAAGATATGTTCAAGGACGGGGGCTTTGAGGTACATGAGTCGCGCGCGGACGACTTAGGCATAGACGAAGGAAGCGCCGGAATCCGAGACAGAGAGGACGAACAGGGCTGAGGGTCCGTCTTCCTTTACGCGCGGTCAGCCGCGTGAGCGTACCCGCAGAGAGACGGGGACATGCGGCGGTATCGGAGGAAAGCGAACCTGTCGTTTGAGTACGCCGTCGACCTCCGCCGCCAAGACGTACACGTCCGTATACATGAGCTTATCTATCGTAAGAAAGTCGAGTTTGCCGCCGGTAATTACACTATTTATCCAAAAAAGAAGCGTAAGAGGTAAAATACAATACCTATTTCTCTGAGTTGGTTGAATGTCTGTAACAACCCTCTACGCGGCTACCGCCGCAGGTGCGGCGGTGGCTCTCCGTCATTCGTTCGAGCCTGACCATTTTGCGGCTGTTGCAACCCTGGTCGATGACGAAAGGTCGGAAGCTCGGAAGGCGGGGTATGTCGGCGCTTCGTGGGGAGCGGGACATTCGTTGCCCATAATACTCGGTGCCGTTCTGTTGATACTTCTTGGCGTACGTATCCCGCATACGACAGAGTACGTATTTGAGATAGTCGCCGGCGTTATCCTCGTCGGACTCGGTGCAAGAACCCTCCTCGATGTCGGGGGATACGTCCGTCACGCGCACTCGTCGCACTCACACGACGACGAACACGGACACACCCATCTGAAGATTGGCTCGCTTCTCCTCGGCGGCAAGCATTCTCACTACAAGGAAGAGTCGTTCCTCGTCGGCGTAATCCACGGATTCGCCGGAACGGGAATCCTCGTCGTGATTATCACCGCCGCGGCACCCACGACGACCGTCGCCGTCGGCTTCGTCGGTGCATTCTCTGCCGTGACCGTCGTTTCTATGGCGGTAATCGCGCTTCTTTGGGGACGGCTGGTCTCTTTCGAGAAAGCCGGACGTTACCTACGCGTCTTCGGCGGTGTACTCGGAGTCGGCGTCGGACTTGTTCTCGTCGCCAGCGGCGCCGGACTCGCTGACATACAGACACATACACACGACCACGGGACTATCGGCGAGGGACACTCTATGGATGTCTCCGAGTTCGGGGTAATCGACCGCGAGAACGGCGAGGTCGTCGCCTCAGAACACGGACACTGGCACGGGTCGGTGCCGCCGGTAGGGGTGGGCGAGTACGTCTCGCTCGGCGCACAGGTCACCCAAGAAGACGGCGAGGTACGGACGGTCGGCGAAGACGGCTACGAACTCCGCGCCGAACTATTTGAGGACGCGCCTGAGAGGGTCTCCTTCGAACACCACGGTGACCACGTACACGTGAAGGGTGAGGAGGAAGGTGTGACAGAGATAGCCTTCGCGGTCGTCGCCGAAGACGGCGAGACGGTGTACGAGACCCCGCCGGTGCGGGTGGAGGTCGAAGAATGACCGAGACAACAGACAGAGGTGAACTATGATACCTGGAGAGATAGAAACGGATGACAGCGACGTAAAGATAAACGAAGGAAGAGAGACAGCGACGGTAGAGGTAGAGAACACGGGAGACCGTCCGGTGCAGGTCGGGTCGCATTTCCATTTCTTCGAGGTGAACCGCGCCCTGCGTTTCAACCGCGGTGCCGCATACGGAATGCGTCTCGATATACCTGCCGGCACTGCCGTCCGGTTCGAGCCTGGCGAGACGAAGGAGGTTGACGTGGTAGCTTACGCCGGAAAGCGGCGTGTGGTTGGATTCAACGGACTCGTTGAAGGAACTGTACGCGGCGAATGCGACGAAGCCGTTGAACTCGCCAAGGAGCGGGGCTTCGGCTTCACGGAGGGGGACGGATGAAACGCCTGCCGTCGGACCAGTACGCTGAACTATACGGACCGACGACGGGCGACCGCGTCCGTCTCGGCGACACGGCACTTTTCGCTGAGGTCGAAGAAGACCTAACGACCAAGGGCGACGAGGCAGTCTTCGGAGGCGGAAAGACGTTACGCGATGGGATGGGAATGGCTCCTGGAGTGACGAACGAGGAAGGCGCTCTTGACCTAGTCGTCACGAACGCCCTCGTAATCGACCCTGTTCAGGGAATTGTCAAGGCAGATATCGGCGTCCGTGACGGGCTTATCGCCGGTGTGGGCAAGGCGGGCAACCCGAACACGATGGAAGGCGTTGATATGGTCGTTGGTGCCGGAACTGAGGCAATCTCGGGGCAGGGTATGATAGCGACAGCGGGCGGTATCGACGGTCATGTCCATTTTAACAGCCCTGGTCTCTACGAACACGCCTTGGCGAGCGGCGTAACGACGATGATAGGCGGCGGATACGGCGGAGGGGCGACGACGGTCACGCCAGGCAAACGTAACATACGCAACATGCTCCAAGCCGCCGAGGAGTATCCTGTCAACGTCGGCTTCTTCGGCAAAGGGAACAGTAGCAGACGCGCCTCCCTCGACGAACAGATACGGGCGGGCGCGTGCGGTCTGAAGCTACACGAGGACTGGGGTTCGACCCCCCGCGCAATCGACGAATGCCTCACCGTCGCAGACGACCACGACGTACAGGTCTGTC
>JAQZCZ010000056.1 GCA_028751095.1 Euryarchaeota archaeon Ods01 | reverse complement strand
GAACCTGGAGAGGACGCCGACGTTACCCTGACAGCAAGTACTGAGGAAGGTGATGCCGGCGACTACACCGCGACCTTCGAGAGTGAGGATGACGAAGACTCGCGGGAGGTGACTGTCCTTGAAGCCGCGTACTTCGATGTCGATATCACTGATACAAACAGTCCTGTGGAGGCTGGCGAAGAGATGACCTTTGATGTCCAGCTTACCAATACGGGCGAAGACACGGGAACCGGCGACGTTACACTCTGGATGGACCCCGAACAGGACGGGAGCTACGCCGTCAATGACACCGAAGAAGACGTTACCCTAGCCGGCGGCGAGGCGACGGTCGTCACCCTCGGCTGGTCAACGACGAGCGACGACGTGGGTGATGCCGACGCCCTCGTGGACGCCGTTGAGAGTGACTCCGGCGACATCTGGGGCGAGGATGAGACGACTGTGACTGTCGAGGAGTCCTCGTTCTTCGACGTTACCATAGACGACACCAACGAGCCGGTACTCGAAGGCGAGGATACGCTCGTAGTGGATACCCTAATCGAGAACACCGGCGGAGAGGGCGACACGCAGGACATCACGCTCGAAATTGACGGTGTTCAGGAGGACCTGGAGACTGATGTGAGCGTACCCGCCGGAGGCGATGAATCCGTGACGCTACAGTACGCCACCGAGTTCGGTGACTATCCCGAGGTGACCGCGACGGTGCTGAGCGATAACAACGACGATAGTACGCCGGTTGAGGTTCTGGAGGAGCGTCTGATAGAGGACTTCGGCGAACCGGAGAGTTACTCCAGAAACGTTGTCGATTTCAGCTGGGCATACCCAAGCTGCCCTGATGTCGGGGTAACCGAACTTGACAACTACTTCTTCCCCGATGGAAACATAGGTGCTTCAGACGACCTGTTCCACGAGGACGATGCGAGCGGTGCCGACGAAACTCCCCCCAGCGGAGAATGTGTTCTGAGACAAGACAGCGATAGCTCGTTATCCATCTACTCGGTACTGGGAGAGCAGGATGCTAACTTGGAGCACTATCCCGAGCCTGGAGAATCGATAAACGTGTGGCACTATGTTCACAGGGCTGACATCAGATTTGTGCCGATCAAGTTCGGTGTGCAGGATGAGGATAACTACTATCAGGTTGAGATGGAGTTTGAAGATGGGGGCACCTTCGGAACAGATTACTACTACCTCCGTTTACAGAGAGTGGAGGGCGGTAATGTCGTAGAAGAGACTGAAACTCAGCTCAACTATGACGACGACGAGTACACCCGGCGTACATTCCACCGTTTCGAGGTAGACTGGCACGACGACTTTGACGGCTGGATAAACGCCTACCTCCACAACCAAGACACAGGTGAGACGTTCTCGGCTGGATGGATGGAAGACTCCACCTACATGGACGGCGGCATCGGCTTTGAGAAAGAGGGGAGCGGCGTCAACAGCCGTGCTAATCTCTGGGATACCGTTGAGGCAGACGGCTTCGGATGTGTGTTCGACGACAGCGCGTACACAGGCGACCTCCGCTCGTTCGACACTCAGGACGAGATAGTTAGCCCCGAGGGAACGACGTCGTGTGCTCTTGAAGGATTCACTGACAGCAGTGAGATATTCTCCTTCCAAGGATGGGGACTCTCCGACTACCCCGAGCGCGGAGACCGCATCAGATACTGGACGCGCAACTCGGACGAGTTCCGGTTCGGTGCTCAAGACGAGAACAACTATTACGGTGTCTGGCTTAGCCCGGTACTCGATGAAGTACGTCTCGTCGAAAGCGGAACCGAGATTGGTAGCGAAGCCTACAACTTCCAAGACGGTGAGTGGTACGAGGTTCTCATAGACTGGGGTGCGACGTCGAACGACGACATAACCGTTGAGGTGTATGACTCCGGCGGTACTCTGGTCGCGGACTTTACGGTTTCAGACACGACCTACAACGACGGCGGTATCGGCTTCAGCAAGGATACCTCCGACTCCGACGCCTACTGGGACGACATCCGCGTCGAAACCTCGCGCTAAGGAATCTCAACAGCTATTTGTCCCACGACAACCATTAACGAACATGGTAGACTTCACCGAGTCGCAGGAAACGCAGATGATACGTTCGACGGCGTCCGAAATCGCCGAGCAGTTCGGACCCGAGTACTGGCGAGAGATGGAGGAGGCGGGGGAGTTCTCTTGGGAGTTCTGGGACGAACTCGGCGACGCGGGCTTCCACGGCTTGCTCGTGCCGGAGGAGTACGGCGGCGCGGGTATGGGTCTTCAGGAGATGGGTACGGCGATGGAGACGCTCTGCGCCGAGGGATGCGGTATGGCGGGGACGTGGTACCTCGTTCTGACCGCGGGAATGGCGACGGTCGGGATACGTGAACACGGTAACGAAGAGCAGAAACAGGAGTACCTGCCTGAGATAGCGACGGGCGACACCAAGTTCTGTATCGGCATCACCGAACCCGAGGCAGGTACGAATACGCTCAACGTGGCGACGAACGCAGAGAAGGATGGTGACGAGTACGTTCTCAACGGCAAAAAATGCTGGATTACGTTCTCGGATATCGCCGACTACATGGTCCTCGTCACGCGCACGACGCCCGTCGAGGAGGTTGACCGCCCGACCGACGGTATCTCCCTCTTCATCGTCGATATGGAGAAGGACGGTATCGACGTTTCGCCCATACCCAAACACGGCATGAACTACTCGAACTCGTGCGAGGTCTTCCTTGAGGATGTCCGTGTCTCCGAGGACGCGCTCCTTGGCGAGGAGGGCGGCGGATGGTGGGCGCTTGTCGATACGCTCAACCCCGAACGTATCGCATTCTCTGCCGCGGCGACCGGCATCGGAAAGCTCGCTGCCGACGCCGCCGTCGAGTACACCAACGACCGTGAGGTCTTCAACGGACCCGTCGGACAGTACCAGTCGGTCCAGTTCCCGATTACTGAGGCGTACGCTCAGATGGAGACCGCATCGCTCATGCGTCAGAAGGCGGCTTGGCTCTTCGACAACGGAAAGGACTGCGCCTACGAGACGAACGTCGCCAAGAGCGTCGCCGTCGAGGCTGGAATCGACGCCGTCTACCATTCGATGCAGGCGTTCGGTGGATGGGGATACGCCAAGGAGTACGATGTCGAACGGTGGTGGCGCGAAATTAACCTGACGCGTCTCGCACCCGTTACGCAACAGATGGCGTACAACCATATCGCACAGCAGATAGGCTTCCCCAAATCGTACTAGCTTCTCACGCCGAAAGCCAGTCTCACGGCGTAGAAAGGGTTATACGTCGCCCCGACGAATATACGCGAAAGTCAAATATGGGACGAGGCATTCTTCCGTACCTACGTAACACCGATGCCGAAGCCTCGTGTAACTGCGGTATAGAAAACTGCGAACACACCGAGATAGAGGCTGACGCGAACGAGGATATGAGCCGCCGTAAGGCGCTCAAGGTTCTAGCGACGGGAGCCGTCTGTTCCTATGGCTCCGTGAACGTCGTCGCAAGCCAACGCGACGAACCTCCTGAACACTCCATCGACGACTTCCGCGTTGAGGGAAAGAAGTTCCTGATACGTAAGGACAGGAAGGACCATTACGAGGTCACTCTCCGACGCCAGAGTCCCGACCTCGCGCAGAGGTACGGCGACCCTATGCTGGAGAAGACATTCCGTTTCGAGAAGGGACGGTGGACGCAGGAGAATACTCCAAGCTCGGGTGAGGTACGCGTCGAGATAGACAACTGGGTCGCCGACATCGCCACCGAACAGGAGTGGGAACGGTACTTCCGAGAGAACCGCGACCTAGGAACGAGGCGGGATATCGACCCTATGTCAGTTCTTCCCGTTAAGACCGCGGTCGCTGACGACTTCGACGACCCTGAACGACAGGACAACGAGGACCAGTATCCGTACCCGATATGGCAGTACGACGAGGCGGACGACGATATCTACGAAAAGACCAGTCCTATCAATATCGTTCTACCGCTTTCCCCGAACCCCGAGGAGTGTAAGACGATGGATGGCTACATAGAGGAGAAGGAGAACGCCGGATGGGTGTCGGGAACGCCGCCTGAGTTTGCTCAGTACACGCGGTACGTCTGGGACCGTGTCGACCGTGAGTTCTTCGAGAACGACATCGGGGCAGGGACGAGCTGGGGACGCGTCAACGGCGGGTATCACACGCGTAACTACTCGTTCCAAGAGGACGAGGATGACTTTGACGACGGCTTCCACGGACGTTACATCGCGTCGCAGGCACACTTCGACAGCCGTGCGCCGCATATAGCGACGGGCTACAAGTGCGCCAAGCATGAGGTTGAGGAAATCTTCCGCGACGCCTTCAACTGGTTCGTATACGAGGACTACTTCGACCTCGACAACGAGGACGGCGACACTCCTGACGGCTGTACGACGAGCCGTGAGGAGGGCGTTGCCTACCACAACGGATACGCGTCGGCGATAACGTGGAACGAGTGTTCGAACGTCGGTGACGAAACCGACCACCACCACGAGAACACCGCTCCGGACTGCTGACGCTCAACACTAACTCCTTTGACGTATCGATACCTACCCCTGTTCAATGACGGATATCGAAGACGCCTTTGACGAGATACGTGAGTACGTCAAGATGACCGACGGGACCGTTGAGAAGGAGATAGGTCCCGAGATACGTGACGGCAAGGAGATACGCGGACTCCGCGTCGGGCGCGCGGGCTACCACTACGACGTACTCGGTTCACCCGACGCCGACTACTTCCTGCTCCGTTTCGGCTTCAACCTTCTCGAAAACCTACGGAACTCGGGCGTTGAGAACCCCGCCGCGGCGTTAGCATCGCAGGAGGGCGACGACATGAAACGTCTCGTCTTCGACCTGATGCGCGAGGTGTCGCATCCGTCGGTCGAGGTTGGGGTTGAGACGACCGACGACGGCGTTCTCGCCGCATTTACCGTCGAACGTAAGCTTTTCTTACACGAACCTTCGTTCGGCGTCCGTGACTTCGAGGAGGCGGTCCGCGCCGTCGTAGCGCAGGGCGACCGTGGCATCAAGCATCTCCAGCTTGCGCTCGAAATCGGCGGCGAACCCGAAGCAGGCGACGAGGACCGCGACAGGGGCTTCCGATAGCCCGTCCACCCTTCCGTCGTCCCGAGTTTACACAATCGTCGTAAGGATTAAAGAATATATAATACCGTCGCCACCTTCGAACAAGGATGTTCGATAAAGTTCTGGTAGCAAACAGAGGCGAGATTGCGGTGCGCGTCATGCGTGCATGCGAGGAACTCGGAATCGGGACCGTCGCGGTCTACTCGGAGGCTGACAAGAACGCGGGACACGTCCGTTACGCTGATGAGGCGTACAACATCGGACCCGCAAAGGCGAGCGAGTCTTACCTCGACCACGAGGCTGTCATAGAGGCGGGCGAGAAGGCTGGCGCGGAGGCGGTCCATCCGGGATACGGATTCCTTGCCGAAAACGCCGAGTTTGCTTCGAAGGTCGAAGACTCCGACATGAAATGGATAGGTCCGCCGTCGGACGCGATGGCGAACCTCGGTGAGAAGACACAGGCGCGTCAGATAATGGACGCCGCCGACGTGCCTATCGTCCCGGGAACCAAGGAACCCGTCGAATCGGCGGACGAGATACGTGAGTTTGTCGAGGAGGCGGGCGTCTCCTACCCTCTCGCAATCAAGGCGGAGGGCGGAGGCGGAGGACGCGGTCTACAGGTCGTCCGTTCCGAGGACGAACTCGAAGACGCCCTTGAGACAGCACAGCGCGAGGGTGAGGAGTACTTCGACAACGCCAACGTCTACGTCGAGAAGTACCTTGCCAATCCCAAGCATATCGAGGTCCAGATACTCGCTGACGAACACGGGAACGTCCGTCATCTCGGCGAACGTGACTGCTCGCTTCAGCGCCGCCACCAGAAGGTCATCGAGGAGGCGCCGTCGCCGATTCTCGACGAAGACCTCCGCGAGGAAATCGGTAACGCCGCACGCCGCGGTGTACGTGAGGCAGACTACCACAACGCCGGTACGGTCGAGTTCCTCGTCGAGGACGGCGAGTTCTACTTCATGGAGGTTAACACGCGTATACAGGTCGAACACTGCGCCACCGAGGAAATAACCGACCTCGATATCGTCAAGTGGCAGATACGTGTCGCGGCGGGCGAGGAGCTAACCTTCGAACAGGACGACGTTACCTTCAACGGACACGCAATCGAGTTCAGGATTAACGCCGAGGACGCCGCGCAGGAGTTCGCGCCCCAGATGGGCGACCTCGACAAGTACGACCCCGCAGGCGGCGTCGGCGTCCGTATAGACGACGGCGTCCGTCAGGGCGACGAGATTTCGGGCGACTACGACTCGATGATTGCAAAGCTCATCGTCTGGGGCGGTGACCGCGAGGAGTGCATAGAGCGGTCGAAGCGTGCCCTTCGTGAGTACGAGATAGAGGGCATCAAGACCATCATACCGTTCCATCTCCTGATGCTCGAAGACGAGGCGTTCGTCGAAGGAAGCCACGACACCAAGTATCTCGACCAAGAACTCAAACAGGAGGACGTCGAAGAGGCTTACGACAAATGGGGAACCGACGAGAAGCCCGCGCCCGCAGGCGTCGAGGAGACGCTCGAACGCGAGTTCGTCGTCGAGGTTGACGGCAAGAGGTTCGAGGTCAACCTTGAGGACTACACGCCCGAGATGCTCGTCGCCGAAGGAACCGCTTCCGGAGGCGGAGGAGGCGGCGGCGGAGCGCAGACCATCGACGTTGACGGACACCCCGTCACCGCCGAGATGCAGGGCAACGTACTGAGCGTCGAGGTCGAGGAAGGCGATGAGGTCGGCGAGGGTGAGGTCGTCTGCGTCATCGAGGCGATGAAGATGGAGAACGACATCACGACCTCGGTCGGCGGTACGGTGACAGAGGTCGCTGTCGAAGACGGCGACAGCGTCGACCAAGGCGACCTACTCGTCGCAATCGAATAATGGACGTACGTCTCGACGAGGACGCGACCGACGAGGAGGCAGACGCGATAGCTACCGCTCTCGCCGAGTATACCGACGACCGTGTCGCGGTCTACGTGGGTGACTCCGACGAACCCGCCGCGACGAGCGACCCGCCGCGCGTCCCGAACGAGCGTTACGACGACGACGCCGAACCGACCGAGCGCGAGGAACGTCTCCGCGCCGAAATCGAGGATATCGAACGCGGCGGACCGAAGAAGTACCGCGACAAGCTAGAGGAGCAAGGAAAGCTCTTCGTCCGCGACAGACTCGACCTATGGTTCGGTGACGAAGACGACGACAGCGCGCTCAAGTTCGAGGACGGCAGGTTCGCCAACTTCGACGAATGGCACGAAACTGTCGAAGGCTCCAATCCGGACGACCCGCTTCCCGCAGACGGTCTACTGACGGGCGCGGCGGAGTTCGACGGACGTGACGTACATTTCATGGCGAACGACTTCTCGGTCAAGGCAGGAAGCATGGCGGAGAAGGGCGTCGAGAAGTTCCTCCGTATGCAACAGCGTGCCGCCAAGAACGGCAAGCCCGTCCTGTACCTCATGGACTCGTCAGGCGGACGTATAGACCAGCAGACCGGATTCTTCGCCAACCGCGAGGGCATCGGCAAGTACTACTACAACCATTCGATGCTCTCGGGGCGCGTCCCCCAGATATGCGTCCTGTACGGACCGTGTATCGCGGGCGCGGCGTACACGCCCGTCTTCGCCGACTTCACCGTGATGGTCGAGGATATGAGCGCGATGGCGATAGCGAGTCCGCGTATGGTCGAGATGGTGACGGGCGAGGAAATCGAGATGCAGGACCTCGGCGGTGCGCAGGTACACGCCGAACACTCGGGTAGCGCCGACCTCGTGGCACGCGACGAGAGGCACGCTCGCCGTCTCGTCTCGCGTCTCATGGAGTACCTGCCCGACAAGGCGAACGAGAAGCCGCCGCGCGGTGAACCTCGCGCCCCCGTCAAGTCGCCGAAAGGTATCGACGCGACGATACCCGAGGAGCCGAACAAGGCGTACGATGTCAAGGAGCTAATCGACCGGGTCGTCGATAAGGGTTCGTTCTTCGAGCTGAAACAGGACTACGGCAAGGAGATAGTCACCGCGTTCGCACGTATCGATGGACGACCCGTCGGTATCGTGGCGAACCAGCCCACGGAGCGGTCGGGCGCTATCTTCCCCGACAGCGCCGAGAAGGCGGCGGAGTTCATCTGGACGTGCGATGCCTACGAAATCCCGCTCCTCTACCTCTGCGACACCCCCGGTTTCATGGCGGGTTCGCAGGTCGAGAAGGAAGCCATACTCGAAAAGGGCAAGAAGTTCATCTACGCCACGAGTTCGGCGACCGTTCCGAAGCTGTCAGTCGTCGTACGGAAGGCGTACGGCGCGGGAATCTACGCGATGAGCGGACCCGCGTACGACCCCGAGGCGACGCTCGCGCTTCCGAGCGGCGAAATTGCTATCATGGGTCCCGAGGCGGCGATAAACGCCGTCTATGCGCGTAAACTTAGCGAGATAGACGACGAGGAGGAGCGCGCCGCTAAGGAGCAGGAGCTACGCGAGGAGTACCGCGAGGATATCGACGTTCACCGTATGGCGTCCGAGGTCGTAATCGACGAAATAGTGCCGCCGAGCGACCTCCGTGACGAACTGGTGCGCCGGTACGACTTCTACGAGGATATCGAGAAGGAACTACCCGATAAGAAACACGGAACGGTTCTTTAGTACGCCACCACATCCACGCCGTCTATCCTCTCGAAGTGCGCCACGTTCCGTGTCAAAACAGGCTGGTCGTGGACGAGAGCGGTCGCACCTATCATGACGTCGGTCTCGTCTACCGGCGTTCCCTCCTTGATTAGTTCGGCGTTGAGGCGACCGGCTTCGGTGGCGCAGTCGCGGTCGAACGGTAACTCCTCAGCATCTCCGAGACATCCCTTCACCCTATCACGCTCTTCGTCTGTAGAACTCGCAAGATGTATACCCTCCCATAGCTCCATCACGGTGACCGAACTAACGTACTCTACCGAACTGCCTTCCAACGCATCTTCAATACCCTCTTTTCCGCGGATTAGGTCGATAACGAACGAGGTATCGAGCAACATGGTATCATCCGTCGTTGAGACTGTTCACGAGTCCCCTTCTCCTCCGTTCTCGTTCGGCGTTCCTCGCCTCACGCCGGTTCTGTACTATCTCTTCGAGTTCCTCTCCGGTTTCTTCGCTCAGGATACCGTGGTATTCCATCAAGTCGGTGCTGTCGGTGAGCCGACGGACGACATCGCTGAAGCTCTCGCCCTCGCGCTTGTGCGCCTTGAGGCGTTCGTACGCGTCGTCGGCGAGCGAGATTGTCTTGGTCCCCATGCTTCTGTGTATGTACGTGTACATGATAAAACTTGACCTCCGCGTCGGACCCACGGAACCGGTGAGCCAAGCCGCGGGGCTTTTTGTGTGCCGTCGCCGTACACGGGGTATGGCACCGATAAAACGCGTCGTTATCGATATACTCAAGCCTTACGAGCCGACGACGATAGAGTTTGCGCAGGCGGTTTCGGACCTGAAGGGCGTCAAGGGGGTTAACGCGACCCTTCTCGAAACCGACCATCAGGTTCAGAATATCAAGCTGACCGTTGAGGGCAAGAACGTTGACTACGAGGCTGTCCAAGCCAAGATAGATGAACTCGGCGGGACGGTCCACTCTGTCGACCAGATTGTCTGCGGCGAGATGGTCGAAGAGATAGAGACGCCACAGGACTAGGATGTCGAGGCTCGACCGTCTGACCGAGGAGGTGCGCGAGACGCGTGCCGCTTTCGGCGACGAGGAGGTTATGTCTATCTCGCGCCGTTACTTCGTCGGCAACGGATTCGACGGCACGATGACCAGCATCGGCGTTGCGGTGAGTTCGTACCTCTCGGGCGTCCCCGACGGCGCGACGGTGCTGATGATAATCGCAGGCGCGGCGGTCGGTCTCGGCACCTCGGGTATCTGGAGCGTCTGGGAGATAGAGCGCGCCGAGAAACAGGCGGAGCTAAAACGTATCGAGGACGCGATGCTACAGGACCTCGAAAAGACCGAGGTTGAGGAGCGTAAGCACGCGGGACGCCGCGTGAACGCGTTCATGAGCGGTCTAGGTCCGACGCTCGGTATTCTCATACCCGCGATACCTTTCGCTTTCGAGGGCGTCTTCTTCACGATGTTTCAGGCGGCGGCTATCTCGGTCACGCTCGCAACCAGCCTCCTGTTCCTGTTCGGCGTCTACATGGGGAGTATCTCGAAACAGACGTGGTACAAGGCTGGCTTCCGTATGGGTCTCGCCGGTGTCGTCGTCACCGTCATCAACCTGTTCCTGCCGGGCGGCGCTCAGTAGGAAACGTCCATTCCCGCCGCCTCGGCGCGTTCGAGAACCGTCCGCGCCTGTTCGACGAGCGGCGCATCGACCATCTCGCCGTCAACCTCGAAGACACCCTTTCCGCGCTCGTCCGCCTCACGTTTCGCGCTCAGGATGCGTTCCGCCCATTCGACTCGTCCGTCGTCGGGCGTGAAGGCGTCGTTGATGACGCTCACCTGCGCGGGATGTATGGCAAGCTTGCCGTCGTACCCTAAGCCGATTCCGAGCTCGGTGTCCTCGCGCAGACCCTCCTCGTCGCTAAAGTCGGTCCAGAGGGTGTCTACCGCGTCTACCCCCGCCGCCGTCGCCGCCGCTACGACCTTCTGGCGCGCGTAGATAACCTCGTCGCCTTCGGCGGTACGGGTCGCGCCGAGGTCTGCGGAGAGGTCTTCTGCGCCGAAGACGACCGCTTCGACACGGGGGGCGGCGGCGACCTCCGCGGCGTTGACGACGCCCGCGGCGCTCTCGATGATAGGGACGAGACCCGCGGCGCTCCCGCGTTCATCGAGCGCCTCGGCGACGCGTTCCCCGTCGTCACCGCTCCCTGCCTTCGGCACGACGAAACACGACGGTTCGGCGTCGAGCGCTTCGAGGTCGTCGCGTCCATCGATTTCGCCGCCGAAGGGGTTGAGGCGTACCCAGACCTCGGGGCTGTCGTCGGCTTCGTCCAAGACATCGTTGACCGATTGGCGCGCCTCGTCCTTCGCATCGGGTGCTACGGCGTCCTCAATGTCGAAGACGACGACATCGGCGTTTCCGCCGACTGCTTTACGCATCATCTCGGCTTCGTCGCCAGGAGTGAACAGGACCGAACGTCTCGGTTTCATGGTTGCCGTAGACGGCGTACGGTAAGAAATTATACGGTCGAAGACGACGTTCGAGGCATGACCGGAATGTACTACGAGGAGTTCGAGGTCGGCGAGACGGTAGAACACGACCGGAGGCGCACCGTCAGCGAGGCGGACAACCAACGTTTCTGCGACCTCACGATGAACCAGCAACCCCTACATCTTGACGCCGAGTTCGCGGACGAGACACAGTTCGGGGAGCGACTCGTCAACGGGCTTCTCACGATGTCGCTCGCCGTCTCGATGACCATACCCGAGACGACCGACGGCACAATCGTCGCTAACCTCGGCTACGACAACGTCGAACACCCCGAACCCGTCTTCCACGGCGACACGCTTCGCGCGCGGACGACGGTCACCGACAAACGCGAGACGAGCGACGGCGAACGCGGCGTGGTCGAGATGCACGTCGAGGTGCTGAACCAAGACGACGCCGTCGT
>JAQZCZ010000008.1 GCA_028751095.1 Euryarchaeota archaeon Ods01 | reverse complement strand
CCCTTGTACCGTAGGAAGACACGGTCTACCTTCGACAGCGTGAGGTCCTCGGCATCCGAGATGTCAAGGTCGTTCCTCATGTTCTTCAGGGTCCGGAGGTCGCTCTGGAGGCCACGGTAGGTGTCACTGTCAGAGACAGCGGAGACGTTGTCGTCGGAGACGTTGTCGTCATAGGCATCCGCCAGCCCTGACTCTGCATCCGCCAGCCCTGACTCTATATCTTCTATCTCTTCTTCAAGGTCTTCTACCTCAGTTATCCCTTGCTCGTCGAATATATTCTCGGTGTCAACCCTATCTTCCATTACGTCAGATAGCTGAGCGACTGCGATAGAGTCCATATGGTCCTCGTCCAGTTCAGTATCAGTAGAGAACAGGTTGAAACGGCTGTAGATAGCGTAAGGGACTTCATCCTTGTCGCTGAGCTGATTGAGTATCTCGTCAAGCTCTATTTCGTTGTTCCCGGGACCGCTACCTATTCCGGAGTTCTGCTCACCAACCCGCTCAACGGCTTCCTCAAGCTTCAGTCTCTGCAGGTCTTCGGCGCTTCCGTAGGTGTCCAGCCCGGGGTAGTCGGACGAGATACGTGCCTCGTCACCCACTTCGTGTAGACGCGCCTCGGCGAGCTGGTTACCCATCGAGAACTCTACGTCGACATAGTCAGCGTTTTCGTTGCTGGCGAGGACGACACGGACGGCGTTCTCGGTCGAGTCGAAGAGGTAGTCGACCTGTGCGTTGACCTCGCCGTGTCCGACGGTTACAGTCTCTTGGTGGACAACGTCACCGACGCCGTCTTCGACCGAACGGACGGCTATATCGACTTCGTCACCGTAGGAGACTCCGGCGAATCCACCTGGACCGCCGGCAAGCCCGTCTTCGCCGTAGAGGTCACGCGTCCTATCCTCTGCTTCGCCTTCGGTCCAGACGCTGTCGCTGGTCAGTACGACACGGTCACCTTCTTCGTATAGATGTGCGCGCGCCGTCGACTGACCGCCGAACTCCACGAGCATGTAGTCGACATCGATTTCCTCGGTTAGCTCTACCTCAACACGTTCGTGCTGTGCGTCGTGCTGTGTTCTCACAACAGACGTGGACACGTCGTGCGATACTGTCTCTGTCACGTTTTCAGCGTCCTCAACGATAACCTGTCCCGCGGTGCCTTCTTCGCCACCCGGCTGTGCCCCCGCAGGGTCACCCCAGTTCACTACGTCGAGGCATCCTGCCATCGACAGCGAAAGAGCGACTAAGAGGACTATAAAAACGTACCTCGCGCCCCTGTTCTTACGACTCATCGGTATCTTAGTATCTGGGACAAAAAATATAAGTCTTGTGGAGGTTCAGGGATACACCGAGACAAGAGTTATAGCTTCTCGGCAAATATACGCGGTAAGATGAAAAGACGCGAGATGCTGAAGGCGTCAGGGGGCGCGGTCGCCGGTCTTCTATTCGCGGGATGTATAGGACCGTTCAGCGGAGACGAGGATGACGAAGAGGCGGTGGGAGGTTCGCCCTACGGTACATTTAGGGCGGTACGTGACTCCGAAGCTAGGGAAGTAGAGGTTATCGTCGAAGACCCGATGACGGCGGACCACGCGGCGATATCCGGCGACCACACCTTCGAAGCCGACCCTGTCATGGAAGACATAGAAGAAGGTTCATCGTTTACGCTTTCTGCCGAAGAAGAGGAGATAGAGGAGTCGGGTAGCCTCGAAATATTCGCTATCAGAGGGGACTTCGAAACAGACGAAGAAAACGGAACCGCGGTACTCGGCGAGGAACCCGACGACTTCGAAAGCATAGACGACCCCGACAACCCGTTCGACTACGACTTCTCGTAAGAAACGTCGGCGCGAATCGTTCCGTTTATACCTCACGACGGGTTAAACACGGCAAGAATGGGTAACGGCAAGTACGCGGCAAGAAAGCTCAAGAAGGACAGACAGAAGGACCGCTGGAAGGACAGAAACTACGCACGACGTGCGCGCGGACTTCAGGAGAAGACCGACCCCCTCGGAGGTGCGCCTCAGGCGAGGGGCATCGTACTCGAAAAGGTCGGTATCGAGGCGAAACAGCCCAACTCCGCGATACGGAAATGCGTCCGTGTCCAGCTAATCAAGAACGGCAACCAGGTTTCGGCGTTCTGCCCAGGCGACGGCGCTATCTCGTTCATCGACGAACACGACGAAGTCACGATTTCGGGTATCGGAGGCGCGCGCGGAGGCTCGATGGGTGACCTTCCGGGTGTCAACTACAAGGTTAACAAGGTCAACGGCGTAGCGCTCATCGAGATGGTCCGCGGTAACAAGGAGAAGCCGGTAAGATGACGACGGACGCCAAGCTCTTCGGCAGATGGGAAACCGAGGACGTAGAGTTCGCCGACCGCTCGACGAAACGTTACATCACGCTGACGCCCGTCGCGCACACGATGGGTCAGCACGCTAACAAGCAGTTCGAGAAGAGCGAGATTAGCATCGTAGAGAGATTCGTAAACCGCCTGATGCAGACGGGCGAGAACACCGGTAAGAAGGAGAAGACGATGGGTATCGTGAGCGACGCCTTCGACGAGATTCACGAGAGGACGGGCGACAATCCCGTCGAGGTACTCGTCCGTGCGGTCGAAAACGCAGGTCCCCGCGAGGAGACGGTTACGCTCAAGTACGGAGGTATCAGCGTGCCGAAGGCTGTCGACGTAGCGCCTCAGCGCCGCGTTGACCAGTCGCTCAAGTTCCTCGCTGACGCCGTCCAGAACGCCTCGTACAAGACGCCGCGTTCCGCGCACGAGGTCGTCGCCGACGAACTCATCAGCGCCGCGAAGTACGACGTCGAATGCACCGCTATACGTAAGAAGGAAGAGGTCGAGCGCGTCGCCGCCGCCGCACGTTAGGCTCACGAACCCCTTTGTTTCGGGTGGAGGTACGTTGTTTCCGTTTGTTTGCGTTTACCACGGCACAGCCTACTTTCAGAAGATATAAACGCACCAGAAGGCAAGGGACGACAAGCGCATAACGCGTAATGACGCGCGAGAGCGCGGAACGAGGTGTATTAGAAATGCCAGTATACGTTAAGTTCGAAGTACCGGATGAGTTGGAAGAGAGCGTCCTAGAAGCCGTAGAGGTTGCGCGCGACACGGGACGTGTCAAGAAAGGAACGAACGAGGTCACGAAGGCTGTCGAGCGCGGCGAAGCCGAACTCGTCGTCATCGCCGAGGACGTTCAGCCCGAAGAGATTGTCCTCCATCTACCGTCGCTCTGTGACGAGAAGGACGTGCCCTTCGCGTACGTGAGCGAGCAGGACGGTATCGGACACGCCGTCGGTCTCGACGTTGGAAGCGCCGCCGCCGCAGTCGTCGACGCCGGAAACGCCGACGACGAGGTGGAAGACATCGTCGAAAAGGTCGAGAGCCTGAGATAAGATGGAGACGCACGAGTGTTCATACAGCGGCGAGGAGATAGAGCCGGGCACGGGTATACTGCTCGTGCGGAACGACGGCGAACGTCTGTGGTTCAAGGACTCGAAATGTCTCAAGAACGCCGAACTCGGGCGTCCGGCGCGTGAGGTCGAGTGGACCGAGATAGAGGAAGAAGACGAAGAATGACCGAGCGCACCTTCGTCATGGTCAAGCCCGACGCGTTCCAGCGCGGGCTTGTCGGCGAAATAGTCTCGCGTATCGAGGAACGCGGTCTGAAGCTCGTCGGCATGAAGCTTCTCGTCCCGTCGCGCGAGCAGGGCGAGGAGCATTACGCCGAACACGAGGACAAGCCGTTCTACGACGACCTCGTCGGCTTCATCACGAGCGGTCCCGCTGTTCCGATGGTGGTCGAGGGCGAAGATGCTATCAGCATCGTGCGCGACATGATAGGCGCGACCGACCCCGCCGAAGCCGCACCCGGGACGGTACGCGGAGACTACGCGCTCGATATAGGACGGAACTGCGTCCACGCCGCCGACTCGCCCGAGAGTGCCGAGCGCGAGATAGGTATCTACTTCGACGACGACGAGCTAGAGTCGTACGAACGCGTTGACGAGACATGGATTTACGAGTAGCTACCTGATTTTCACCGCGGTTCCGTACGCCAGAAGTTCGGCGCTACTTCCCGCTATCTGCGATGTCTCGAAACGGACGTTGACGACAGCGTCAGCGCCCATGCTCTCCGCGTCTTCGAGCATGCGCTCTACAGCTTGGTCGCGGGTGTCGGAATAGAGTTCGGAGTAAGCCTTGAGTTCGCCGCCGATAAGGTTTCTGAGCGACTGCGTGATATCGCGTCCGACGTTACGCGCACGTACCGTGTTTCCGCGCGCTACGCCGAGAACTTCCTCGACATCGCGGCGTGGAAGCGTCTCCGTGGTAGTGTACTCCATGGCTCTAACAGTGGAACTCAACCCATAACGCTTGGGTTCGTACGCGTCAGGCGTCAGTCTTATGCCTGTTGTTATGCAACTACTCACGCGATGGGTAGCGCACCCTGCGCTGCTGAGACGCCGTGAAAGCCGAGACTGTTAGCCGTTGGGTTACCGAGCGTCCGGCGACGGTAGTTCTCCTGTTCGTCGTCATCACGGCGCTCTTCGTGCCGGCGCTCGACGACGTTGAGATACAGGAAGACCTCGAAGACTTCGTCGTCGACACCCCCGAGTACGAGACGCTTCAGGAGGTCAACGACGAGTTCGAACCCGCCTTCGGCGGAGGCGGCGTCGAGACATGGCTGATACAGGACGGCGACAACGTCCTTTCGCGTACAGGCGTCCTACGGATGTTACGCGCCGAGGAACGTCTCATCGAACACGACGACCTGTACGTCGAGGGTGCCGAGAGCGCCGCGTCCCGTATCGCGCTTGAGATAGACCCGACAGCGACGACGGCGGAGGAGAGACGACGCGCGGTTGAGGACGCGACGCCGGACGAGGTACGCGAGGCGGTGCGGTCGGTAGCCGACGACGACTTCGAACGTATCGTGAGCGATGACTTCAACGTGGAGTCGGCGTACGCGGGCGCTACGGTATCGACCGTCGTACACGACTTCCCGGGGAAAGTCGACACAGAGGCGGTGACAGGGGCGGACGAAGCGATTCAGGACGAACAGCTACGTATGCGTAACATCGTCGAGACAGCGGGCGGCGAGATACGCGTCTATGGCTTCGGCATCATGTACCACGAGTTCTCGCTCGTAATCGAGGAGTCGATGGTCCTTCTACTTCCGCTGATAATGTTGCTCATAGTCGGATTCCTCGGGGTCGCCTACCGCGACCTGCTCGACCTTCTCCTAGGACTCGTCTGTCTCCTCGTGGCGCTCGTCTGGACCTTCGGCTTCATGGGTTACGCAGGCGTTCCGTTTACGCAGTTGGATGTCGCCATACCGCCCCTGATGCTCGCCGTTGGCGTCGACTTCAGCATCCATATGGTGAACAGATACCGCGAGGAGAAGGTCATAGGATACGGCGACGGCGACGCGATGGATATAGCGGCGCGTCAGCTTATCGTCGCCTTCGGTATCGTGACAGCGACGACCTCGATAGGCTTCTTCGCCAACCTGACGAGCGGTCTAGGTCCTGTCCGTGACTTCGGACTCGTCGCAGGCGTCAGCATAATCTTCGTCGCGCTCGTCTTCGGTGTCCTGTTTCCCGCCGCCAAGCTACTCCTTGACAACGTACGCGACGGATGGTTACGGTTCACCGACGAACCTCTGGGACGCGAAGGCTCGGCGCTCGGCAGGGTTCTCTCGTACGGTGCAGTTCCCGCGCGTCGTCCCTTCGTCTTTCTCCTTCTCGTACTCGTCGTTTCCTCGGGCGCGGCTTTCTACGCGACGGGGGTCGATACGTCGTTCGACGACGAGGACTTCCTGCCGCCCGAGGAGATGCCAGGGTACGTCAACGCCGCACCCGAGCCGATGCAGCCGAGCGACTACACGACGAAACGCGATATGTCGTTTATCTCCGACGAGTTCGAGGCGGATGTCGTGACAGTAACGGTGCATCTCGAAGGACGTATCGACGAAAGCCACGCGCTCGAATCGATGGTCCGCGCCGCAGACGACGCCCCCAACCGTTTCATCAGGTACAGCGACGGCTCCGCGGGTTCGGAGTCGGTACTCGATGTCATAGACGAACACGCGGACCGTGACGAGGAGTTCGCGCGCCTCGTGGAACGCAACGATATCTCCGGAAACGGCGTTCCGGACAGAAACCTCGACGAGGTGTTTGACGCAGTTCTAACGTCGGAAGCACGCGACGACGCCGTACGTTTCGTAAACGACGACCGCGACGAAGCCGTCATTCAGTACTACGTCGAGTCGGACGCCTTCTACGAGGATATACACGACGACGCCCGAGGCGTGATGGACGACCACCGTCTCGACGCCGCGGCGACGGGCGATATCATCATCTACTCAAGCGTCTCCGAACTCGTGCTTTCGTCGGCGTTCAACGCATTCATCGCCGCGCTGGTGCTAACGACGGTGGTCCTCATGGTCGCGTACCGTTTGACGGAGGGATACGGCGCGCTCGGCGTCGCAAACACGGTGCCGATAGCGGTGACCGCCGTCTTCGTCGTGGCGACGATGCGTTTTCTCGGCATACCGTTCAACGCCCTGACGGCGACGATACTCGCGTTGACCGTCGGGGTCGGTATAGACTACTCCGTCCATATGACACACCGGTTCGCCGACGAGTTAGACGGGGTGGAAGACAGCCCCGACGAGGCGCTCAGGACGGCGCTACGTGGAACGGGCGGGGCGCTCACGGGAAGCATGGCGACGACGGTCGCGGGAACAGGTGCGCTCATCCTCGCGGTGACGCCGATTCTACAGGAGTTCGGCTTTCTGATGGTGGTAAGTATAACCTACGCCTATCTCGGGTCGGTCGTCGTCCTCCCTTCGGCACTAAGAGCTTGGTTTCTGGCTGAGAAGAAGTTAGACTCTTTCCTTGAGTGAGTGGGTCGCGTCTTCGTCAGCCTTAATCCACGCCAACGGATTCGCCGAATCATAGATTACCGTACCGTCATCTGTCTCGTACGACTCTAGGTTCGGTTCCGGCTCGTCCCTGCTTTCGGCTGTGGACATGGCTTTGTACCTCCTGAGTCTCCCTTAGTGCCCGGGGTATATAATCCTTGTGAGAGGTTGTCACGGTCAATTTATCATGATGATTATGTCGGCACAGAAACCACAGAATGCGTACGAGGACCGTTCGCATAACTTTAGTGAGGTAACGGCGTACGACGCCCATGGAACAGTCGAGTCTGCGGACCTTCGACGGCGTCGGGAGCGACGGGGACGGGGAGGAAATAGGCGTCCTGAAGGTCAACTACACCGTCGAAAGCGACGACGAAGGTCCGCGTCCTGTCGTACATGTCTTCGGACGGACGCGTGACGGCGAGGCGCGCCACGTACGTGTCACGGGTTTCCGTCCTTACTTCTACGCCCCGAGCGAGGAGGTGGGCGGGACGGAGGACGAACGTATCACGGGGACGGACGAAGGCTATGAGTCGATAGAGAGCGACGACCTTACGCGTCTCTACACGCGTATCCCCGCGGATGTCGGCGAGGTCCGCGACTCGTACACGCATTACGAGGCGGATATACTGTTCCCCAACAGGTTCCGTATCGACAAGGGCGTCAAGTCGGGACTGCGCGTCGGTTCGTCGGGGGATACGGATATAGAGATAGACGCCGACGAGGTCGAACCGTGCGACGCCGACTCGCCCGCGCGTACCTGCGTACTCGATATAGAGGTAGACGACCGTCGCGGGTTTCCCGAGGAGGGCGAGGAACCAATCATCTGTATCGCCGTCTGGGACTCGTTCGACGACGAGTACCGTATGTTCGTCTGGGATATCGACGAGGACGAGGTGGGCGACGACCGCGACTACGTCCTCCAAGCGTACGACGAGGAGGAAGCGATGCTCGACGGCTTTCTGGAGTATCTCAACGACCGTGACCCCGACGTTCTGACGGGATGGAACTCAAACGACTTCGACCTTCCCTATCTCATCGACCGTCTGGAGGCGCTCGAAATGGACGCGACCCGTCTCTCACGCGTCGGGCAGGTCTGGCACGACGACTGGGGCGGACCGACCATCAAGGGACGCGCGACCTTCGACCTTCTGTACGGCTACCAGCGGATGAAGTTCACCGAACTCGAATCCTACAGGCTCGACGCAATTGCCGAAGAGGAGCTCGGCGAGTCGAAGGTGACGTACACGGGCAAGATAGGCGACCTCTGGGAGGACGACCCCGACAAACTCCTTGAGTACAACAAGATGGACGTCGAACTCTGCGTCCGTATCGACGAGAAGGTCGGTGTCATCGACTTCTTCCGTGAACTCGCGCGTTTCGTCGGATGCTCGCTTGAGGACGCGACGACACCGAGCGACGTGGTCGATGTCTACGTCCTCCGTAAGGCGCACGGCAAGTTCGTCCTGCCGTCGAAGGGAGGCGCGTCGGGCGGTGAGGAGTACGAGGGCGGCGAGGTCTTCGAACCTATCACCGGCATACGTGAGAACGTCGCGGTGCTGGACCTTGCGTCGCTCTACCCCATGTCGATGGTGACCGTCAACGCGAGTCCCGAGACGAAGGTTAGCGACGGTTACGACGGAGAGACGTACGACGTAGAGATGCCCGACGGGAGCGAGATACGGTTCCGGAAGGAGCCGGAGGGACTGACAAAGAGCATCGTGACCGAGCTTCTGGAGGAGCGCGACAAGAAGAAGGCGGCGCGCGACAGGCACGAGATGGACAGCGAGGAGTACGAGAAGTACGACAACCAGCAGAACGCCATCAAGGTCGTGATGAATAGCTACTACGGCGTAGCGGGTTACCCCCGTTTCCGTCTCTACGACCGCGAGATGGGAAGCGCCGTGACCGCGACGGGACGGGCAGTCATCGAACACACGAAGGAGGTCGTCGAGGACGAGGGTCACGAGGTTGTCTACGGTGACAGCGTCACGGGCGACCGACCCGTCGTTCTGCGCGACCCCGACGGTCGGATACGTGTGCGACCCATAGAAGCCGTCTTCCAAGTAGCAGAGAGTAGAAGCACGGTAGCCGCGGACGGCGGTAAGGAGTACCGGTATCTCGAAGGCTGGGACGCTCTCTCAGTAAACGACGACGGCGAGGCAGAATGGAAGCCCGTCGAAGGGGTGATGCGACACCGAACCGAGAAGCCGGTCGTCCGTCTGCGGCACAAGTTCGGTGAATCTACTACGACGCGTGACCATTCGTACGTGGTTGAGGAAGGGGACAGTCTCGTCAAGAGGAAGCCGGAGGAGATTGAGGAGCCGCTCAGGGTTCCGAGCATCCCCGAGGTGAACGAGGTCGGCATCGTAGACGTGTACGAGGTGCTTACTGGATACGAACGGGACTACACCGACAGCCGCGGAAACGGTGAGCCGCGACAGAAGACAAAACGCGTACACGCCGACGACGGCTACGTCTGGTTTGGTCACGAGAAGGACGGCGAGAAAGACTCAACGGTCAAGGTTCAGCGTTTCGTCGAGGTGGGGACGGATGACTGCAAGGCTCTCCTCCGGCTTCTCGGGGTCTACGTAGCCGACGGGAGCGCATCGACAGAAGAAACCTCGTCGCGTAAGTTCGGTGCGAGCATCGCGTCTTCGGACCGCGAAAAGCTCGATATGCTCAGGCGCGACTACGAAAGGCTGTTTGAGAACGCCAAAGCGCCGGTGACGGAGTCCTCCAAGAGCGAGCGGACCGTGTCGTACGAGACACAGAACGGCGTTAGTAGCGTGACCTACGACGGTACGACGCAGAAGCTCCAGATGATGAACGAGCTTTCCGCAGTCTTCTTCCGCGAGTTTGCGGGGCAGAGGTCACGGGGCAAACGTATCCCTGACTTCGTCTACCACCTGCCGACGGAGGAGCAGACCATCTTCCTCGAAGCTCTCGTCGGCGGCGACGGGTCACGCGAGTTTCCGCGTTACTCCGACGAGTACGCTGAACGTAACTTCGACTTCGAAACGACGAGCAGAGAGGTCGCCGCGGGCTTGTCCCTCCTTCTGACACAGCGCGGAAAGAAGCACTCGTTCAAGTACCGTGAAGACAAGGGTTCGTACACCGTCCGCACCTGCGACTACTACCGCGAAGGACGTTCCCCAGTCGTCAAGCAGGTCGGACACGACGGCTACGTCTACGACCTGTCTGTCTCCGACAACCAGAACTTCGTCGATGGGGTAGGCGGTCTGGTTCTCCACAACACCGACTCGACCCTTGTCGAACTCGGCGACGGTTCGCTCGACGAACTCATCGAACGCGGCGTGGGGCTTGAGGAGACGATAAACGCGAGCTACGACCCGTTCGCGCGCGAGGAGTTCAACGCCGAGACCCACCGATGGGATATAGAGTTCGAGAAGCTGTACCGGCGTTTCTTCCAAGCCGGACGGAAGAAACGGTACGCCGGACATCTCGTCTGGAAGGAAGGCAAGGAGGTTGACGACGTCGATATCACGGGCTTCGAGTACAAACGGAGCGACGTCTCGCAAGTCACGAAGGAGGTACAGCAGGAGGTTATCGAGATGATACTCGACGGCGCGGGCTTCGACGAGGTCTCGGAGTACATACAGGATGTCGTCGCACGGTTCAAGGACGGCGAGTTCGGATACGACGAGGTCGGCGTCCCGGGTGGAATCGGTCAGAAGCTTGAGTCGTACGACACCGACACGGCACAGGTGACGGGCGCGAAGTACGCCAACGAACATCTCGGGACCAACTTCACGAGCGGTAGCAAGCCTAAACGGCTGTACGTCAAACGCGTCAAGGGCGACCTGCCGCCGACCGATGTCGTCTGTTTCGAGTACGCCGAACAGATACCCGAAGAAATCGAGGTTGACTGGGACAAGATGATGGAGAAGACCGTCCGAAAGCCTATCGAGCGCATCCTCGAAGCGCTCGGCTGGTCGTGGAGCGAGGTTGTGACGGGACAGCGCCAGCAGGGACTCGGTAGCTTCACCTGAGATGTCCGACGTTACCTTCCTCTCGGGCGGAACGGGCACGCCGAAGCTAATCGACGGTGCGCGTGACGTTCTCAACGGGTTTAACGTCGTCGTCAATACGGGCGACGATATCGAGATTTCGGGCAACCTCGTCTGTCCCGACGTGGACACCGTCCTGTACACCCTCGCCGACGCCATCGACCGCGACAGATGGTGGGGCGTGCGCGGCGATACGCACGCGACGCACGAGGCGTTGACACGGGACGGAGCGAAGGTCGAACGCGTCGAACCGGCGCGTCCGTTGGGCGAGGGACGCGCTTTCTCCGGAGACGGCGAGTTCATGCGTATCGGCGACAAGGACCGCGCGACGCATACCGTCCGTTCGTCGGCGCTCGACACGGGCGCGACGCTGACCGAGGCGACCGAACGCGTCGCGTCTTGGCTCGGCGTTCCCGACGAGACGCGCGTCCTTCCGGTCACCGACGACCGCGTGGCGACGTACGTCGAGACGGAAGACGGCGCGACGCATTTCCAGGTCTGGTGGGTGGCGGAGGACGGCGGACCAGAACCGCGTGGCGTCGAGTTCCGCGGCGGGGACGAGGCGACAGCGACCGATGCGGCGGTCGAATCGCTCGAAGACGACGTTATCATAGGACCGTCGAACCCCGTGACGAGTCTAGGTCCGATGCTCGCCGTAGACGGGGTGCGCGAGGCGCTCCGCGAGACGCACGTCGTCGCCGTCTCGCCCTTCGTCGGCGGCGAGGTCGTCAGCGGACCCGCGGCACGTCTGATGCGGGCGACGGGTCTTCCGGCGTCGTCGCGCGGCGTCTACGAAGCTTACTCAGACTTCCTTGATGTCCTCGTGGTAGACGGCGAGGAGGTTGACGTTGGCTGTCGGGTTGTTGAGGAGGATACGACGCTCGAAACGCGTGAGGACGCGGCGCGTCTCACCGAACGCCTCATCGAGGTTTAGTCGAAGATTTCGTCGACCTTGTCGACGCCCGTCTTGTCGTCGGTGTCGTCGGTGTCGTCGTCATCGTCCTCTCGGGATTCGTCGGCGTCTTCCCGTCGGGATTCGGCTTCTGTGTCTTCCGTGAGTTCGTCTTCTTCGGTCGTACTCTCGGTATCGAGGGATTCGGCTTCCCGCGAACTCTGACCGAGCAGGGCGTTAACGTCACCTTCTTCGCCGATGAGCGAACTCAGGTCATCGGTTCCTTTCGCTTCCTCAACGCTCTCGACAGCCTCCTCCGCCCAGTCGTCGCCCGAAACGTCGTCTCCGGGGAGAGGCAGGACCGCCTCAACCGAGTCGACGAAGGCGTACGCCGCCGAGTAGACGCGTGCTTCTTCGAAGAATCCGTCAGGGAGTGCGTCAGCATGACCGAAACGGTCCTTGTCGGATAGATAGTAGAGCGTAGGCTCGCCGTTCTTGACCAGAAGAACGTCACCATCATCGACTGCGTAGCCCGTGAGACGGCTGTCGCGGACGAAGTCGACGAGCGCCTCGTAGCCGTCGGCTTCGTACACCGGCGGTCCGGCGGCGGGCAGGACGACCGGAACCGCGCCGCCCTCAACCGAAACACGGCTCGGAACATGGACGCCCTGAAGCGCCTGTGCGACCGCGCGGACATGCTGGGCTAGCTTCTCGCGGCTCTCGGTGTCCTGAACGTCTTCGAGACCGTTAACGACCGACACGAGCCTGTGGTGTAGCTCCTCGGAGGTGACCGACGGGGACCGCGCGGCGTAGGCTATCGTGGTGAGGAGAAGGGAGAGGGCGAAGAACAGAAGGACGGCGGGGAAGACGGGGGCGTAGATGAAGTCAAGGGGTGCGCCCGCGAGAAGGATAGCGTAGAGGAAAAACAGTATACCGCCGTGGAGTCCAACAACATCGAGATTCTCGACGAACTGGGCGGCGTCAGCAACGTCTTGGCTCCACGCGTCGTACGCCGCGGTAGCGAGGAGAAGAACGGCGGCGGCTACGGGGAACCAGAGGTCTTGGAGAACCCCGACGAACTCAAGAGCCGTGTACGCCGCCGCGAGACCGACCGCGACGACGCCGACGGCGTCGAACCTGTCGTAATAGAGCTTCTCGAAGATTGCGCTACCGGCTAAGAGGAACGTGAGGGCGAGTCCCGGGTAGAAGCCTTCGACGACGGTTCCGGCTACGACCGAGATACCCGTGATAACGGAGAGGAAGAACAGCAGTACCAGTCCCTTGACTGTCACCAGGTCGGCTACTGAACCGAGGAACCGACGTGCGTTTTCAACCCCTCCGTCTCCTGTCGTCTGTCTCACGACAAAAAATATGTCGCGTAACGAGATAAATAGATTGGGGTAATACGTTCGGGCAAGCTATTCGGAGAGGTCCTCCATGACCTCGTCCGCCTTCTCGAACATCTCCTCCATATCTATCTCCTCGCCGCCGACGTTGAGTGTCTGCGACCTCTCCTCGTCTTCGTCGTCTTCTTCTTCTTCCCTCGCCTCGACCTCGTCGGGGTCGACTACGTCCTCGTCCTTCGGGGTTACGTCGTCGAGTTCATTCAGGGTCCGGTGGTCGAGCGTGTGGAACGTGACGTCGGCGACGGTGTCGTCGAATCCGTCGGCGTCGTATCCGTACTCGCCGTCTCGGTAGTACTTCGCCATACTGCCGTTACGGAACAGAAAGACGGTTTCGCCGTGTACGGCGTAGCCCGTGAACCCCTTCTCGTCGGCAACGTCAAGTACCTCATCGACCGATGCCTCGACACGGCGTGCGTCGGGTCTTCTGGTCGAAAGGACGACCGGCACTTCGCCGTGTTCATCTTCGACCTCAGTCGGTAGCTTGACGCCGTCGAGGCAGTCGGCGACGAGACGCATTCTCGACGCGATATCGTCTCGGAGAACGTCGTCTTCTATCGCAGAGATATCGCCTAGGACACCGGCTAAGAGTTCGTGTACCTCGTCGTCGGTACGTGAGACAACAACCTCGCGCGTCACAACGGCGTATCCGGCGAAGGCGGAGACAGTGCCGGCGTAGACGAGGAAAGCAAGGACGCCGAACGCGGGCGAGTTAGCGAACTCGCCCCATCCGGTCGCCAGCAGAATCGAGTAGACGATGAGTATCTCGACGATAGCGAAGCCGACAACGTCTATATGAAGGGGGTCGGCGTCGAGTTCGCTCAGGGACTCGGAGGAGAAGTCGTCGGGTATGCCTTCGCGGAAGACGTATCCGTAGACGACGGCGGCGAAGACGACGACAGCGGCGACTAGAGCCGAGAACGGTCCGGCACCCACACCAGCGGCGGCGAGTACGGTGTAGCCCGC
Organism: Euryarchaeota archaeon Ods01; assembly: GCA_028751095.1. Classification (GTDB taxonomy): domain Archaea; phylum Halobacteriota; class Halobacteria; order Halobacteriales; family Halorutilaceae; genus Halorutilus. Next base: position 22,417 of record JAQZCZ010000008.1, on the reverse strand, counting down.
CGAGACGACGACGAAAGAGACGCCGACGGCGTCGATATCGTCGGTCGGCGACCTCTCCTTGTCGAGAAGAAGGGCGTAGAGAAAAGCCGCCGTGAGTATGAAGCCAGCGACGACAGGGCTAACGGCGTCGCCGAAAGCCGACGACGCGCCGACGACGGCGGGAAACGCAACGAGAACTACCGTCCCCTTTGCACCAAGAACGTCGAAGAGACGGCGGAAGTACGTCTCCTCAACGTTTTCGCCTGCCGCCACCGCGGTTCCGGACATAGCTACCAACAACTTGCTTCCGCATAACGTAAACCTTTGTGTGACGCGGTGACGTACCAACAGATGTTTGTTAACGCGCCGCCTCAGACCGCCTATGTCAGAAGGTGAGGAGGCGCGCGTTATAGGCGTCGACAGCGATGACGCCGACGACCTAATCGGCGCGTTATCGTCCGACACCGCACGCGACATACTCGCTGAACTCCACGACGAACCGGCGACGCCGTCGGAGGTCGCCGATAGGAGCGGTACGACGGTCCAGAACGCGCGGTACCATCTCGAAAATCTGAGCGACGCCGGTCTCATCAAGGTCGACGGAACGAGGTACTCGCCGAAGGGACGCGAGATGGACGTGTACGCCCCCGCTGAACCCCTCGTCATGTTCGTCGGACGTGAGGAGGACTCGACCACCTTGCGCGACATCCTCACCCGTTTCTTCGGCGTGGTCGCCACAATAGGCGCGGCGGCAGTCTTCGTACAGTACCTTTTCCGTCTGTACGCCGACGTTCCCCCGACAGACGACGTTGCCGAGGAACCCGCCGAGGACGATGTCGGAGCCTTCCTTGAGGAGGCTGACGACGCGCCCGACGACGAGGTTGAGGAGGCAGCCGAGGTAGCGCCCACCGTGGCGGAACGTATCTCAGAACTCCCGCCTGGGGTCGTCTTCTTCCTCGCCGCGACCGCCGTCGCCGTCGTAGGCTTCGCCGTCTGGTACGGAAGGCGTCGCAACCGATAAGCGGACGCAGTCCGTATCCGGAGCAAATGACAGACGGAGGAAACGGATGCTGACACCCGCCGAAGACGCAGAGGCGGCTCTTCTACTCGAAGCAGGGACGCAGAAGCCCGGAAACGTCGGACCAGCACGTGACTTCGACGACACGACCTTCCATCAGTTCCTCGTCGGCGGCGTCGGGGCGCGACGCGGGTTCGAAGTAGCACCCGAGGCGACCGTCGGAGAGGTCTTCGTCGAGTCGGTCCGTGGCAGCTCAGCGCACAGGGGCGGGAACACACAGTTCGGTGCGCTCCTCCTCCTTGCCCCGCTCGTGGTGGCGGCGGCACGCGGCGACGTAGAGGAAGCGCCCGAGGTCGCAGAGGAAACGACGCCCGAGGACGCCGCGATGTTCTACGAGGCTTTCGACTACGTCGACGTACACGTCGGCGACGCCGACACGGAGTACGACGTGCGCGACCCTGAGGCGCGCGAGAAGGTGGTCGAAGACGACGTCTCGCTGTACGATGTGATGAAGGAGAGCGCATCACGAGACGGGGTCGCCGACGAATGGACGAGCGGATTCGGGCGTACGTTACACGCCGCGAGCAGGCTAGAGATGCGACGCGGCGGAACACGGAATGCGGTCCGCGATACGTACGTCGACCTCCTGAAGGAGGAGCCGGACACGCTCGTCGAGGAGCGACGAGGGAGGGAGGAAGCACGTAAGGTGATGGAGTGGGCGCGGGAACTTCCGCCAGACGAACTCGACGAAAGGCTCGGCGAGCGCGAAATAAACCCGGGGACGACGGCGGACATCGTAGCGGGAGCGGTCTTCGTGGCTCTCCGCAGGGGGTGGAAGGTCTGAAAGACCTACTCGACGCACGTATAACCGAAACGGTAGCGACGACCCGTGACGGTAACGGTGAGTCAAACGCCGCTCCGATGGGGCTGGTGCGCGACGGCGACGTATACGCACGCCTCTGGGAGGGAAGTACGACGCTCGAAAACGTCCGCGCGACCAACCAAGTCGTCGTCAACTTCACGCGCGACCCCGTCGTCTACGTCGAGACGGCGATGGACGACGGGAGTGGCTTCGTCGTTGACGGACGTTTGCGGGACGCCGACGGATGGATACGTTGTGATGCAGAGAGTGTCGAGGAGAAACGCGACGAGGTGACGCGGTGGCGTCTCACGGAGCGTGAAAGGAACGTCGAGGAGCGCATCTTACCGACGCACAGCCGCGGATTCGCTTCGGTTATCGAGGCGACGGTACATGCGACGCGTCTCAGCTTCAAGCCCGAACTGCGCGAACTGTACGAACACCACATCGACGTAGCGCGTAAATGCGGCGGTGAGCGCGAGCGCGAGGCTGTCGACAGGCTCGTCGAACACGTCGAGGGTTAACTTTATATGTCGTGTCCCGCTAATTCCCACGCAATGGGATATATCAGGGGGACCCTCGTAGTATCTCTCTTCGCTCTTCTCCTTCTCGGAGCCTTCGCCGTGGGTTCAGTATCGGCGGAGGAAGACCTGAGTCTCGGACAGGAGCTTTCCGTCGCGGTCTCGTCCGAGAAGGCGAACGTGGACGCCGAGGTCGGGGTACGCGCCGTTGAGATAGCTCTCGAAACAGGCGACCAAGCCGCTGTCGAGAGAAACGCCGAAACCCTAGGAGAAAGAAGAAACGAGATAGACGAGGAACGTTCACGACTCGAGGAGCTTCGGGAGCGTAGCGAGATAGACGAACGGGTTTACTCCACGCGGACAGAAGTTCTCGACAGGCGTGAGGACGCATTCAGCAGAGCGTCGGAGAGAGCCGTAGAACGCGCCGAGGGAGCCGGTGTCGATGTCTCAGAGGTAGCCGAGAAGGTGGGCGCAGAACCGCCTGTGGACGGTACACCGGCGGAAGACGGTGAAGGACCGCCCGACGACGCGGGTACGGACGAAGGCACAGGACCTCCTGAAAACGCAGGACCCCCTGACGACGGACCGGATGAAGAACCCGAAACAGGTCCCCCTGACGACGCAGGAGAGACAGCCGACGATACAGCCGAAGACCCACGCGAGGACGGTTCGGAAAAAGATAGTTCGGATGGCACAGACGACAGAACAGACGGAAACGACGGGGTAAGTCAGCCGGAGGAGTCCGAGACGCCGGACGAGCATAGTGACAACGAAGACGAAGGGAACAGTGGAAACGCGAAGGGCGATGAAGAGGAGAGTAAGCCGGACGGTGACGAAGACGATAACGGAGACGACACCGAAACAGGCGCGGGCGGCGCGCAGAGTGGTCCGGAACCCCCCGACGAAGCCGGCGATAAGGCGGAGGAAGCAACCGATGACGAAGCGTCGGAAGACAGCACGGATGACGAAGACGAGGACGGGGGCGACGATAGAACTCCGGAAGATGTCGACGACAGGCGTGGGGGCGGTAGCGGTCAAGCCGACGAGGCGGCGCCGAGAAGCCGATAAAGGCTCTCGTAGCCGGAAAAAGGTTAAAACCCTCGCAGAAGGTTCGAGAGTGTACGAAAACTTCTGAAGGTTTTGGAAATTTATCTTAACGACTGTCCCGATTGAAGTAGGTCGGTCTCTTACGGGAAACCGAGAAAGATGAGAACCAGAACCATATTGGTCGCGGTCGTAGTCGCCATCCTACTGGGAGCAGCGGGCGTCGTCGCGGCTCAGGAGCCTGACGGTGACGTGACCGCGGAAGAGGGCGAAGCCGAGGTCGAACTCTCGTTCGGAGAAGAGATATCGATAGCCGTAGCCGCACAGCAGAACGAGGTGCGTAACACGGTCGAGAACGAGGCGTTCGGAATAGCATTCGACAGGAACCCCGAGGAAGCAGTCGAAAGGCGGTCCGAAGCGCTCCGTGAACGCCTGAACCGCGCCGAGGAGCGACGAGCCGAACTCGACGAACGTAGGGAGCGCGACGAAATTTCCGAACGGCGGTACAACGCCAACATGGCTAAGCTATCCGTCGAAGGCGAGTCTGTCAACCGCTCCGCCGACCATGTCCTCAGACGTGCAGAGGAGCGCGGCGTGAACGTCGAGAACATCACCCAACTGAAAGAGAACGCGCGTGACCTCACCGGACCCGAGGTCGCCGAGGTAGCGCGTGGGATAGCCGGACCACCTGAGGACCGTGCCGGACCTCCGGCAGAGGTTGGCGGTGAGCGGGGCGAAAGACCCGACGGTGTCGGTGACGGCGCACCCGACGTCGGAGATGACTACGACGGCGACGAGCGCCGCGGTAACGACGCCGGAAGCGGCGAAAACGCCGGAAACGGAGCGCCTTTCTAAAACATGAGACGGACAGTAATAGCCGCGTTCGTAGTCTTGGCGCTCGCGGGTACGGGAGCGGTGCAGGCGGCTGAAACGAGTACCAACGTCGAGATAGCGGTCGAAGAAGATGGTGACTCCGTCTGGACGGTCACCAACACTGTCGAACTGACCGACGACGACGAGCGTGACGGCTTCGACAGGATAGCCGAGAGCGACGAAAGGACCGCCGAGATGGGCGAGAACGTAGCGGCACCTTTCGGGAGGTTCGCGGACCGTGCCGCCGGTGAGACGGGGCGCGAGATGTCGGTCGAGGTCGTCTCGGTAGAGGCAGTCCGTAACGGCGACGAGGGCGTTGTAACAGTCGAGATTTCGTGGGGAGATTTTGCGTCCGTTGACGGGACCGCCGTACGTGTGGACGATGTCTTCGAGGGCGGTCTTTCTCTCGAAGAAGGGCAGGTACTAACGGTACGTGCGCCCGAGGGATACGTCGTCTCCGAACACGAAGCGCACGAAGCCGACGTTGACGAGGAGAGCGTGACGTGGACGGGTCCCGTCGAGATAGAGGAGGACGTGTGGGTCGTCTTCGACCTGTCGGAGGAGGAAAGCGACGACGGTGAGGGGCTACCCGGCTTCACCTTCGTCGCGGCGCTACTCGCCGTCTCGTTAGTCGCCTACCGGCTCAGATAGACGGCTCGTCATCCTCACCGTCGTCTTCCTGTAGCTCGATTATGTTCTCGCGCCCCATACGTAGCTTAGTTATCTCGTCGGCGTCCTCAAGCCGCGACGTGACCTGACTGACCTTCGCCTCACTCCATCCGGTCCGTTCGACGAGATGTTTCTGTTTCATGCGTCCGTCCTCCGACTCGATTATACGTAGGACGCGTTCCTCGTCGGGTAGGTCTTCGAAAGACGGTTCAGGCTCAGGCTCGGGTTCGGGCGCTGGCTCGGAGGCGGGTTCCGGTGGACCTTTCGAAGGTGGCTCGGGGGCTTCGTCGTCCCCGTTCCGACGGTAGGCAAACAGGGCTACGGCGAGTATAGCGATGAGGACGAGGGCGTAGACGTACAGCGGCGCGCCTATCGCCTCGGCTTCGTCACCGTTCTCGGTGAGGGCGTCGTCGGTGTCATCGGTATCGTCCGCAGGAGCTTCAGGGTCAACCGGAACGAAGACCGCACGGGGCTGGTCGTCGTCGAAGTCACGCGGACCGTCCCAGCGGAGTCCGTCTTCGTCGATATCGGGCGACGGCTCAACCGAGTCAACCTCGTATCCGTCAGGGTAGCGGAAGACGAGGGCGTCGGAGTCGCCGAGTATGTAGCCCGAGAGAACGTCGCCTGCTTCGACAGCATCGTTAGCCGACGCAAAGCCGTCCCAGTCGAACCGGTACTCGACGATTCCGCGCTCAACGGGCAGGGGTTCGGAACGCGTCTCGACGGTGAAGTCGGAGACGGACATCTCCCGTCCGGTTTCGTCGCGCGCCCTATCGACGAGAGACTCTATCGAGACGCGGAAGTCGGCGACAGCGGCGTCAGGGTCGTCCTCGACCTCGTCGGCGAAGCTGTCGAAAGCCTCACGCTTTTCGTCAGTATCGAGACGCGTCCGTATTTCGAGTGTGAAGACGGCGTCGCCGTTCTCGTCAACGTCGACCTTGGTCACGGTTTCGTCGGCGTCGACGTCGCCCGCCTGTTGGAATGCACCGCCTAACGACGCGGCGACGAAGACGGCTGTGAAGACGACGGCGACGACGACGATACGTTTCATCGTTCGTTGATGCGGGAGACAGACAAAGAATCTTCCGACAGATGACGTATTTTCGACGGGCGCGCGTGTTTGAGAAGCTTTAATAATCGCCCCCACCGACTGTACTACGGATTTTGCGCTGAGGTACCCAAAAGTGACGCAACCGGAAGTCAACATCGGACTCGTGGGGCACGTAGACCACGGAAAGACGACGCTCGTACAGGCGCTGAGCGGTGAGTGGACCGACCAGCACAGCGAGGAGATGAAGAGGGGTATCTCTATTCGCCTAGGATACGCCGACACGACGTTCCGGCGTTGCCCGGGCGAACCACCCGACTGTTACACTGTCGAAGAGACATGTCCCGACGGAAGCGAGAGCGAGGTCGTCCGTAAGATTTCGTTCGTCGACGCCCCGGGACACGAAACGCTGATGGCGACGATGCTCTCGGGCGCTTCTCTGATGGACGGCGCGGTTCTGGTCATCAGCGCCAACGAGACGTGTCCGCAGCCGCAGACCGAGGAACACCTGATGGCTCTCGATATAATCGGTGTCGAGAACGTTGTCATCGCTCAGAACAAGATAGACCTCGTCTCGCGCGAGCGCGCCAAGGAAAGTTACGAGGAGATTAAGGAGTTTGTCGAAGGAACCGTCGCCGAGGACGCGCCGGTTATTCCGGTCAGCGCTCAGCAGGACGTTAACACCGATAGGCTAATCGAGGCAATCGAGGAAGAGATACCGACGCCCGAACGCGACGCCGACGCACCGCCGCGTATGTACGCGGCACGGTCGTTCGATGTCAACCGTCCTGGCACGCCTATCGACGAAATCAAGGGCGGCGTCATCGGCGGTTCGCTCGCACGCGGCGTCCTAAGAGTGGACGACGAAATCGAGATACGTCCAGGGACCGAGGTCGGCGACGAGTACGAGGCGATAGAGACGAACGTCCGTTCGATAATGGCGGGCGACGATATGGTCGAGGAGGCTACGCCCGGCGGACTTCTCGGCGTCGGAACCGGACTCGACCCGTCGCTGACGAAAGGTGACGCGCTCGCCGGACAGGTCGCGGGCGAACCAGGGACGCTCCCGCCCGTACACGAGGAGTTTACGATAGGCGTCGACCTTCTCGACCGCGTTGTAGGCGGCGACGAAGGCGACAAGGTAGAGCCTATATCGACCGGCGAACCGCTGATGCTGTCGGTAGGTACGGCGACGACGGTTGGTAGCGTGACGAGCGCGCGCGACGGCGAGGCAGAGGTGAAGCTCAAGCGTCCCGTATGCGCCGAGGACGGTAGCAAGATGGCTATAAACCGCCGCGTCGGGTCGCGGTGGCGTCTGATAGGCGTCGGGACGGTGAGATGAGAGTCGTGTTCGACGCAAACGCGCTAATGACGCCGTCGCAACACAACGTCGATGTCTTCGACGAAGCCGAACGTCTCGTCGGCGGCTACGACGCCGTCGTTCCGGACGAGGTTCTGCGAGAACTCCGCGCGCTCGCCGACGACGGTAATACGGACGCCTCGGTCGCGCTCGAACTAGCCGAGAGGTGTGAGACGGTCGAGACGGAGGCGACGCACGGCGACGACGCGGTTATCGAGGCTACGGACGACGATACTGCGGTCGTGACCAACGACGCAAGGCTTAAAGAGCGTCTTCTTGAACGTAACGTACCGGTGCTGTATCTGAGACAGAGAAACCGCTTAGAGGCGGAGTATCCATAATGTACAAACGAGCAAGGCTTGTCGATACGGTAAGAGTCCCGCCCGAACGTCTCGACGACGTTTCGAAGGACCTGATACGCGAACTTCTACAGGAGAAGCTCGAAGGACGGTGTGACGAGGATATGGGATGGATAGTCGCCGTCACGGAGGTTCACGAGACGGGCGAAGGTAAGATACTGTACAACGAAGGCGGCGTCTTCTACGAGGCGGAGTTCGACGCCGTCGTATTTGAGCCGATGATGCAGGAGGTCATCGACGGAAAGGTTTCGGAGGCTGTCAGCTTCGGTCTTTTCGTCAGCGTCGGTCCCGTCGACGCCCTCCTCCACGCGTCACAGATAGGCGACGACTACTTCTCGTTCGACGAGGAGAACAAACGTCTCCACTCGCAGGAGTCGAACCGTGAACTCGCCGTCGGCGACGCTGTCCGTTCGCGTATCGTGACGGCGTCGATAGACGAGCGCAACCCGCGCGACTCCAAGATAGGACTGACGGCGCGGCAGGTCGGTCTCGGTAAGCACGGATGGCTTGAAGAGGAGGCGCAGAAGGCGGAACAATGAGCAAGCTAGCCTGCCGAGAATGCCACCGCGTCACGCGCGACGAGGTCTGTCCGTCGTGCGGCTCCGAGAACCTGAGCGAGGACTGGTCAGGGTACGTCGTCATCATAGAGCCGGGCGAGAGCGAAATCGCGGAGAAGATGGAGGTCGAACTCTCCGGTAGCTACGCCCTCAAGGTGCGATGAAGCTCTCGCTCCCCAAGGAGATGCGGAGCGAACTCAAGGAGCCTCTCGGCGACGTTCTGCCCGAGGTGGACGAGAGCCGTCTGTCAGGACGTGTCATAGCGGTCGGCGACATGGTTACGTACCACCTGCTTGAAGCCGGTGTCGTGCCGGACGTTGCGGTTGTCGACGGAAGGACGGAACGCGAGGTCGTCGACGACGAGGTCGTTGAGAGATGGAGCGAGATGGGACGGGCGGCGCGCGTGGAGAACGAACCAGGGACGGTATCGCGCGAACTAGTCGGTGCGCTCCGCGAGGCGCTTGAAGAAGGAGGACTCGTAGATGTCAAGGGCGAGGAAGACCTCGCTGTACTGCCGGCGCTTGTGGTAGCGTCGGAGGGCGACACGGTCGTCTACGGACAGCCCGACGAGGGTATCGTCTACGTTCCGGTCGACAAAGAGACGAAGGAACACGCCCGAGACCTACTGAGCCGTATGGAGGGTGACACACAGAAGATTCTCTCGGGGCTTCGTAATTCTTAAGCGTCGTCCCCTTCTCTTTCCGGCAACCGAACAACCATGGACATCGAAATTACCGAGGAGGAGGCGAACGAACTCCTCAACAGAAAAGAGATAAGCTTCAGTATCGTACACGACGGAGAGACACCTTCACGGCTTGCGGTCCGCGACTCTCTCGCGGCTAAGCTCGACAAGGACAGCGACGAAGTTCTCGTCCACAAGATGGACACGAAGTTCGGGATGAACGAGACTCTCGGACACGCGAAGGTCTACGAGTCGCCCGAAGACGCTAAGGAAATCGAAGAGGGCTACATGCTCGAAAGGAACAAGATAGGCGTCGAAGAAGAGGAAGAAGAGGACGCCGCCGACGAGGAGGCTGAGGCATGACCGCGCGGAGCGACTACTACGAGGTTGACGGCGACGAGGTCGAGACGACTAAGGAGAACTGCCCGCGGTGCGGCGACACCTTCCTCGCCGACCACGGCGACAGGAAGCACTGCGGCAGGTGCGGATACACCGAGTGGGAGTAAACGACTCTATCCTTCCGTGAAGATACTCGGCATCGAGGGGACGGCTTGGAATGCGAGCGCCGCGGTCTTTGACACCGACGCCGACGAGGTGCTGACGCTCGTCTCCGAGCCGTACGCGCCGTCGGAGGGCGGCATCCATCCGCGCGAGGCGAGCGAGCATATAGCCGCGAATATCGTCGATGTTGTCGTCGATGCGGTCGAAGGACACCGCGACGAAGTCGGCGCGGTCGCGTTCTCGCGCGGTCCAGGTCTCGGTCCTTGCCTCCGTGTCACGGCGACGGCGGCGCGCGCCGCGGCGTTACGTCTCGATGTGCCTCTCGTCGGGGTCAACCATACGGTCGCGCACATCGAGATGGGGCGGTGTTCATCGGGCTTCGAAGACCCCGTTACGCTCGACTCCGCGGGCGCGAACACGCTCGTCACGACCTACCGCAAGGGACGTTACCGCGTACTCGGCGAGACGCTCGACACGGGGGTCGGAAACGCTCTCGACAAGTTCGCGCGCCACGCGGGTCTGTCACACCCGGGCGGTCCTAAGCTCGAAAGGCTCGCCAAGGACGGCGACTACGTCGAACTTCCGTACACGGTCAAGGGACTCGACTTCTCGTTTTCGGGCGTCGTGAGCGCCGCGCAGGAGAAGTACGACGAAGGTGTCGCGGTCGAGGACCTTGCCTATTCGCTTCAGGAACACGTCTTCGGCGCGCTCGTCGAGGTTTCGGAGCGCGCGCTCGCCCTGACGCGGAAGGACGCCCTCGTCGTCGGGGGCGGCGTCTCACGTAACGAACGTCTCCGCGAAATGCTCGCCGAGATGTGTGAGGCGCGCGGCGTCGGTTTCCACGCCCCCGAGCCGCGTTTTCTGAGCGACAACGCCGCGATGATAGCCGTGACGGGCGCGATGATGCTCGAAGCGGGCGAGACGGTTCCGGTGGACGAGAGTAACGTACGTCCTAACTGGCGACCCGACGAGGTGAGCGTCGGATGGCGCGACGAACCCGAGCGCCCGCCGGACGACGGTACGCTGGTACAGGGAGCCGAGGCGCACGTCAGTTTCGAGGACGGACGTTTTGTCAAGGAACGCGCACCCAAGCCGTACCGCGACGAACGCCTCGACAAACGTCTGCGCGAACGGCGGACACGACGCGAGGCGCGCGCCCTGCACGACGCGCGGCACGAGGGCGTTCCGACGCCGCCCGTCTTCGATGTCGATACGCAGGAGGCGACGCTCACGGTCGAGGCGCTCGGCGACGACCTGAGCGGCGACGTGACCCGCGACGAGGCGCGACGCGTCGGCGAACATCTCGCGTCGTTACATGAGTCGGGGATGGCGCACGGCGACCCGACGACACGTAACGCGGTGCGTGAGCGTGAGGGACGCGACGAGGAACGCGTCTTCCTTATCGACTTCGGGCTTTCGTACGCGACCCACCACGTCGAGGACTTCGGGATGGACCTACACGTATTCCGTAGCGCCGTCCGCGGAACCGTCGAGAACGACGACGAGGTTCTGGAGGCTTTCGACGACGGCTACACATGGGAGCGCGCCGACGAGGTGCGCGACCGCCTACGTGAAATCGAGGGTCGGGGGCGTTACCGGTGACGACGCGGCGCGGTTTCGTCGCGGCGCTCGGCGTTGTCATCGCGGGATGTCTCGGCGGAGGAGACGACGCCGCGGGTTCGCTCGTCGTCTACGCCGTCCCGTCGCCCGACGAGGTCGAAGGCGGCGAGGGGGTCGAGACGGTGCCGCTCGACGACCCACGTCTCAATGTCCGCGCAGTACGCGTCGCCGTGCAGAGGGCACCCGTCTACAAGGGACGCGACCTCGAAGACGGTCTGGACGCGACGAGCGAGCCGCTGGACTCGCAGAACGTCTACGACGAGGTACGCGAGGCGCTCGACTCGACGCCGTCGGTCGAGGCGGGCGCGCCGTATCCCGTCGGCGGAACCGTCGTCAAGTTCGACGGTAACCACTTCTTGGTGGCGCTTGAGGAAGCCTAATTCGACGGCGTTAAGGACGATGACGGAAAGTTCCACCTAATGAGAGTTGCTGTTCCGAACAAGGGGCGTCTCCACGACCCTACGGTCGAACTGCTTGAGAAGGCGGGTCTGGAGATACAGAACGGCGCGGACCGTAAGCTCTACGCGAAGACCGTTGACCCCGATATCGACGTTCTTTACGCGCGCGCCGCCGACATACCTGAGTACGTCGCAGAGGGCGCGGCGGACGTTGGCATCACAGGACTCGACCAAGCGCGTGAGGGGGAGGTTGACCTCGTTGACCATCTCGACCTCGGCTTCGGCGAATGCAGGCTTGTCCTCGCCACGCCCGAGGAGGACGAGGTTTCGTCCGTCGAGGAAATCGAAGGAAAACGCGTTGCGACGGAGTTCCCCAACATAGCGCGGCGTTTCTTCGAGGACCGCGGCGTCGATGTCGAACTGATACACGTGACAGGCGCAACCGAACTGACGCCGCACGCGGGCATGGCGGACGCTATCATCGACATCACCTCGACGGGGACGACGCTGGAGGTCAACAACCTCGAAATAGTCGCCGAAGTGCTGGAGTCGTCGGTCCGTCTCTTCTCGCGTCCCGAGGACGAGGACCACGACAAGATTCAGGAACTCGTGACGGCGCTCGAAAGCGTGCTTCAGGCGGAGGACCGGCGTTATCTAATGATGAACGTCCCCGAGGAGTCGCTCGAACAGGTAAAGGACGCGATGCCGGGACTCGGAGGTCCGACGGTGATGCAGGTCGAGGGCGACGACTCGATGGTCGCGGTCCACGCAGTCGTCGAGGAAGGCGATGTCTACGAGACGATTAACGCGGTGCGCGAAGAAGGTGCGCGCGATATACTCGTAACTCCGATAGAGCGTATGGTGCGTTAGCTCAGTCGTCGGCAGTATACGCGCCGCCGCGGCGTTTTATTCGTGCGACTACCATCTCCTTCTCATCGTGGACGAAGGTAACCGAAAGGCGGAATCCACCGATACGTACCTTCCGGAACGGGCTTCCTTCGAGGGGTTCGCCGTACTCGGACGGTTCGCGCCAGGGGCTACCGCATATCTCGTCTAACTTTCCCTCTATACGTTCACGCTCTGAGGGTCAAGCTCCTCAAAATCGTCGCGCGCCGTCGATGAGAGGCGCCACGACCAGTCATCGGTCATTCTTCTTCGCGTATCTCACGCTCCGCCTCGGCGAGCGCAAGGAGTTCATCACGGTCAAACGTGGGGTTCTCAACGGCGTCATGCAGGACATGGCGTATGTACTCCGACCGTGAGTTGTATCCGCGTCCCTGCCACGTCTCGTCTATCTTTTCGAGGAACGTCTCAGTGACGCGTATGTTTATCTGTTTCGTGGCTTCCTCTGAAGCTTTTGACATACATCTGTGTTACGTGCGCCACACAAATAAGTCCCTCTGTTACAGCAGGAAAAAAGGTTACAAGAAGCTACGCCGTCGTCAGTACGTCTCTAGGTACCGGTCTATCTCCCATTCGGAGACGTTGACCAGGTACTCGGTGAACTCCTCGTTCTTGGCTTCGACGAACTTTTCGGAGACGTGGTCCCCGAGACCGTTGAGGATGACCTCGTCCTCCTCTAGCGCATCGACCGCGTCGCCGAGGTTCTTCGGTAGGGTGTCGATGCCGCGTTCCTTCCTGTCCTCTTCGTCGAACTCGTAGATGTTTTCGCGTATCGGGTCGGGTGCTTCGAGGTCGCGCTCCACGCCGTCGATACCCGCGTTGATGAGCGAGGCGAAGCCGAGGTACGGGTTGCACGACGGGTCGGGGAACCGTGCCTCGATACGTGTCGATGCCTCGGTTCTAGCGGCAGGCTTCCGTATGAGAGCGGAGCGGTTGCGGTCGGACCACGCGACGTAGACGGGTGCCTCGTATCCGGGCACGAGACGTTTGTAGCTGTTAACCGTCGGGTTCGTGACGGCGGTAATCGCGGGTGCGTGGTCAAGGATGCCGGCGAGGTACGACAGCGCCGTCTCGCTTAGGTCGAAGTCGCCTTCGCCGTGGAAGGCGTTTTCGCCGTCCTTGAACAGCGACATATGTGTATGCATGCCGGAGCCGTTGATACGCGGGACGGGCTTGGGCATGAAGGTCGCGTGCAGGTCGTGCTGTGCGGCGACGGCGCGGACGACGAACCGGAAGGTTGCGACGTTGTCGGCGGTCGTCAACGCGTCGGCGTACTCGAAGTTTATCTCGTACTGACCCGGCGCGACCTCGTGGTGGCTGGCTTCTATGTCGAAGCCCATATCCTCAAGCGTGAAAATAATCTCACGCCGGACATCGCTCCGGAGGTCCTTCGGTGCGAGGTCGAAGTAGCCGCCGTGGTCGGCGAACTCAGTGGTCGCGTATCCGTCTTCGTCGTGCTTGAACAGGAAGAACTCCGGCTCCGGAGCCATATTGACGGTGTAGCCGTGTTCCTCAGCACCTTCGATAGCCTGCTTGAGGATGTAACGCGGGTCACCCTCGAAAGGCTCTCCGGTCGACGTATTGTAAACGTCACAGATGAGGCGCGCGGCTCCTCCGTCCTCCTTGTCCCTCCACGGAAGAACCGCGAAGGTGTCGGGGTCGGGCACGAGCCGCATGTCGCTCTCCTGTATACGCACGAATCCGTTTATCGACGAGCCGTCGAAGTAGATACCTTCATCGAAAGCCTTCTCCGCCTGGTCCGCAGGAATCGACACGTTCTTCACTACACCAAGGATGTCGGTGAACTGCAGACGGAGGAAGCTAATGTCCTTTTCCTCTATTTCGTCCAGTACTTCTTCTTCTGTTGTCATAGTTTGTTTATCTCCTTTCCAACAAAGCTCGTTTGAGCTTTGTTAGCTTCTCCCACACATACTTCGGAAGATGTAGGAGGAAATAAACCCTTTGATTCAACAATTCCACCTATGAACAAGTATTATAAAAAACAGTTATGATGCAAAAACCCATGATTTAAGTGATTACCGGAAAATACGTTCATTTACATGACGTATGACAACCTCGACCTCAAGATTATCAACCTCCTCTTGGAGGACGGTCGTGCAAGCCTGAGAAGCATCGCCGAGGAACTCGACGTGTCGGTCACGACCGTCAGCAACCACCTGAAAGATATGGAGGAGGAGGGTATCATAGAGGGGTTCAAGCCCGTCATCAGCTATCCCGACCTCGGCTACACCGTCACCTGTGTCCTCATGATTAAGGCAGAGGGTGACGGTCTCCGCGACCTCGTCGGCGAGCTAGAGGAAGAGGACTCGTTCCTCAACGTCTACGAGGTCACGGGCGACTTCGACATCATTGCCACGGGCAAGTTCAAGGACACCGAGGAGATGAACGACACCATCAAGGACCTCCTCAACAGTCCGATGGTCCGCGAGACCAATACTAACGTCGTCCTCTCCACGGTTAAGGAAGGCGAAGACATAGAGTTCGACTACTGAATGGGTTCTTTCGAGGACCATATGCGGTACGGCGTCGCGGCGTACGTCGTCGCAGTCGCGCTTGCGGGCGTCCTGACAGCCTATCTTTTCGCCGAAGGGGTCGTCGGAAACGGCGGCTTAGCGCTCGCGGTCGGTGGCGCTGTCCTCGGCTTCCCTTTCGCCGTCGCGGGCGCGGGCTTCCCCGACATCGACCACCACGCCGCGAAGCCTCACCGTTTCTTCCGGAGGTGGCTGTCTGTCATCGCCGCCTCCGTCGGCGGATACGTTCTTTTCGCGTCGGGGGTCGCGGTCGAAGCAGGCGCAACGACCGCCGCCGCCGTCGAAGCCGACGCACCCGAACCCGTCGTCGGCGGCGCTGTCGCGGCGGTAGGTGCGGTTGGGCTTGGGGCGACCGCCTTTGTCGGCGTCGGTATCCTCAAGCCACGACACCGCGGTATTACGCATACGCTCCGCGCGGGCTTCGTCGTCGCGGGTATCGTCGGCGTCGCCGTCGGATACGGCGTCTACGTCTTCGTTCCCTCCGCGGCTTTCTTCGCGGGCGGTGTCGCGTCGACGGCTTTCTTCGTCGGCTTCCTCAGCCATCTCCAGTGTGACGGTCTGCTCTTCGGCATCCTTCCGGACGCGATGGGGTAACAGCGGGTGAATAAGTTTTTATGCTAACGGAAAGGAGATTGGGTAAGGCGAATGCTGTTAATCATCTGCGTCGACAGGGACGACGACCTCGGGACAAAGGCGGGCATAGAGACGCCCGTCGTCGGACGCGAAGCAGTCGAAGACGCCGCGCGCAGGTTCGGCGTCAGCGACCCCGAGGACAGCGACCTGAACGCGCTGTTTCAGGCGATGCGTCTCTACGACGAGACCGACGAACCGTGTGAAATCGCCGTCGTGACCGGAAGCCGTGAGACACACAGGAACAGGGACCGGGCGGTCGCGTCTCAGGTGGACCAGGTTGTTGACGAGGTTAACGCAACCTCCGCGGTCGTCGTCACCGACGGTGCCGAGGACGAGGGTATCATCCCCATTATCGAGTCACGTCTCCGTATCGACGGCGTCCAGCGCACCGTCGTCAAGCAGGCGGAGAACCTCGAAAACGCGTACCACGTCGTCAAACGCCTCCTCGACGACCCCGAGACGCGCGGCACTATACTCGTACCCGTCGGCATCATACTCCTTATCTTCCCCATCGACATACTGATGAGCTTCTTCGACCTGCCGAACGCCGCGCTCGGCATCACGATGGCGCTCCTCGGCGGCTACTTCATCATGAAGGGGCTGGGAATGGACGACGACATCGAGAGAATGGTCGATATGGCGCGCGACGGCATCTACAGCGGAAAGGTCAGTCTCATCACGTACCTCGTCGCCGCAGGTCTGGTGTTCATCGGCGCGGCAAGCGGTCTGCGCGAGGTACAGGAGTTCACGGCGTCGAGCGACACCGTCATCTCTGGCGCAGTGCCGGTCGTGATGGCGTTCGTCCAAGGCTCGATAGCGTGGCTCACCGTCGGTGGCGTTGTTTCGAGCATCGGACGTATCGTCGACGAGTACATACAGCGCGACGACTTTCCCCGGACCTACCTCAACGGACCGTTCTACATAATCAGCATGGGTCTCGCCCTCCACGCAGTCAGCGGATTCCTTCTCGGACGTGTCGACGAGGTTTACCTCGCGGTTGCGGTCGTTATCTCGGTCGGTATCGGTATGGCGAGTACCGCGGTA
The DNA here is from genome assembly GCA_028751095.1 of Euryarchaeota archaeon Ods01. GTDB lineage: Archaea > Halobacteriota > Halobacteria > Halobacteriales > Halorutilaceae > Halorutilus. Next base: position 5,797 of record JAQZCZ010000008.1, on the reverse strand, counting down.
TTCGGAGGTATAGGACGGGGTTCGCTCGGGGACGAGGAAGTTCCTGAGGTAGAGTAGTCAGCCTTCGGAGGTTTCGACCTCATCGGCTTCGCCGTCGTAGGAGACCTCCGCGGATGCGGTATCGAGCCTTTCGAACTCGGTGTCAGAGGAGTCGATACCGAGACGGTCAAGGACGGTCTGCTCAAGGCTTCCGCTTCCGAACAGGTAGGTGTCGAGCTTCACCGACAAAGGAACGTCGTATTCGACGGTAACGTCGGCTACGCCGTCTTCCTCGTCTACGGTGACTTCCTCAACCTCGAAACGGTCGTCCGAGATAGGCTCGGGTTCGAGCGGTGCGTCCGCCGCGACCGGCTGGACGAGAAGGATGAGGCAGACAGCGACGACAACAGCTTTTCTAACCAAGGTTAACGGGAAGATACGTTTCGACAGTAATAGGCGTTCCTACTTCGACCTGTCTACGACGAAACCGGCGAGTTCGCGCATCTCATCGCGCGCGTCGGTATCGTCGAGCGCGTCTAGTGCGTCACGTGCCTCGGAAACGTGTTCGGAGGCGCGACCACGTGCGAACTCGACCGAGTCGGCGAGACGGGCGTCGTTGACGCGGGAATGAAGGGCGACGAGGGACGGACGTTCGAGGACGGCGTCCTTTCCGACCGGCTTACCGAGCGCCTCCTCGTCCGCGGTGTAGTCGAGAACGTCGTCACGTATCTGGAAGGCGACGCCGAGATGGCGCCCGTAGTCGCGGAGGGCATCGAGTTCGGCGTCGGTAGCGTCGCCCGCGATTCCGCCGACCTCACACGCCGCGACGAACAGCGCGCCCGTCTTCTTGTAGGCGAGTTCCTCGTAGTCATCGGGGGTTTCGACAGCATCCGCAAGCTCCATAGCCTCACCCTCGCCGAGGTTCTTGACGGCGTCAACCATCGCCTCAACGGCGTCACGGTCGTCGATTATATCGAGTGCCTTTCCGAGGAGGACGTTGCTCGTCAGGACAGCGGAGTCGTGTCCGAACTCCTCGTGGACGGTCGGAACGCCGCGGCGTACGTCGGAACGGTCGATGATGTCGTCAGCAACGAGGGCGGAGGTATGCACGAACTCGACTCCGGCGGCGAAACGTAACGCGGCGTCGCGTTGTTCATCGGTCGGGCTGTCGTCGGTCGTCGCCTCGCAGGAGAAGGTCGTCAGGACGGGACGGAGACGTTTGCCGCCGCTCGTAGAGATATGGACGACAGCATCAGCAAGCGACTCGGGTTCGACGGTACGCGCGAGACGGCGTATCTCGTCGTTGACCTCTTCGACACGGTCGTCGAAGCTTTCCATCGGAGGTAGTACGGTCGCGCCGCGCAAATACGTGACGAAAGAAAACCGTTAAGGAATTTCGTGGCGGAAACACGAACGAGCGAGGGTAGCCAAGCCTGGAAACGGCGGCGGACTCAAGACCCGCTCCCGAAGGGGTTCGTGGGTTCAAATCCCTCCCCTCGCAGTGAGCGAGTTCTACGAGCGAACGAGAAGGATGGATTTGAATAGTGAGCGAGCCTGTGAGCGACCGAATTCAAATCCCTCCCCTCGCAAACATAAAAAAGGGTTCACTACCGTCTCGGACTTCAAGTATATCACCAAACATAGACGGCTCTCTTCGACCGAGTGTTAGCGACCGAGTGTTAGGTAAGAAAAGAGCGTCGAACCGGCGCGGTGTGGCTACCTGTTGCGGTCTATCCAGCGACAGAATGTCTCGAACTCCTACGGAGTTCGTGAGCATACGCGAATCTCCGATTCGCTTAAGTCGTCGAAGTCACGCGCGCCGGCTTGGTCGGCTATATTCCGAAGCGTGCCGGTAGGGATACGGTCCGTCTGTGGGACGCTTACCACACGCACGTCGTCGTCGTTCGTTGGGTGCTCATACCGGAGCTTGACGTAGGCTACCTTCACGGTCAACGACGCGGTAGTTGTTGCGCGTGAGAGCCTTTACTACGTCACGACCGGAGAAGTCGCGCGTGACCATCTACTGCATGAACTCCGGCAGTTCGTCGTTCTCCTCACGCGCCTCTTTGACCTCGTCAGGGTCAATACCGAGGTCTTCGAGAACTTCCTTCTCCCCTTCCCACGTTTCTATGGGGTCGCCTATCTCACCCTTGTGGAGTGCTACGGCTTCGTCAAGGTTTTCGAGTGCCTCTTGGCGCGTCCTACCCTGCGACGCTACGCCTTCGTCTTCGTCCTTGGCTACCCACCAGTCACCCTCTTGGGTGAGTCTTATTTCTCGGTCAACCTTGTACTCGGTGCTCATTCTACCACTTCCTCGAATCCATCCGGATTCGTGTCAGTACGCGAAGCTTCGTTTCGCTCTACCATCCAGACAAGTGACGTACCGGCTTCTTTGCTCCTCAACACACCTTCGTCTTCGAGGTTACGCAGACGGTAGAGTGCCCCCTTCCGTGAGCATCCGACGGCGTCCATGACTTCCTTCGTCGTTGCCGGTTCGTTCTCACGGACGGCTTCGAGAAAGTCCTCGTCGTCGTATGAGCGTTCTATCAGTCCGGTGTCTGAGTCCTGTTTGAAGTTGGTGTCTCTCATTACCGTCGGATACGCACCAGACTGACTTAACCTTTGCCAACGCATGGAAAGGTTTATTCCCTTCACACACGTAGGTGAAGGACATCTATACTTGTCTCGTCGTTCTTGCAGGCTTCTCGGAAATATTCGGACGGAAAGTTCCTTTACGGACCGGTACTAAGACGGATGTATGAATGAGGACGCCAAGTACGGGGATGTAGACGAGGGCGAGGAGGAAATCCTCATCATCAGCTACGAGGAAGACCCCGTTGAGAACTACGACACGCGTCTCCTCGCGGCGGGTCTGGCGCTGTCGTTTCTGTTCGGACTTGGAGTCGGCGTCCTATGGTATCTCTACGGAGTAGAGTTCTTCGGGGTTTAGCTACTGCGGGGGACCGTTAGCCGGTCCGGCGTCGTCAGGCGGTCCACCCGCTCCGTCGGGTCCTGCGTCCTCGGGCGGTCCGCGTTCGCCGTCAGGACCTCTTTCTTCGGGAGGTCCTACGTCATCGTCACCTCGGTCAGGTCCTGCCTGAGGTCCTACATCAGACTCGTTACCGTCCTCCGGTCCTCTGTCTTCAGGCGGTCCTGCGTGTTCGGGCGGTCCTACCTCACCCGCGTCGGTTTCGTTATCAGTTTCGTTGTCCGAGACTCCGGCGTGTTCAGGAGGTCCAGCCCACGGGGGCGGACCGCGCGTCGCCGAAGCTATCGCCGAGACGACCGCTCCGCCGAGTCCCGACGGATGGTCGACCTCCGAGACGTTCTCTACGCCCGACTCGTTGAGTTCGGTCTCGTTGAGTTCCGTGTCGTTACTGTCGACCGAGGCGGTTTCGGGCGGTCCAGCCCACGGAGGCGGTCCCGTAACGGCGCTGGCTATCGAGGCGACGGTAAGACCGCTATGGTCGCTCGGGTCTTCTACCGTCTCATTTTCCGCTTCGTCGTCAGTCTCGTTCATACCGTCGGTTTCGTTCATCTCCGTGTCGTTCTCAACCGTGTCACCGTCGGTGGTATTCTCTCCGGCGGCGACGCCCGCGACGAGCGCGGCGGAGACGGCGAACACCAAGACGACAGCGACGATTGCTGTTGAACGCATACGTGTAGCCATGTACCCCATCCTAATGAAGACCGGTAGCGCTTAACCTAAATTTAAGACAGTTAATCGATTTACGAGAGAACAAAAGAGACTTAGAAAGCGTCTAGAGACAGCTTACCCTTCTTCACTCCATAGCGAGCGGGAGTATTCCGCCGGCGAGGACCGCGGCGAATACCAGCACGAACCCGAGCGCAAGTAGGTATATGAAAGCCGAGTCGACGACCGGTGGGAGGTCAGTCAGAACGAGGTTACCTATAATCTCGCCGACGGCACCGATAACAAACATGACTACGCCGGCGGCACCCGCGTACTTCGCGTACTTCACGTATTCTCTCGTGTTCATCCTGAGAACGGGTAATGTGTGGAGGTATGTTTTCTTTACGGAGTGACGGTAGAAATGAGCGTGGGTGAAGTTTTGTCGAGTATATGTAGACCAGACGTGGCTAAGTGCCAATCCACCTAACTTATCCGGCAGTAAGGTTTTATTTATCCAGCCTAAATGAATTAACATGCAAAAGATAAAGCTAAAGCCTGACGAGATACTCACCGGCGCGGGAACGTACAGGGAAGAAACTGAGATAGACTGTCCCGTATGCGGCGACGAGATGACGATAGAAACAGACGGCGGAGAGACCGACTGCGAGGGGTGTGGAGCCGAGTTCGGGGTCGAAAACCCGTTCCGATGACTCAGAGGGAGACGACGCCGTTGTCGATGAGGTCAAGGAGAACGTCGCGTCCGTGTCCGTCGGGGGAGACGTTTTCGTAGACTCGTTTGACGACTCCGTCGGCGACAACGAAGGTGACGCGGTCGGCGTATCCTCCGTCGGTGGAGACGCCGAAAGCCTCCGCAACCTCGGCGTCGGGGTCGGCGAGGAGGTCGAACGAAAGCCCCTGTTCCTCGGCGAAGTCGCAGTGAGAATCAACGTCGTCGGTCGAGACGCCGTAGACCTCGACGCCTGCCGCCTCGTACTCGTCCGCCTCGCGCTCGAAGCCCTTCGCCTCGGTCGTGCATCCCGGCGTGTCGTCCTTGGGGTAGAAGTAGACGACCGTGGGCGCGTCGTAGCCGAGCGCCACCGTCTCGCCGTTCTGGTTACGCGCTTCGACGCGGGGAGCCTCGTCACCCTCTGAGAGCATCAGTCGTCCTCGCCGCTCTCCTTGATATCCTGAAGCTGGTCAAGGAGTTCGTCGGACGAGGCGTCGGTGTCGTAGCTAACCTCGCCCTCGTGCGCGCCGTCGTGAACGTTGACCGCGTCGTCCTCGTCTACGTCGCTCTCTGACTGCTGTTTCTCCTGTTCGCTTTCATCGTAGCTTCCGAATCCCATACCGGAAACGCGGAGCGCGGAGGTAAAACACCGGCGAAACTCAGTCGGCTTCAGGGAGACGGACGACGAAACGGCGGTCGGGTGACGGCGAGACTTCGAGACGGACCTCGCGGACGAGTTCGTAGTAACGCCGTCTCCCGTCCTCGTACGTCTCGACGACGCCCGCGTCTTCGAGAGTATCGAGATGGTGTTTCGCCGTCTTACCGTCCATACCCACCTCGTCGATTATCTCCGAGACGTACATATCTCGGCGTGACAGGGCGCGGAGGACTTCGAGACGCGGCTTTGAGCCGAGGAGTTCGAGGTATTCCATTTCGTATATATTATTCCAAAGAAAGCTTATACTTTTCGAGGAGTAAGACAGGAACGGATATGGCTGAGATACCCGAATCCGAGGAAGAAGAGGAAGAGGGCGTAGACGTGATAACCGAGGGCTACTTCGAAGAGGAGTTCCACGTAGGAGCCGAAGACGCGGGAGCGTTTCTCGTCGAGCTAGGCGAGCAGTTGCAGGAAGGCGACGAGGTCAACGTCTCGGGCGACGGCTGGGAGATACCTTTCGCGTTCGGCGATACGGTCGAGATAGAGGTCGAGTTCCAAGGAAACGACCCTGAACTAGAGTTCGAGGTTGAGTTAGAGGGGAGAACCCCAGAGGACGAAGCGCCCGACGTGAGCTAAGGAGCGAACTGTTTGAGGTCGAGTTCGAGCGACGAGAGGTCAAGGACGGCGGCGTAGCCCACGTCGGGCTGTATATTCATCGCCTTCTGGTACGGCGTCTGCGCCTGCCACGCCCCCGTGTTGACCGTCAGGACGTTCCTGTACTTCTCCGCGCCGACCGTAT
>JAQZCZ010000122.1 GCA_028751095.1 Euryarchaeota archaeon Ods01 | reverse complement strand
CGGCGTCGAGTTCGTCACCCTGTTCAACGGGCTGGTTGGTGAGGCGTATCTCGACATCGAACTCGGCTTCGGCTTCATCATCGTCGTCTTCGGATTCTACGCCGATACGGTGGCTGTCGTAGGCTCCGTCTTCGATGACTTCGGCCTCTATCTCGTAGAAGCCGGGTTCAGGGGTCTGGTCACCGGTCGATAGGGTGACGCGTTCGGTGGTCTCAGCACCGGCTTCGAGGCTGAACTCGATGGTATCGACACCTAATCCCCAGACGGAGAGTTCGTCGGTGCCGCGCTCGTCGCCGACGTTACGGAGATATACCTCGACAATCGGGGTTTCGTCGGGCGTTATCGGCGAGTTAGTATCCTGTATACTGAGTTCGAACTCCGCCCCCTCGTCGGTACCGTCGTCACGGTCCCTCGTTTCGTCTTCTTCGACAGCTCTCGTAGCGGCTTCCGTGGCGAGTTCGGCACGGCTAGCCGCACGTTCGGCGCTTCTCTCTGCGGTCGAATACCGGCTGTCATCGAAGGCTTCGCGCGCGTCGGTAAGGGCATCCTCGGAGGTTCGGAAACTAGTACGAGCCCTTTCGAGCAGCTGGTTACCGTCGTCAACCTCGCCCGCCGCACGGTCGATAGCTTCCTCGGCGGTGCTAAGGGCGTCTTCGGCTTCGGAGACCGCTTCACGGGCGTCTTCACGTTCATCATCCGTACCGCCGTCCTCGATAGCTATGGCGCGCTCGGCGTACGTGTCAGCGCTCGAAGAATGTCCGACGGAGGTACGTGCGTACCGGTCCGCCGCAACCTCGTTGCCGTCGTCGAGCGCCTCACGTGCGGCGGTCAGCGCCGTTTCGGCGTCGTCGAGTTCGTCCTCAGCGCGTTCGAGAAGCGACCGGGCTTGTCTATCATCAACGACCTCGCGGGCGCGTTCGACGGTATCAGTAGCGTCGTCGAAGGTCATCATGGCGCGTTCAACCATCCTCTCAGCGCGTTCGTCGGCTTCGTCGTCGTCATCCTCAGGCACGACGCGCAGGGCGCGGTCGGCGTAACTGCGCGCGGTTCCGGCGAAGTTCACCGACTCACCGGCGAGGTGGCGCGCCTCGCGGTGCTGTCCGTCATCGAGAGCTTCACGGGCTTCGTCGAGAACGGTTTCCGAACGGACCAGATACTCGGTTGCACGGTCAACGGCACGGTTACCGCGTTCCGACTCCACGGCGTTCTCGGCGCGTTCGACATGTGCTTCAGCGCGCTCCAGACGGTCCGCGGCACGGTCAACCCTGTCAACGACTTCCTGCTCGGGGTCGTCGGACATGACACCGCGCGCCTCGCGGCGCTCCTGTGCTTCAACTACACCCTCGGAGCGCTCGGCGAGACGTTCGAGACGGTCCTCGGTCAGACCAAGGTCGTGCCGGTCGTCCTCGTCAAACTCCTCAGCGAGCGACGAGAGAAGGCTGACCGTCTGTTCGGCGTTATCGAGACGTGTCGAGAGGGTCGCCATACGTGCCCTGTATTCAGATTCCGAGATATCGCCGTCCTCAAGCATCTGACGCAGTTCGTCCCGGCGTTCCTCAGTCTCCTCTATCCTGTCTTCGAGAGCGTCCGCCCTCT